>CAZFCK010000055.1:0-22598 GCA_964517355.1 uncultured Desulfovibrionaceae bacterium | reverse complement strand
AAGGTTTCCCCCCGAAGGCACTTTCGGAGCAAAGGAAATAACCACATTGTTGAAAACCGTATTTTGCAAAAACGGACGATGCGGCGCGTTCTGCCCAGGGTTTTTCTTGCCCTTGCGCCGCTTCCGTTCTACATCCCGCCCATGTCCCATCGCCTTGCCGCCAACAGCGCGCTGCTGACAAAAACCACCGCTGTAAGCCGCGTGCTCGGCTTCGCACGCGACCTTTGCATCGCCGCGACCCTTGGCGCAGGCCCCCTTGCCGACGCTTTTTTCATCGCCTTCCGCATCCCCAACACCCTGCGCCGCCTGTTTGCCGACGGCGCCTGGAGCCTGGCCTTTGTCCCCGCCTTCATGCAATGCGGTGCGCGCCACGGCCCGCAGCGCGGTTTCGCCATGGCCCGCAGCGCCCTTGTCTGGTCGCTCATCCTCGCCGGGTGCCTTGCCCTTGTCTGCGCGCTGTTCCCATACGACGTGACGCGCTTCCTCGCGCCCGGATTGCGCCAGGAGCCGCACCTGCTGGAAACCACGGCCCGGTTGCTCGCCATCTGCGCCCCCTACGCGCTCTGCATCATGGGTACGGCCGTCAGCGCGGGACTGCTCAACGCCATGGGTCATTTCCTGGCTCCGGCCCTGGCGCCCGTCATCCTCAACTGCACGCTCATCCTGGCCGCCCTCGGCGCCTGGATACTCAAGGCGCCGGTGGCCTACGCCCTGGCCTGGGGCGTGCTCGTCGCCGGAATATTACAATGGGGGGCGCAGCAGCCGCCCCTCGCGCGCATAGGCTTCCAGTGGCGCGGCCCCTGGCGGCTCCTCGACCCCGTGACCCGCAAGCTGGGCAAGGATGCCGGGCTCGTGGTCTTCGGCGTGTCCGGTTTTCAGATCAATACCTTGCTGGCCACGCTTGCCGCCACATGGCTGGCCGAAGGTGCGGTATCCTGGCTGCATTACGCGGAACGCCTCGTGCAGCTCCCCCTCGGCGTCTTCAGCGTGGCCGTCAGCACGGCGGCCCTTCCCGAACTCGCCGCCCTCGCGGCGAGCCGTGATGCCGAAGCCTTCGACGCCGTGTTGCGGCAGGCCCTGGGCGTTGTGCTGTGCATCAGCCTGCCGGCAAGCGCCGGGCTCGCCGCCCTGGCCGAACCCATTGTGGCCCTGCTTTTCGGGCACGGCGCTTTCTCCCACCAGGCCGTGCAAGGCACCGCGGCCACCCTGGCCTGCATGGCCCTTGGCCTGCCCGGTTTCGCCGCCCTGCGCCCCCTTGCTTCCGCCAGCTTCGCCCGCCATGAGTATGCCCCCCCCGTGTATGCCGCGTTGCTGGGACTTGGCGGCTTCCTGCTTCTGGCCTGGCCGCTCATGCAAAGTCTGGCAGCCGCCGGCCTGGCCCTGGCCGTCAGCCTGGCGGGACTCACGAACACTCTGCTCTTGTGGGGCATGCTCAAACGACGCGGCCTGCTGCGCTCCAAGGCGCTGCTCACGCGGGGGGCGTTGCTGCACCTGCCCCTCTGCGCCGTCCTGTACGCCGTCGTCAGGTGCGCCCTGGCCCTGTGGCCCTGGCCGCAGTGGAGCGCCGCGCCCGTCCTTGCGCCTTTGCTGGGCCTGGCATATATGTGGAGCGCGCGCTCTCTCGGCTCTCCGTCTGCGCGCCATGTGCTGGACATGCTCCCCCTGTTCCGACGCCGCTAAGGGGAGCATCTTGCGGAAGAGATTTTTGACCTGAGCATTGCAGCGAAAGGCCCCCCCGCGCCTGATCCTACAAGTCGCTCGACTTGCCCGGGAAGGCGAAACATGTCATGCAACATGCCGTTGCCAAGGCTCCAGGACACACTGCGCATCATGAAGCTGTTTCAAAAACAAAACAAAAAGGCCGCGTCCGAAGACGCGGCCTCTCATAAGCGAATGGGGCGAGAGATGGGACTTGAACCCACGGCCACATGGGCCACAACCATGTGCTCTGCCAACTGAGCTACTCCCGCCGTAAAGAATGAAAAGATACGCCAAGTCCTCCGCACAGTCAATACCCCTGTGCGTCCCGGCGTCATGAGGAGATAATATTTTGGATAAATTGATCATCAACGGGGGCGTGCCCCTGCAAGGACGTGTTCGCATCAGCGGCTCGAAAAACGCCGCGCTTCCCATTCTTCTGGCCGCGCCCCTGGTGGACGGCGCCATAACCTACAGGCGCGTGCCGCGTCTGCGCGACATCAACACCACGTTGAAGCTGCTCGACATACTCGGCTGTTCCTGGGAGCGCACCGAGCAAAACAACGGCACCGTGCGCGTGACCCCCGGAGAACTCCAGGTGGAAGCGCCCTACGAACTCGTCAAGACCATGCGCGCTTCCGTGCTTTGCCTGGGGCCGCTTCTGGCCCGGCTCGGCGAGGCCAAAGTGGCTTTGCCCGGCGGGTGCGCCATTGGCGCCCGCCCCGTGGACATGCACCTCAGCGCTCTGGAGAAAATGGGCGCGACTTTTGACCTTGAAGCAGGCTACATCCATGGCCGCTGCAAAAAACTCAAGGGCGCGCACATCATTTTTCCCTTCCCAACGGTCGGCGGCACGGAAAACCTGCTCATGGCCGCCAGCCTTGCCGAAGGAGAGACCCTCCTGGAAAACGCCGCGCGTGAACCCGAGGTCTCGGACCTGGCGGATTTTCTCAACGCCTGCGGCGCGAAAATCACCGGCCAGGGCACCAGCCTCATCCGTATCCAGGGTGTGCCCCGCCTCGCCGGATGCTCCTACGACATCATGCCGGACCGCATAGAAGCCGGAACGTTCATGGTGGCCGCCGCCATAACCAACGGCTCCATCACGCTCGACGATTGCCCCTTGGATGAACTCGAAGCGGTTGTGGAAATATTGCGCCAAATGGGAGTGGATATCGCCACGCAGCCGGAGGGCGGCGTTCTGGCCCGCCCCGGCGGGGAACTCCGTTGCGTGGATGTGACCACCCTGCCCTACCCCGGGTTTCCCACGGACATGCAGGCGCAGGTCATGGCCCTGATGTGCGTTGCCGGAGGTTCGGGCGTCATAGAGGAAACCATCTTTGAAAACCGCTTCATGCATGTACAGGAGCTTGTGCGCATGGGGGCGAAAATCAAACTTTCCGGACGCAGCGCCCATGTGCGGGGCGTTCCCCGCCTGCTCGGCGCCCCTGTCATGGCTTCGGACCTGCGCGCCAGCGCATCCCTTGTCCTGGCCGGACTTGCCGCCCGGGGCACGACCGAAGTGCAGCGCATTTACCATCTGGACAGGGGATATGAAGATATCGATAAAAAGCTCACCGCGTTGGGTGGACATATAGTCCGCCGCTCCCAGTAGCGGCGGCGGTTTTTCGCGGCGCCGCCGCGCAGGGTTCCGGGAGCGGCAGACGCCTGAAACTCCCCTCCCGAGGCATGCGCGGCAGCCTTCACCCATTGCCGTGTCCATCAGTTTTCCTTATACGTGACAACATGAGTTTTCCGCCGTGAAGAATACGTAGCGCATTTTCGCCTTTGCATAAGGCTCACCCCTGAAACGATGGTTATTGTTTCAGGGGAGAGCCTTGTTTCAAGGCGAAAATGCGCTAATTCACTGGATATGCGAGGGGGAGAACCTTTCTCCAGAAAGGTTTCCCCCCGGAAAAACCTAACAAGTCTTTAATCAGTGCTTCCTTAGAATCCATTGCCATCAACGCCGATTCCTTTGTTGCGTAATGGGGATCGGCGTTGTAATCCTGACATTTATTATTGAACAAGAGGGACACATGTCGACTCGCGTTGAACCCACGCCAAGCGCTTTTCAGTGTCCGCACGTTTCATACGCGCGGCCTCCTCACGGTTTTCCGCGCTCGCGCACACGCCGCCACCCCCCCTCTGGTCATTGCATACCGTAACATCGAGGCCCGCGTTTTGATTCCTCCATCACCGCCCCCCGCATTAAAACTCACAGTCATCCAGGAACAGGAAGCGGAGCGTTCAGCCTTGTCCCGACTGGTGGACAAAATCCGCTCCCACCCGTTTCTCGAATCGTGCGAATGCTCATATGTGTCCCCCCAACGCGCGCTTTTCCACTTACGATCGCTGTGCGCCGCCGACCTGATCCTGTACTGCGCAGAAAACGGCGCGAACCTGCGCCAAGGGGTACTCCTGCTGCATCATCTGGCGCATGAAGCCGGAGATCCGCTCCATTCGCCCCCCGTGTTCATTTTGGGCGTCGCACCTCTGGCCCCTGAAGCCCGCGACTTGATCCAGGCAGGCGCCTGGGAACTGTTGCAGGGAGATATTTCCGAACAAGACCTGGACTTGATGCTGCGCAGAGCCCTGCGCCTGCGCCCGGCGCGTGCGCACTACCGCGGCCTCTCCCTTGAGCCGCAGCATGCCGGAGTGGACGCTTTTTTCGAGCACACGCCCCAGGCCTGCGCTATTTTCAACCCAAGCGGCGTGGTGGTCGCGGTCAACAAGGCCATGGGAACGGCTTTGAAGAATGACGGCAGCGTGTTCGTGCGGCGCTACAACCTGTTTGAAGATCCCGAAGCGCGCCGCACGGGGCTGGACCAAGCCTTGCTGCGCGCCTTGAAAGGGGAAACGGTACAGGCCGGTCCGGTGCTCTTCGATGCGCCCGACGCCGCATTCGGCATGAAAACCACGCGAAATCACACATGGATTCAGGCCACGTTTTTTCCTGTGCCCACATCCGGGGGCATGTTGGCCGGCGCTTTTTTCCAGGATGTCACGCGCGCGCGCAAGGCAAAACGCATACGCAAGGCCCGGGAGGAACGTTTGCGCTTCGTCCGCCGCCTCGCACGTGTGGCGCACTGGGAAATATTCATCGCCTCCAAAGCCATGCATTGGTCGCGGCAATGTTACGAAATGCTCGGCTATGGAGAGCGACGCCCCCCCGCTAGTCTGGACCTCTTCCGGGAGCATGTGTCGGATGAAGACGAAGCGCGCTTTACCCAGGAAATTAACGAGCTGGCAACCCTCTCCCGCCCCTTCGACCTGGAACTGCAGATCAACGGCGCCGACGGCAAGCCGCGCATGGTGCGCTGTCTGGGCGATCTCGCCTGGCAAGACGACGAGGCGGTATTGCATGGGGCCATGCTCGACATCACGGAAAGCAAACGCCACTCCCAGGCCTTGCAGGAGACCTACACCCTGTTGCACTCCATTGTGCAGACCATGCCCAACCCCATGTTTTTCAAGGATAGAGACGGAACCTACAGCATTGCCAACGCGGCGTTCGCCGATCTTTTCGGGCTGGAGGTTTCAGAACTCACGGGCAAAAGGTCCCGGGACATCCTGCATAAGGACCTGGTGTATTATTACGAGGAGATGGACAGGATCTTACTCCACAGCAATGGCCCTTGTGTGCAACGCTTCGAATTTCCTCTTGTATTTCCGGACGGCAGTGCGCGGCAGATGCTTTTCTCCAAAAGTCCCGTGTTCGACCAGTACAAACAGATACGCGGCATCGTCGGCGTGCTTCTCGATATCAGCGAACACCTTCGCAGCGAGGCCGAACTCCGCTACCTTTCCTCCTTTGAAAGCATCCTGGCCGCCATGTCCACCACCTTCATCAATCTGCCCATGGAAAGGCTGGACAAAGGCATTTGCAACGCCCTTGAGCAGGTCGGCGTCTTTTTCCGCGCGGAGAGCGCGCTCCTCTTCGCCTGGAGGAGTGAAAACCCGTGTCTGACCTGCACGCATGCCTGGTGCGCCCCCTATGTTCCAAAAGGACTCTGCCAGGAAAAAAAGTGCGTACCCTGCGACATGGATTGGATTCAGGAGGAGCTCGCCGGGAACAACGACGTGCTGGTCTACGAGGTCCGCAATCTGCCGCCGCAGGCTGCGGAGATAAAGAAATTGCTTCAGCGCCACAACGTGGCGCACATCGTGGTCGTGCCCTTGCGCGTTGAAGGGCGGGTCATGGGCTTTTTGTCTCTGGAGCGTTCCGCGCCGGCCCCGAAATGGGACGAGCAGACGCCGCAGTTACTGCGCCACGTCGCCACCGTTTTCAACAACGCACTTGAGCGGGGGCGCACCATGACGGAGTTGCAACATTCCAAGGAGCTCGCCGAACGCCAGACTCTCGCCAAAAGCGAACTTCTGGCCAACATCAGCCATGAACTGCGCACGCCCATGAACGGCATCATCGGCCTGTGCAATTTGCTGCTGGAAAGCGGCCTGGCTCCAAACCAACGCGAAGACGCCGCCGCGCTGCAGCAAACCGCGCAATCATTGCTCGGCCTGCTCAACGACATTCTGGACTTCTCCAAGATCGAGGCGGGAAAAATGCAGGTGGAACTGCGTCCCTGCCATCTGCACGACCTGCTCAGGAGCGTGGTCAAGGTTTTCAGCCCACTGGCGAAAAACGTGAACACCCGTCTGGAACTCCAATCTGCCCCCGGCCTTCCGAGTCTTGTAAGGACCGATCCCTTCCGTTTACGGCAAATCCTCAACAACCTGTGCAGCAACGCCGTTAAATTCACCACAAACGGCGAAATTGTGATCACCGCGGAACCCGACGCCCTCGCCCCGGACATGCTGCGCTTGAGCGTGCGGGATACCGGCACCGGCATCCCGGTGGAGCAGCAGCACCACATTTTCGAGCGGTTCGCCCAAGCCGGGGGTCCTTCCATACGCCGCTTCCAGGGCACTGGTCTGGGGCTGGCCATCAGCAAACGGCTCTGCGAAATGCTCGGCGGCCGCATCTGGGTCGAAAGCGAAGCGGGCAAGGGCGCCACTTTCATCTTCACCTGCCGCGCCGAGCCCTTGTCCCCGCGGCAGACCGCCTGTGCGGACGATGGCGCGCCACCTCCCGAAACACGGGACAAGCGCCCGCTGCACGTGCTCGTGGCCGAGGACAACGCCATCAACAGCAAAATCCTCTGCAAGCTGCTCGAAAAGCAAGGCCACACCGTGCAAAGCGTGACCAATGGCCGCGAAGCGCTGCGCAGTCTCGACACCGGTCCTTTTGATTTGATCATCATGGACGTGCAGATGCCCGAACTCGACGGCCTTGAAACCACCCGGCGCATCAGAACAGGCAATTTCGCGCACAACTCACCGGATATACCGATCATAGCCTGCACGGCCCACGCCATGAGCGGCGACCGCGACCTCTTCATCCAGACCGGGATGAACGGCTACGTGGCCAAGCCCATCATGCCGGAGGCCCTGCAGCTGGAAATGCAACGGGTGCTCGGCAACGCCTCCGCTCCGCATGACAAGCCCATGCCCCTGGAAAACGCTCCGATCCTGGACATGGACGCCCTGCTGCAACGGCTGGAAGGCGACCGCGGTCTCATCGGGATACTGTTCACGGATTTCCTCCAACGCGCCCCCGCCTTGCGGACAGAGATGGAGCAACTCGTGCGCTCAGGCGATCATGAAGCGCTGGCGCGCTTGTGCCACACCACCAAGGGCATGTGCGCCACCCTCGGCCTGGAAAGGGCCAAAGGCGCGGTCAGCCGGCTGGAAACCTGCCTGCGCGGCGGCGCAACCCGGGACGTGGAGGCCCTGTTCGCCCGGTTCTCCAGGGAACTCGAACAGGCGCAACGCGAGGTCGAGGCATTCCCCGCAGACCCGGCGGGCGGCGTGTCCGGGGAGAACGCCTCGTAACGAGGATTCGTCCCCCCGCAGTCCTTTATTTCTTCCTTCTTCCGCCTCGGGATCAGGCTTCGAGCTTCTTGCGGGACACCGCGTAATAGGCCACCGGAATGATGAGCAGCGTGAACAAGGTGGAGGCGAAAAGTCCGAAAATCAGGGCCCAGGCAAGACCCGAGAAAATGGGGTCCAAGGTGATGGGCCACGCGCCAAGAGCCGTGGTCAACGCCGTCAGCACAATGGGGCGCAAGCGAATGGCTCCGCTTTGCAAAATCGCCTCTTGCAAGGGCATGCCCTCGCGCATGCCGTCCTGCACGAATTCGATCAGCACGAGGGAATTGCGTATCACGATGCCCCCCAAGGCGATCATGCCGATCATGCTCGTGGCCGTGAAAAACACCGGATCGCCGAACCCTCCCACGGATGTTGTGAAAAACTCGTTGAGCAGCCAGAAACCGGGCATGATGCCCAGCAACGTCAGGGGAATGGCCATCATGATCAACAAGGGCAGGAAAAAAGAATCCGTCTGGATGATCAGAAGCAGGTAAATGCCCAAAAGCGCCGCGCCAAAGGCGATGCCCAGATCGCGAAACACCCGCAGGGTGATCTGCCATTCGCCTTCGCCCGCCCACTCCACCCGGATGCCCGGCGGCATGGGCTTTTGCTCCAGCATGCGCTGCAAGTCCAAAATGGCCTCGGCGGGGGCGCGGCCGGCCATCTCGGCAAACACGTACACCACGGGCTGCAAATTCTTGTGGTAGATGGGCTGGTCCTCTGGCTCCAACGTGAACGCGCCCAACTCGCCCAGGGCCACCATGCCCCCGCTTGCGCTCTTCACTGGCAATTGCGTGAGCGTGGAGACGCTGGAGCGTTTATTGCGGGGCAGCACGAGCTTCACCTGCAACGGCTGCCGCTCGTCCGGCAAATGCACTTTGGCCGGCGAAACGCCCCCGACAGCGGTACGCAGCGTCTGGGCCATCTCCGCGGTGCTCACGCCGTGCAGCGCGGCTTTTTCCTTGTCCGGCACAAAATTGACCCGCTGCGAGGGAAAGGCGTAGCTGGCGTCGATATCCACCACACCCGGCTCCTCGCGCATCAGGCTTTGCAGATGCCCGGCCCCTTGAATGAGCTGCTCGTTGGTGCGGTCCGGCGTGCCGTACACCTCTGCCGTTATGGTGCTGATCACCGGCGGACCAGGGGGCACTTCCACAATTTTCAGCCTGCACCCGTAAGCCCCGGCGATCGCCTCCAGCTCCGTGCGCAAGCGCAGGATCACGGCATGGCTCTGCTGCGCGCGCTGTTCCTTATCCGCCAGGTTCACCCGGATATCGGCCTGATGCGCTCCCTCGCGCAAATAGTAGTGGCGGACCATGCCGTTGAAGTCCATGGGCGAACTGAGGCCCGCGTAGGAAACGAAATTCGTGACCTCGGGCACGCCCCGTAAAAAGTCCTCGAACGCGCGCACGCACCGGTCCGTGGCTTCCAGGCTCGCGCCCTCGGGCATGTCCAGCACGATCTGGAACTCGTTTTTGTTGTCAAAAGGCAACATTTTCAGGGGCACGAGCCGCAACAGCGCCAGGGAGCAGCTCGCCAGCAGCAGGAGAACCACCACCAGGGCCAGAAGCCAGCGCAGTCCCCGCGAGCGCAAGAACGGCGCCAGAGCGGCCCTGTAACCGGAGCGCACCCAGGCCGGGGTCACGTCGCGCCCCGCCCCGACGTGCGCGCCCTGCACGGGCTGCGTGGCCTGGCGCTTGAGCAGCTTGTAGCTCATCCAGGGCACGATGGTCAGGGCGCAGACCGTGGAAAAGGTCACGGTCAGGGGCACGTTGGCGGCCATGGGCGCCATATACGGGCCCATCATGCCGGTGATGAAAAACATGGGCGTGAAGGACACGATAATCGCCAGGGTGGACATGATCACCGGCGGCAGCACCTCCTGCACCGCGAACAAGGTGGCTTCCAGGGGTTTGCGCACCCCGAGCATGATGTGGCGCTGGATGTTGTCCACATTGGTTATGGGGTCGTCCACCACAAGCCCCAAGGAGAGGATCAGGGCGAAAAGCGTCACGCGGTTGATGGTGTAGCCGAAGACGTGGTTGACGAAAAGGGCCAGGGAAAAGCTCACGGGCACGGCCACGGCCACCACCAGGGCCTCCCGCCAGCCCAGGGTCATGGCCAGCAGGATGACCACCGTAAGGATGGCGAAAAAAAGCGACGCCAGCAGATCATTGACTTTGGTCTGCGCGGTCTTGCCGTAATCGCGGGTGACTTCCACCTCGATATCCGCGGGCAGCACGGTTTTTTTCAAGGCGTCCATGCGCGCCAGCACGGCCTCGGCCACGTCCACCGCGTTAGTGCCCTTTTTCTTGGCCAGGGCGATGGTCACGGCCGGATAGCCGCCGCATTGCGGCGGGCAGCCCATTTCCCTGGCGTGGCGCGCGCCCATGCCGAAGCGCGAATAGGCGCGCGGTTCCTCGGGTCCGTCCACAACCACGGCGACATCCCGCAAATACACGGGGCGCCCGTCAAAGACGCCGACCACTAGGTCATCGGCTTCAGCCGCCGAATGCAAAAAGGAATTGGCCGTCACCGACAATTCCCTGTTGTTGCTGTCCAGCGCGCCGGCGGTCATGGAGGCGTCCGCCCCCCGCAGGGCGTCGATGATTTCTCGCGGGGAGACGTTGAGCCCGGTCATGCGCTCCGGGTTGAGTTCCATACGGATTTCGCGGGAGCGCCCCCCAATGATGGACACCCGTGAAACATTGGGGACTTCGGCCAGGCGCGGCATAAGTTCTTCCGCGACCCGCCGCAATTCGTGATCGTCGTAGCGCTTTGAATACAGGGTCAGGGCGACGATGGGCACGTCGTCGATTTCCACGGGCTTCACCACCCAGGCCGTGGCGATGGAAGGCGCGATGTCCTGGTTCATGGCAATGGCGTTGTGCAGCTTCACCAGGGAGTCTTCCCTGTTCTCACCCACAAAGAAACGCACAGTGACCATGGCGTGGTCGCGAAAGGCCGTGGAGTAGACGTATTCCACTCCGTCGATCTGCCAGAGCAAGCGTTCCAGGGGCGCGGCCACGAGTTTTTCCACTTCGCTCGCCGAAGCGCCCGGCGCCTGTACGAACACATCGGCCATGGGCACGATGATTTGGGGTTCCTCCTCGCGCGGGGTGAGCAGTATGGCTGCGCCCCCAAGACACAAGGAAAAAATCAGCAGCAGAATGGCTTCCTTGCCTTGCAGAAAACGCCGGACAACAGCCGCTATAAGTCCTTTGGGCTCGCTACTCGGAGGCATGGCCGGACTCCGCACCTTGCTTTGCGCCTGAAGCCGGGAGCGCGCCGGCGGGCAGCCCCACCACTTCGCCTCCCTCCAGGCCGGAGAGTATCTCCACCATATCGCCGCGCCGCTGCCCGGTTTTGACGTAGACGACGCGCCACACCGCGGGATCGCTGTTGGCGTCGAGCACCTCCACGGTCTCGATCTGCCCGGTACGGCGCACCGCGGCAACCGGCGCCATGACCGCGTCGCGCTCCATAAGCGGCACCAGCAGTCTGCCGAACATGCCGGGATACGCGCCGCTCAGGGGCGGGAGCCCCACCTTGACCACGAACGTGCGCGTGAGCGGGTCGCCCGAAGGCACCACCTCTTCCACCACGCCGCGCACCTGGCTTCCCAGGGCCGCGATCTCCACATCCAGCTCCGTGCCCGGCGAAACGCGGTTTATCAGGGATTCGCGCACCATGGCCTCAAGGCGCAGGGAGCCGCGCGTTTGCAGGTACAGCAGCGGCTTGCCCGGAAAAGCCAGATCCCCGGGCTCCACCATGCGCCTAGCGACTTCCGCCTCCTCGTGGGCGCGGATTTCCGTATAGCTGAGGGCGATCGCGCTCTGCTCCACCTTTTTCTGCGCCTGCCGCACAGCGGCCTCGGCGCCGGTCAACCCCTCCTTGGCCCGCTCCAACGCGGCCTCGGCCTGGAGATAAGACGCCGCGACCTGGTCCATCTCGCTGGACGCCACGGCTTTTTGCGCATAGAGCGCCTTGATGCGGCGATACTGCGAAGCCGCCTCGTCGAATCCGGCCTGCGCCGCGTCTATGGCGCGCCGGGCCTGCTCTCTGGCGCTTTTGGCGGATTCGAGGGCCTGCCGCGCCTGCTCCAACTGGGATTCAAGCTCCCGGCTGTCCAGCTTGAGGAGCACATCGTTCTTGCGCACCCTGTCGCCGGGGCGCGCCTCCACCTGCAGCACCGTGGCCGTGACCTGCGCTTCCACCTTGGTTTCCACGCGGGGGCGCACCGTGCCCACGCCCTCGTAATATTCCATGAGCGGCGTCACCGTGGCCGCGCCCCGCTCTGCCGGGACCGGACGGGGGGGCGCCGCGACTCCCTGGTCCGGCTCTATGAGCCCGGTCTTTAAAAAACCGCCGGACCAGAGAATCAACCCCGCCAAACAGGCCAGACCGGCCAATACGCCCGCAACCTTTAAGGCCCTCATGCGCATCTCCTTGGCAATGTGCCGCGCGACATGGCGGCATGATCTTTTATTTTGGCTTGTTATACTTAGCACGGAACGTACGTGCGAGTAAATACGGGGCGAAGCGGAATCGTTTCTTCAGAAGGGCGAGGACGGGAGCGAGATCGGACTACAGGAAAAAGGGATTACGTCGCGGGCTGTTGCGCCCGCACGACGACCAGGGGAGGCCCCCGGACGCCGGTAAAAGGACAATTTGATTCTTATTTTTTCAACAAATGCAAAATGTTCTGAAAAGGAGAACTCAGGGGGGAAAAACCTCTTTCCGAAAAATCCTTACAGCTTTCCTATGGAGCGGCGAGTTGCAGATAGTCGTTGCCTATCCGCCGCATATCGTTGACAATGGCGATGAACGATTCGTTTTCCCCGGCGCGGAAAGGATTCAGGAATTCCCAGACGATCTCCTTGTCCGGCGCGACCTCGAAAACGCGGCCGCGCATGCTTTCCGTGACCAGGAAATTGCCGTTGGCCAACGCCTGCACATAGCCCAGCTTTTCAGAATAAAACGGCGGCTCGCCGTTGTCCGTATATTCCCAGGTGCGCCGCATGGTCAAAGGATCAAAGGCCAGAATTTTGGAGCGGTTTTTCTTAAAAACGTCGCCGCCCGCCTGGTTGTCGAAAAGCAGGATGTTTCCGTTGGGCAGGACGCTGGCGCTGTGCTGCCACCACCATTGCCCCTTGCAGGCCCAGGTGACTTTGCCGGTTTCGAAATCCAACAAGGCCAGCGCGTTGAGATTGCGCATGGACACGAGCGCGTCCGCATCGGCATAGATCGGGCAACGGGCCTTGTCGGCAGCGGTGAGCAGGTGGATGGAATTGGCGTGAAAAATATCCGACTTGTCGCGGGGCATGTCCAGCAGCATGGCCGCGAAAGGCGAATTGTAAAACGCATCGAGCAGCGAGATGCGCCGCAAAGGCGCGCCGCCGGCGTCGTAGACGATGAGGCCGTCATCCAGCAAACCCGGGCCGCAGGGGATGCCGGGGTAGCGTTGCCGCAACTCCTCCGCTGAAAGCGCCTGTTGATACAGGGAGTAGACACGCCCCTCGCCGTCCACGGCTATGGAATGGTGGTTGCCGTCCCGGCGCTTCCAGAGGATATTGGAATCCTTGTCCAGTTTGATGATGCCGATGAAGTCGTGCAGCACCAGGGCGTCGCCGTTGGGGTAGACGTAGAACGTCCGGTAAAAGAGCTTGGAAAGGTCGTGGCTGTCGTCGGCCCATTCTTCGGGGCATGGACGCCCCCACCGCATAATGCCGTCGCCCGCCATATCCATGAGGATCACGCTCGGTTCGTGGCCTGAGGAAAAAAGATTCAAGCCGGGCTGGGCCCGCTGCGCGTCGTACACGGTGACGCCTTTTTGCTGCGGCGGCGGCTGATAGCCCGGGAGATAGGGATTGCTGGCCAGCCGGGCGATCTCCTCTTGGGGCAGGCCGGCGTCATCCTGCCAGGCGTTGTCCACCCAGACGCCGGGCGTGTCCGCTTCCCGCGCCGGCTGCTCCAGGGCGGCGACAACGGTGGAAAAGGGCAGAATCAGCAGCAACAACGCGCAGAATACACGAATCAGCAGATGCATAGGGCTCACACCGAGGGGTTACATGTAGCCGAGGGAGCGCAGTTTGAGCATGAGCTGCTCCTTGAACTGCCCCCTTCCGTATCGTTCCGGATATTCGCTGAAATCCTGTTCCCAGGCCGGGACGCCGGGCAGCACGGGCGAGGTGCCGCTTTTGGCCCCCAGGGAGCGGTAGCCTTCGGCGTAGAGCGGGCAATAAGGAATTTCCCGGCTCAGGATGCAGGCCCAGACATCGCGCTCCTCAAAATCCAGCAAGGGGTGGATGCGCAGATACGCGGGTTCGTCCACCTGCGCGCGGTAGGTCTCGTTTTGCCGGGATTCGTGCTCGTCGCGGCGGATGGCGATGCACAGGGCCCGCACGCCCTGGTCAACCACGTGTTCGCGCAGCACCAGCGATTTCAGCAAGTGGGTGCATTCGAAAGATTCGGGGGCGTACTCAAGCTCCTCGTCCTGAAACCCGATTTCCAGCAACGCCGCCTGATTGGCCTTGTTCAACCCGACAACGGGAATCCAGTCCCCCACCCGCACGTCGTCCGCGAGCAGGTCGTTATTGCGCAGGGTGCGCACGTCCAATGACCAGTCATTGGTCAATTGCGTGATAAAGGTCTCGATTTCCGGGAAAGTGTCGCCGTCGTCGATCACCACGCACGCGGGGACGGGCAGACCGTTTTCCTTGCAGGCCTCGCGGGCCAGCCACAGGGCCAGGGTGCTGTCCTTGCCCCCGGTCCAGCATAAATGGGTGGCCTCCGGCCCCTTTTCCTGAAGGACTTCGACCAGGAGTTCCTTGGCCTTGTCGATTTTCGACTGCAGGAGTTGCGCGTAATCGTTATCCAATTCAAGCATCTATCGTTCTCCGTGGTCAACCGGCCAGCGAGGAGCCGTCGGTGGGCGCTTGTATGCCGAAATTGCCCAATACCGTGGGCGCGATGTCCAGACAGCCGGGCGCGGCCTTGTGCGGGAAATTGGTGATGAGCAGGCCCGGGACATGGGCCGGGTCGATGCAATGGTCTCCGGTCCACTGGGCGGTGTTGTCCACCACCACATCCGGAGGCGCGGCGCCCACGGCGGATTGCCAGGACGCGCGGTACCCCGTGTTGAAGCCCACGATCACGTCCGGGGCCTTTTGCACCATGGGGCCGGAAAAATCCTTATGGTTGTGTACGGCCGTGACCACGTTCGCCCCTCCTTGGGGGTCCTTGAAGGCCAGCAGCCGTTTGTTGATCTCGGCCACAACCTTGTCGTACTCCTCCGGTTTGACGACGCCCTTGCCTTCGCGGCCCTTGAGGTTCACGTAAATGGAGCCCAGTCCCAGGGAATAGGCGCTGGTCGCGCCCCAGTCCACGTCCGCGAACAGGGGAGCCCCGTTGTCATCCCGCTGGGCCTTGGGAGTCTTCAGGGTCATGAAGCCCTGCTCCGCCAGCCAGGTGTTCAGGTTCACGTTGCGCCGATAGGTTGTGAAGCCGTGGTCCGAGCAGGCAATGAGCATGGTCTGATCATCGATGTTCTTGAGCACTTCCCCAAGAACGGCGTCCATGCGGCGATAATAGGAAGGAATCACGTCCTGATATTTTTTGGCGTAGGCTTCGCTGTAGGCGGGGTGGCCGGGATCGCGCGCGGCCCAGAAAATATGCTGGATGCGGTCCGTGCTGAAGAACACGTTGCCCAGAACGCCCTCGTTGAACCTGTTGAATTCGTGCCAGAATATTTTCTCCTGCTCGTCCACTACGGCGTCGCAGAGTTCAATGAACGTCTCATGGTCGATGTGCCCGTCCAGCAGGGCCTTGGTGTCTTCCGGAATGCCCAGGGTGGAGTACGGTCCCACCGCGTCCTGGAGTTCCTTGGCGTATGCCTCGGGATAGGAAACCGGCTCCATGGGATCGGCGGGGGCGATGTTCACGGGCGTGCAGTACAGGGAAAGCTCGGGGTCCGTAGCGCCCAGATGAAAGCGGCAGATGCCGCTCACGGAACGGATGGGATCTATGCCGAAGCGCACCTGGACCCAGGGCGTCCACTGGCCGGGGCGCAGGGTATGCTCCTGCGCTGCGTCGCCTTCGCCCACGCGCAGGACGATGCCCGCGCCGCCGGGGAGACGCCGCAGGACCAGGGGCACCTCGGCCGGCTTCTTGTTGCCCAGCAGCGAAGCCACCAGGGGACCGAAAACCGCTGTAACGCAGGTGTCGCCCTCAAAGCGCACCTGCACCACTTTTTCCCGCCCATCCTTGAATGCGCTTTTGGGCTGGGTGGAATACAGGGTGTGGTTGCCCAGGGTGCCTTTGACGTCGGGCACGCCGAGACCGGCCAGAAGTTTGTACGGCCCCTCCCCTTGCACGGGAAAGGTCATGGGCCACTTGAGCAGTGTTGCGGGCACGCCCTTCGCGGCCAGGACTTCGCCGAAGGTGGCGCCCTGCATCACGCGCTTGTACTTGGTGCCCATGAGCCCGCTTTTGATCTGAAAGAGCCCGAGGTCCGGGAGATAGGTCTTGGGGTTGCGCACCAGGAAGTCGTAGACGCCGGTGCTGCCGGGATTGACGCCCGTGGAGATGCTGGACCAGGAAACCGGGCTTTGCGGCGGGAACGTGGTGCGCAGGGCGGAAAACCCGCCCTTGTCCGCAAGGGCCTGAAAATTGGGCAACTGCTTTTGCGCCATCAATTCCTGGGCGACCTTGGGGTCGAGGCCGTCCATGCCGAAAACTATGACCTTCTTTTTGCCGGAGCCTTGGGCAAAGACCTGCGAAGGGGTTGCAAGCATAAGCAATCCTGCTCCCATGCCCAATACGAGCATGTCTTTGAGCGCCTCTCTACGATTCATGGGGCGTGCGGTGGGTGAAATGGTGCGGGGCATTGGCGCGCTAGGATTTATCGGCGTCTTGGCCGGGTTCCGATTCCCGGGCCGCGTCGGCTTCGGCCTCTTTGACGCTTGAGCGCACGAACAGCGATTTCACGAATTTACGGAACCGTCTGAAATAGCTCAGCACGATGCCCAGGCCGAGCATGATGGCCGCGAGGGCGTAGCCCAAAAAGCCGAAAACCTGACCCGACGTGCCGGGATCGATGTAGCAGTAACCCGTGGCCGGGACACAGCAGATAAAAAACAACGTCAATATGATGGGTAGCATCGGATAACTCCTATGAATGCGCCATGACCGCTTCCGGAAAAAAACTAGAAGCAACGGAGTCTCTGCGACGGAGTGCGTTCAAGGTTCGATCGGCGTATGGAGCCATGGGCGCTTGCGGGCCTCTGTGGCGCGGTTAACGAAAAATCAGTCTCTAGCACAGGCGCGTGTTGCTGGCAAACAATGATAGTACAAAAGATTCCGGCATCATGCGGCAAGGTTCCAGGGTGCGAAAATCGCTGTTCGCGCAACCGGTTCCGCCTATCGCGGTTCGATGCTCCTCACCCGCGCTCGCCGCACCCGGCGTCTCCCTCAGACCGGCAGCAAAAAGACGGGGCTGGACCAGGCCATGTGGCCGTCCTCCTGTGTCACGCGCACATAATAATAGGTCGATGGCGCGCCACCGTCCAGAGGGCGCGGCCGGGATATTTCATGAAGCGGCGTGTCGTCACGCAGCACGGTTTCCAGGTCCGCGCACGCGGGGCGCAGGGTGTGCAGCACGTCGCCGTTGCGGATCACCTCCACCAGGCGCAACGGCGCGGTGCCGTTGACACGCACACGCAGTTCCCGGGCGAGCGCCGGGGCGTCATCCCGGGTCACGCGGCGCTCCCGCCCCATGCGCGCGCCGGCCGCGAAAAAATCCAGCACAATGCGCGGGCCCGTGGTGGCGTAGGCGGCGCGGTCCCACAAGGCCTGGAAAATATCCTTTCTGCTCTTTTGCGGGGCGAAGACGGCGGTTTTGCCCCCTTGCCCCGGCATGCCGTGGTCTTCGCCCGCGGTGAACCCCAGACGCAATCCAGCGTCGAGGAGTTCCCGGACAAAAGGCCCCTTGACGTAGGCGTCCTTCCGCCAGGGCTTGACCTTGCGCTCCACGGCCGCGTGGGGAATCTCCGGCTGGGGGTTGCCCTTGTATTCATAACGGCCGTGCAACGTGGAATAGATCTCCACCAGCCGTTCGGCGGGGCGGGGCGAATAACGCTCCAGCCCGTGCTGGTTGTGCAGGTGCGGTATGCCCAAAACAGGCGCCGCGCCCGCGTATATCGCGGCCACGGGCTCCCGTTCGCCGTCTTCGGTGCGGGGCAGCCGCCCGGCCTCAAGAAAAATCTGGTTCGTGTCCCCGCGTTCGTCGCGGCGCTCCAAGCCCACAAAGGCCAACACCCCATTATCCGGGGCGTTCAGAATCTGCTCCTGATAGATTTCCCAATCTTCCGAAAGCATGTCGTACTGCGGCACGTCCGGGGGCGTGCCGAGCCCGCCGCTCTCGGCAATGAGATCGTGTTCGGCGTGGTCCGCGAATCCGATAAAATCCAGCAGGGAGGCTTCGCGCACATAGGCCACCGCGTCGCGGGGCTGCATGTCCCCCACCAGCCAGTTGCGCTGGTCCCAGGAAAAGACGGTGTGCGCGTGCAGGTCGCCCCAATAGATATGCGGAGAGAAATCCACCAGCACGGGGTTGGAAACAAGGTCCGCGTCATTGAGCCGCGCATGCAGACGATGCACGCCCGGGGTCTCGAACGCGACTTCGAAAAAAAGCACCCCTTTACGCCCCGGCTCCAGTTCCAGGGACTCCCGGCGCAAACGCAGGCCCGGCGAGGGCAGCAGAGTCAGGCGCGCCGCGCAGTCCAGGCACAGGCGTCCCATGTCGTCGGTCATGGAGACCAGGCCGGTGAGCGGTTCGCCCGCCACAGCGGTCGAGGGCAGCAGCAATTGGCGGCGCGCCACGGGTTGGGGCGCAACCGGCCAGGAAAAAGAAGTTTCCTCGCGCTCCGCCCCTTGCCGTAACACAATCTTGCAATGCACAAGGGGCAGTGTGTCGAAATAGTACATCCAATGCACATGATAGGGCAGCGACAGGCGCACAACGCCCCCCGAGGGCAAGCCCTGCGGCAGCCGCACGGTGTAGCGACGGAAAAAAGGATCATTCACGCTCGCGGAGGCCCGCAGCGGGTACGTCACAAGCTCCACATCCGGCTGGGGCGTCCGTGATTCCACATCCACGCGGGGCGCGCCCGTTTTTCCGGCAAAAGGGAAAAGTCCGGGCAAAAACGGCGGGGTGTGGAAATCAAGTTCCGTACCGGGAGCCAACGGCGCGAGGGCTTGCAGCGTTATCCGGATCTCACCGGGACGCCCCACATGAAAGGCGGAGCCTTGCGGCGGCGCGGCGTCGAGTTCGTACGACCGCGCGGAAGCGCCTCCCGCGAACAACAACTCCGGGGGCAACACCGCGCTCACCACCAGCGAGGCCAGCAGCTGCCTGAAAAATACACGCCGGTTTGTGGGCTTCATTCCTTTTATCCGCCTCCAGATGCCATCAGTGCTCGCATCCTTGAATTGTCAGGTGAGGCGAGAGGGGAAACCCTAGCTCTGCTGTCGCCATCCGTAAGGCGCGAAACGACCGCTCCTAACGGCTGCCGCCAACAAAGGGTTCTCCCCTCGCGCTCCCCCTTCCTAAACTTTGTCGCCAGACAAGTATATTTGTAAGGCATTGAATTTATAGCTATTTCCTCCAAAAATCTTTGGAAACTTCAGCCCTTGGGCGCGGTCGTATCGCGCCTTAGGGATGAAGATAGCAGCGCTGGGGGTCCGGGGGGAGAACCTTTCTCCAGAAAGGTTTCCCCCCGGAAAAACCTAACAAGTCTTTAATCAGTGCTTCCCTAAGAATAATATTTCAGAATGTTAACGATAAGAGAGCCGGGCTTTCCCCTCGGAAATCCCATGCGGCGCGGCAACGCACCTCAGCCGAGAGGTCCTGACGCCAGGCGGTGCCAGTACCCGCGCGCCTGCCAGTTGAATCCTCCGGGAACGCATGGCCAAAGCGCGTTGTTCTGTAAGAGCGGTTCGGCTTCAACGTCGCCGAGCAATGGGAAGGCCGCCTCGCGAGCGGCAGGAAAAAGCGCGCTGCCCGGCAGGGGCGAATAATAGGCCAGCAACGGGCGTATGCCGCGTTCGCGCAGCCCCAGCACGGTGCGCTCCAAAGATGCCGCATCCTGGCCAGGAAGCCCGAAGAGCACGTAAGCGGCCACCTCTTCGGGTGCGAAGCCGACTTCCTTCAAAGCGGCCGTTGCGCCGTCAAGTTCTTCGGCGCACAGTTTGGCGTCGAGCCTGGATGCGAAATCCAGGGTCTCCACCCCAAGGCGCACCTGCGTCAAACCGGCCTTGCGCAACAAGCTGCATATTTCCGGCGTCAAAGCGCGGGCATGCATGGCGTTGGGCGCGTGCAGACGTACTGAGGGGCGCTGCCGGGCCGCGCCCTCCAAAAAAGGAATAAGCCACGTTTCAGGGCGAATGAGCAACGCATCGTCGAAAAAGGCGAAATCCCGCACTCCCATGCCGCGGCAGAGTTGAAAATCATTCCACACGTCCTGAAAAGCGCGTTGCCTGAAACCGGGGTACAAACGTTTGCTCGCGCAATAGGCGCAGGAAAAAGGACATCCTCGTGATCCCAGGATTGGGGCGTAGCGCGGTGCGGCATAGTGCCGCAGGTGGGCGTCGAATCCCGCGTTGACCGGCAGTTCAGGCGCCGGAGCGCCCAGAACGTCCCATAATTGCCGCCAGTTGCCTGGGTCTTCGAAAGGTCCGGAAAGAACCGCATCCGCGCCGCTGTGCTCCAGGGCGTGCGGGCGGCAGAGCGAAGCGTACACGCCTCCAAGTACGACGGTGGCGTGGGGCCATATTTTCCGGATCAAGCGGATGGCGGCTTGCGCCCCCGTATACCAATAGGTGAGCAGGCAGGAAACCAGCACCACATCGGGCGCGGGGCGCATCTGTTTCAAGGCGCCGGCAACCGCGTCGTAAGCGAGGCCGTAGCGGGCGAAAGTGCGCCCCATATCCGGAAGCCCCTCCGGAGTGGGCAGGGCCTGACGCGGAAAATGCCCCCTGCCGTGCCGCGAACCTTCAGGCCAGGGGATATCGGACCACGTGGGGTGCAGACAATCCATAAGCGCGGTGTTCACCCCGCATTGTTCCAGGGCCTGGAGACTTGCCAGCAAACCCATGGGGCGCAGCCAGAAGTTATAGGCGGCGAAATCCTCTATCCAGGGATTGAAACCAAGCACACGCGGCGAATCGCCCGTGCCGCTCCAGCGTATGACGGGCCATGGGGGAAGAATGAGGCTCATTGCGATAACTCGTGATCTGGCGAATAAAAAAGTGGAGTTGCCGGGGGAAAAACTCCCGTAAGGTTTCTCCTTGAACAATCCTTAATCAAGCATGTGTCGAAGTTACGACGGCGTATGAAAACATCTCTATATAATATGTTAAAATTAAACAATAAATATTATCGGCGCGATCTTTGCTAACAACCTGGCAGACAAATGGGAATAAATTCCGGAATGCCGGATCAGACCAGGGGATAAAGAGGATCACATGCCGCGGCCATTTCAATTTTCTTTGCAAAAAGTATTAAGCTACAGATTGCAGTTGGAAGAAGAGGCCAAATTGGCTATGGCCAAAGCGCAGCTGCGCTATAAGCGGCAGGTGGAGCGAGCCCAACGCTTGCGCGGCGAGATAGCGGCCGGCGAAATAACCATGTCCCAAAAGGCCGCGACTCATCCGGAGGAAGCATTTCTTTGGCGGGCCTATCTTGAACGGCTGCAGAGCGATTTGCAACAGGCGGAACAAGAAGTGCTGCAACGGGCGCGGGAACTGAACAAGGCCCGCCGCGAACTGATCATGCGCTCCAAGGAACGTCAATTGCTAGAAAAATTAAAACAAAATAAGAAGATACGCCATGACAAAGAAGAACGGGAAAAAGAGCAGAAAGAACTCGATGAAATGGCGACCTTGCGCTACGGGCGCAACGCTTTCTAGGCTTCTCAAGGGATTCATCTTCGTTCTGGCCGTGAAGCTGGTCATTCTGGGCTCCCTGCTGTTCGATGTGCCGGGCAGAGTGGCCACATCCGTGCAAACGGCGCAACTTAATGAGCAGCCGGCCACGCACATGGCCGAAGCCATGGCGGTGGAGACGCCCGCGGCGGCGAACCAGGATGCTCCAGCCGCCGAGCAGACAACCGGAATGGCGCCGGTAATTCCAGGGGGGGATAAAAACGAAGCCCTGAGCCGCAGGGAAGAGGAATTGCTGCGCAAGGAGCAGTCGCTCAAGACCCTGGAAAAGGAAATCGATGATAAGCTGGTGCGCCTGCAACAGCTCGAAGCCAAGCTCTCGCGCATGATCAACGAAGCCCAGGCCATTAAGGATAAAAAATTGACCCACCTTATCGACGTGTATTCGAATATGAAGGCCAAACAGGCCGCAACTGTCCTGGAAACTCTTGACCCCGATATCGCAGTCAAGATTCTGGCGGGAATGCGCGGCAGGCAGGCGGGCGAAATTCTCACCAACGTCAAAGCCGATAAGGCGGCCCGGCTCACCGAGATGTTGACAAAAATGCAAGTACCGTTTGAATAGGGCATGTTGACCTTAAGATGGGTTATTTTGGGGCTCCGCCCCAAACCCCGCCAGGGGGGAACGCCCCCCTGGACCCGCGAATGGTATGAATAACAAAGTATAAATGTAACGACTTGTTTTTCCGAGGGGAAAACCAGCGCTGCTATCTTCAGCCCTAAGGCGCGATACAACCGCGCCCACGGGCTGAAGTTCTTGAAAGAGGTTCTTCCCCTTGGGCTCCCTTTTCCAGAACTTTTCATATAACATTATGTATTTGTTCAAAAATTTAAGGATAAATACGGTCGTTTTTCCGGCGTCCAGGGGCCTCCCCTGGTCGTCGTGCGGGCGCGAAAGCCCGCGACTTTATTCTTTTTTTCTTTTAGTCCGAAAGTCGTATTATTATAGGAAGGGGGGTTCGGGG
>CAZFCK010000054.1:0-22957 GCA_964517355.1 uncultured Desulfovibrionaceae bacterium | reverse complement strand
TTTCAGGGGAGAGCCTTGTTTCAAGGCGAAAATGCGCTAAGGGTTTCCCCCTCGCGCTCCAGTGAATTAATCAACGTTTCCTTATAAACCCTATCCACTTCAAGGGCTGCCCGGTTCATCCGGCTCGCGCCACGAGTGGAACGCACCACGTAAAAGGCCGCCGGGAGAACCCCGGCGGCCGGATGAGGAAATTCGGTTCAAGTTTGGTTGATTCGTTTCCTGTAATCCTGTTCATTGGATCAGAACTTCAGGTCGGGGCGGGACTGGTGTGGGGTTGCTCTCGGCTTTAGTCTCTTCGCGCTTTATTCGCACTCGGACTTTCTACGTCCCGCCCCCTCTTCTGCTTAACGGCTTACTTGGCTGTATCCTCCGTTGAGGTTTGCGCCAATCTTCCGCTTCTTAATTTTATAAATAAGCATAGCGTGGCGGCTGTCCAGTGGGGGAATCGAATTTTTTTTCACTTCTTGCGTTATCATCAAGTGCTGGCGTACACTCGCATCCATGAGCGAATACGTTGAACATGACCCCGCCGGCCACAGCGTCGGCATTGTGCGCAAGCGCTTTTTCGAGGTCCTGGACCAGGCCAATGGCGAAAGCATGCGCTTGGAATCCGGCGCCAGGCTCTCGCCCGTGATCCTGGCCTACGAGACGTACGGCCGGCTCAACGACCGGGCGGACAACGCCGTGCTGGTGCTGCATGCGCTCACGGGCGACTCCCATGTGGCCGGGTATTACACGCCGGACGATCCCAGGCCGGGCTGGTGGGAAATCATGGTCGGTCCCGGCAAACCCATCGACACGGATCGCTTTTTCGTCATCTGCTCCAACGTGCTGGGCAGTTGCATGGGCAGCAGCGGTCCGGCCTCGGAACACCCGGACAAGCCCGGCCGGTTTTACGGCCTCGACTTCCCGGTCGTCACCATCGGCGACATGGTGCGGGCGCAACACCGCCTGGTGCGCCACCTGGGCGTGAAGCGGCTGCTGTGCGCCATCGGCGGCTCCATGGGCGGCATGCAGGTCCTGGAATGGGCCGTGCGCTACCCCGACGCCGTGGCCACGGCCATCCCCCTGGCCACCACCACCCGCCACTCCGCGCTGAACATCGCCTTCAACGAAATCGCCAGGCAGGCGATCATGGCCGATCCCAACTGGAATCAGGGGCGCTACTACGACCAGCAGCCCCCGGCCATGGGACTGGCCGTGGCCCGCATGATCGGCCACGTGACCTATCTCTCGGACGAGGCCATGCGCCAGAAATTCGGCCGCCGTCTCCAGGACAGGGAACATCTCTCCTTCGATTTCATGGAGGAACCGGACTTCCAGGTGGAAAGCTACCTGCGCTACCAGGGGCGCAAGTTCACCAACCGCTTCGACGCGAACAGCTTCCTGTACATCACCAAGGCCGCCGACTACTTCGACCTGGCGCTGCAACACGGCGAGGGCAGCCTGGCCGGCGCGTTCAAAAAGGCCACCGCGCGCTTCCTGGTGCTTTCCTTTTCCTCGGACTGGCTGTACCCCACGTACCAATCCCGTGAAATGGTCCAGGCCATGAAAAAAGTCGGGCTTGACGTGAGCTTCTGCGAAATTACCGCGGACTGCGGACACGACGCCTTTCTGCTGCGCAACGAGCGCATGTTCTCCCTTGTCCGCTGTTTCCTGAACAACGCCCACGACCAGGAACGGCGAGGATAGCCATGACCATCTCCACCATGCGTTTCGACCTGCAAGTGATCGCCCACTGGATCAAGCCCTGCTCCCGCGTGCTCGATCTCGGCTGCGGACGCGGCGACCTCCTGCGGTTCCTGGCCGAACACCAAAACGCCCACTGCACAGGCATCGAGCTGGACGAGGACAAGGTGCTCCAGGGCATCGCCCAGGGCGTTTCCGTGGTGCAGGGCGACATAAATCTGGAAATCTGCGACTACCCGGACCAGAGCTTCGATTACGTGGTCCTGAGCCAAACCCTGCAACAAGTCTACGAACCCGCGCTGTTGATCCGCGAGATGTTGCGCGTGGGGCGCTCGGGCATCGTCAGCTTTCCCAACTTCAGCCATTGGCGCATCCGCATGCAGTTGCTGCTCACGGGCCGCGCGCCCGTGTCCCGCGAGCTGCCCTTCGAATGGCACGACACGCCCAACATCCGCGTCATCACCATGAAGGATTTCAACAGGTTCTGCAAAGAGATGGGCTTCAGCATCCGCAAGCAGGCGGCCATCGATACCTACTACCACGACACCACCGGGCATGTGGTCAAATTTCTGCCCAACTTTCGCGCCACATACGGCATCTTCCTGCTGGGCGCAAAACCGGGGGCGCAGCAGCAACCCCGCTCCCTGTGCCGCCGCCGCACTTGACCTCCATGCGCATCTGCGCAATGAATCACGCTGATTTTACGTTGTGCCGCCTGGCCCCGTCATGGGCGGCGCGTTTCGCACATCCCCCAAAGGAGACCGTATGGGCTTTTTCAGCAAGATAAAGAAAATATGGAAAAAAGAAGAACAGCCCCCGCGCGAGGTCGAGCGGCAGGAAGCGCCGGCCCCCCAACCGCAGCCTGAAACCGCGGCAACGCCCCCCGCCGCCGAGATTCAGGAGCCGGAACCGTCCCTTGTCCCCTCCGGTGAACCCGCCGAACGTCCATCCGCGCCTTCCGCGCCCGCCGCGCCCCCAGCGGAAACCGTCCAGGAACCCTGGAGCAACGAGCTGACCCTGGCCCTGCGCCAGGCCGAACCCCGGCTTTCCGTCTGGCTGGAGATCGTGCTCACGGGGCAGGAATTCGCCGGGCCGGAGTTGTGGGAACGCCTTTCTTTTCTCTTCAAGGCCTTGGAAGCGCCCCGCGACGAAGCCGAGCGGTTCATCGAAACGTTCAGGATCTGGCTCGACGACATGGGCTACGAGCGCGTGGAGGAATTCCGCTCCGAGTTGCAGTACCGCATGGCCCTGGCCCTGGATCTGGAGGACGAAGAGGACGAGCGCAGCCGGCTCATGCTCAAACTCTCCGAAGGGTTGGCCAAAACCAAAGACACCATCACCAAGCGCATTGATTCCCTTGTGAGCAGCCACGCCACGCTGGACGAAGCCTTTTGGGAAGAACTCGAGGAAATCCTCATCACGGCGGACGTGGGATTCGAAGTCACGCGCAAACTCACGGAGAACCTTCGCGAACGCGCGCGCAAGGCCGGCGTCACCGAACCCTCGGGCTTCAAGGAGATCCTGCGCGAAGAAGTGGAGGACATCTTCAAGACCGACCGCCGCATAGCCGCGGTGAACCCGCCCGAAGTCGTCCTCATTATCGGCGTAAACGGCGTGGGCAAAACCACGACCATCGCCAAACTCGCGCACCGGGAAAAAATGCGCGGCCGTAAGGTGCTCATCGCCGCGGGCGACACCTTCCGCGCAGCCGCCGTGGAGCAGCTGGGCATCTGGGCCAAGCGCGTGGGCGCGGGCTTTCACGCCAAGGGACAGAACGCCGACCCCGCGGCCGTGGCCTACGAGGCCATGGATAAGGCCGTGAAAGAAGGGTACGACCTGCTCATCGTGGATACGGCGGGCCGCCTGCATACCAAGATCAATCTCATGGAGGAGCTGCACAAGATCAAGGCCGTGCTGGGGAAAAAGCATCCCGGAGCGCCCCACCGCAGCATCCTGGTCCTGGACGCCACCACCGGGCAAAACGCCCTTTCCCAGACCAAACTTTTTTCCGAAAGCGTGGGCGTGGATGAGATCATCCTGACCAAGCTCGACGGAACGGCCAAAGGCGGCGTCGTGGTGGCCGTGGTCCTGCAATTCAAGCTGCCCATAACGTTCATCGGTCTTGGCGAAAAAATGGAGGATCTGCGTCCCTTCAATGGAAAGGATTTCGCCCAGGCCCTGCTGCAATAGTCTTTTCTTCATACGCATCGCGGCGTCCGGCACTGCCCGGGCGCCGCGCGGCTGTGCGGCCCTGCACTCTTGACCAACCGGAGCCATTCCAGCATTCCTGGCCTGACAACGGCGGCCGTCGCGCCCGGCAATCCTTTAGTGGAGACCGCAGAGCTATGACGATAATCAGCATAACGGACCTCAAACCCGGCATGGTCCTGGCTCAGGCCGTCACATCGCCGCAGGGGCGTCTTCTGCTTCATGCCGACACGTCCCTCGAACCCAGACATCTGACCATCTGCAAAATCTGGGGAGTCCTTGAAGCGGATGTCAGGAACGTGGACGCCGAAGACGTGGAGGCGCTGGCTTTACAAAAACTGGAAAAAACCGCCCCGGAAGCGGTGTTGCGCGCGCGGCGCCTCATGGATAAGCGTTTCGCCCTGGCGCGCGATTCCAGCCCGGTGATGCGCGAGCTGGAGCGCCAGGCCGTGATCCAGGCGGCGCGTTCGGCCAGCGCCGTTGCTTTCCCCTGCGCCTGGCCGCTAACGCCCCCCGCAAACGAAGCGCCTCCCAGCCCGCAGACGCTCATCGCCCGGGTCGGGGACCTGGCCACGCTGCCGGACATCTGCCGCCGCATTCTGGAAGCCGTGAACAACCCCCGCAGTTCCGCGGCCTTTGTGGCCGATATCATCAGTAAAGACGTGGGGCTTGCCGCCAAGCTGCTCAAATTGGCCAACAGTTCCTTTTACAGACGTGAATCAAAAGTGGACACACTCACCAGGGCCGTGGCCATGGTGGGGTCAAGCCAGATCGCGAACCTGACTCTGGGGGTTTCGCTCATCCACATGTTCAAGGACATTCCGCCCCAGTTCCTGAACATGCGCCTTTTCTGGAGGCACAGTCTGCATTGCGCCGTGTGGTCGCAATTGCTCGCCGGCCACCTGCGCCTGCCTTGCGAGGAGCGCTGCTTTCTGGCGGGAATGCTGCACGACGTGGGCAGGCTCGCGCTGCTCAGGCACCTTCCGGAGCGTTACGGCGAGGTATTGCGCCGATCCGGCCCGGAAACGGCGCCCGCCCATTGCGTGGAGGAACGCCTTCTGGGATACGACCACGCCCGCCTCGGCGGCCTTCTGCTCGAAAAATGGCGCATTCCCGAAGCGCTCGCCATGAGCGTCCACGGACATCACGCCCCCGGCGCCCACGGCTTGCAGACCGAATGCTGCCTGGTGCATCTGGCGGACATCATAGCTCATGCCCTGCAGCAAGAAACAGGCGGCCCCCTGGACCTGGTGCCGCCTCTGGACGCCGCGGCCTGGGAAGCGTTGGACGCGAACAAAAACGCCATCCCTGCGCTTGTTCCCCAGGCAAACCATCAACTGCGCGAAATATTGCGCATCTTTTTCAACGATCATGACCAGGCAAAGTGACAGCCGGCGCATTGAGCGCCTTGAGGCGCGCATCGCGTATCTTGAAGAGGTGAACCGCCACACCACGGACGCGCTCATGCTCGCCGCCTCCATCGGCAATTTTGAAACCGGCATGAGCCGCATGGGCACCAACAAGGAAATTCTCCGGGAAACCTGTGTCCGCGCGCAGCGCTTGTTACCCTGCACCGGGCAGTCCATTTTCCTTTTCAACGAAGAAAACGCGGATCTTGAACTCGCTTATTGCCAGCCCCCGCACCTTGCCCAACGCTTTCAGGAAGAACTTGAGCTTCTGGTCGAAAACAGAATCCTGGCCTGGTCTCTGGAGCACAACAAGCCCTATTTCTCCACATCGAGCCACGGCGGGCAGCAGCTGGTGGTGCATTCCCTGGCCACCACATCGCGCATCAGGGGCGTATATATGGGGCTGTTGCGCGGCAACGTCAACGACGTGCCGGACAGCCTGCGGCTGCTCTTTTCCATTGTCATGCAGAGCAGCGCCAACAGCCTGGAAAGCTTCGCCCTGTATCACCTGTTGCGCAAGGTGAACCAGCACCTGGAGGAAAAACTCGAGCGGCTCACCGCCTCGGAGGAAGCGCTCCAACAGGCCCACGACTGGCTGCGCGCCATTTTCGACGTGATCCCCGTGGGCGTGAACATCGTGAACACGGATTTTGAAATCCTGGAAATGAGCGACGCGCTGCTCAACGACTACAAGGTCCAGGACAAGACGCACATCCAGGGGCAAAAGTGTCATGTGCTGCTCAAGGGGCGCTCCACTCCCTGCCCCGAATGTTCCATTCCGGCCGCGCTCAAGAGCAACGCCCCTTGCTGCCGCTATTCAAGCGGCCAGGAATGCCGGCTTACCGGGAAAAGCTGCAAAATCTTCACCACTCCCATTCTCAAGAGCAACGGGACACCGGCCGCCGTGGCCTCGTTTCACGTGGACGTGAGCGACATGCGCCAGCTGGAAGTCGCGCTTGTGCGCGCCAAGGAAGAGGCCGAAGACGCCGATAAGGCCAAAAGCGAATTTCTGGCCACCATGAGCCACGAAATCCGCACGCCGCTGAACGCCATCATCGGCATGTCCGAACTGGCGCAATCCCGGAAAAGTCTTCCGGAAACAAAGGAATGTCTTGAGACCATCCACGGCGCATCGCTCCAACTGCTCCTGCTGCTCAACGACATTCTCGACTTTTCCAAGATCGAGGCCCAAAAGCTGGAACTCGAAGATCTGGACTTCGATCTGCACGACAACGTGCGGGGCATCCTCCGCACCATGCAGCCCCAGGCCGCGGGCAAAGGGCTCTCCCTATTCCTTGAAACGCACCCGGACCTGCCCGTCCATGTCAGGGGCGACGCCAACAGACTGCGCCAGATCCTGTTCAACCTGCTGGGCAACGCCGTCAAGTTCTCCAATAACGGCACAGTGCGCTGCCGGGTCGCGCCAGCGCCTGCGGGGTTGAAAAACGGGGAGCACGCCCATTGGGTGCTCTTCAGCGTGGAGGACCAAGGCATTGGCATCCCGTATGAGCAACAACAGCATGTTTTCAATAAATTTTTTCAGAGCGACCGTTCTTTGAGCAGACGCTTCGGCGGCTCTGGACTCGGGCTTTCCATTTGCAAGCTCCTGGTGGAACTCATGGGGGGGCGCATCTGGCTGGAAAGCACGCCCGGCCACGGCTGCACCGTGTTCTTCCTGCTCCCCTTGAAACCCGGGGCCCTCGCGCAACAACAGCCCGACGCGCCGCATGCCGCCAAGGACGCGCCTCCGCTACGCATCCTCGTGGTGGAGGACAACCCCGTGAACGCTCGTGTCGCCACACTTTCGCTGCAACATCTGGGACACGTCCCCCATTGCGTGCGCAGCGGCGAACAGGCATTGAAGACCCTCGCACAAAAGCAATTCGACGCGGTGCTCATGGATCTGGAAATGCCTGGAATGGACGGCCTGGAAACGACCCGGCGCATACGCGGAGGCGAAGCGGGTTCCCGGGCCGCCACCCTCCCCGTCATCGCCATGACCGCCCACGCCCTGGACGGCTATCTCGACGCATGCAAAAATATCGGCATGAACGGCTTTGTGAGCAAGCCCGTAAACTTTTCCAGCCTCGTGACATTGTTGCAGCAAAGCTGTTTCCCGTGCGCCCCCGGTGATTCATACGGCCTCGGGGAAGGCGCCGCGCTGCCCCCGGTACTTGCGCAGCGTTCGCCCATGCCGGGCACGGACGGCGGCGACGACGTGCTGCATGACGTTTACGCGGTTTTTCTGGAAGACTTGCCCAACAAGCTGCAACAATTGCATACCGCTCTGAACAGTCGCAATCTGCCGCTCTTGGCGCAGGTGGCCCACGACCTCAAAGGCGCCGCCGGAGTCATCGGCGGCCTGCGCAGCCAAGCCATGGCCGGGAATCTGGAAAAGGCCGCCCGCGGACAGGATCATGAAAACCTGTCCGCCCTGATGACCGATCTGGAAAACAATCTGCTGCACCTCGCCCAATTGCTGCACCACAACATGCGGCATGGGGCGGAGTGAACCGCTCAACCCGCGCATAAACGTCGCGGGCTTTCGCGCCCGCACGACGACCAGGGGAGGCCCCCGGACGCCGTAAAAAAGACTTCTCAATACTTGTTATTTCAACAAATACAATACATTATGATACACGCCTTATACCGTTTCCCATTTATGTAATGAAAATTTAGAAATGGGAAATGGTATAAATCGGCTGCAATGGAAACCGGCATCACTGGATGGTGAACACGTTTTCCGGCAGCGGCTCGTTGATCCGCACGTTCTCGAAATAAAGTTTGGTATCGTCGCCGTCTTTTTCTTGTATCACCACCTGGCGCACCACTCGGGCGTCCGTGGCGAAACTGATCTGAATATGCTCCAAAAATTCCCGCAACTGCTCGCTGCGCGGCAAGAGCTGCAATACCGGCGGCTCGGCTTGTTCCACGGTTATGCTGAAATTCCCGCGCAAGCGTTCCAAATCCACGCTGGCCCAGGCCAGAAGCTGCTCGGCCACGATCTTCGCGGCCATGTCGTCGTCTATGGAAAAGCGCTCGGGCTCCCTCACCAGCTCGTTCCAGCGGATGGCGTCCGCCCCATTGACCATGAACCCCGAAGCGCTCGGTTCCAGATACTCCCAACGCAGCTTGTCCGGCTTCTCCAACAACATGCGCCCCTTCGTCAGCATATCGGTCTGGAACACGGCCAGATGCTTGACCTGCTGAAAATCGGCCTGAATGGTTCGCACCTCGGCGGCCGCTTCCTGAATCCGCCGCAGGACCTGGGCTTCGTCCTCCGCGAGACACGGCGACACGCTCCAGCACAAAGCGAGGCTCACCAACAACAGCAATACGCGAATCATGGATACCCTCCGGAATTATTGCGATGCGCGTCAGGCGCGCGGCAGCGGTGGCGGCGGGCCGTCCGCAAGATAAAGCTTCAGTTCGGCCTGAGCCAGCACCTCGCCGAGGCGCGTCACCAGGCCCTGTATCATAACGAAATCGCCGAAGTGCCCCCCTGCCTCCACATCCACCTGCAACACGTCCCCTTTGCGGGGCAAAGCCAGCACCAAGGCATGCCGCAGCCCCACCAGCATGCCCTGACCGGCCTCCACATCGCCCTGGCTGCAACACTGGCCGTGCCTGGCCACCAGCGCATAGGCCTGGGCCATGAGTTCGAACAAGGCCTCGGGCATGAGGGTTTCGTTTTCCAACGCAACGCTGTCTTCCTCCACAACGGCCTCGACAACGCCGCTCTCCCCGTCGCGCTCAAGAAGCCGCGTCACCAGCAACAGCGGGGGGCGTTGCGGCGCCAGGTCCATGGCCTGCATCGGCAGATCGTAACTCACTGCGCTCCTCCTTTGCTCCGCAAAGTGGGATAAAAGAACGTAACTGATTCCGAGGGAGAGCCTACATCAAAAGGCGTTCCCCTTGCACCAAAAAAGAGCGGAAGCTCCGCTTCACCTCCCCTTTCCGCCTGCGCGGTAATCGAAAAACGTGACGGGCTTGCGCTTGTCCGGTTGTATCACCTTGCGGGCCACGGCTTCCGGGGAAGCGAGCACCACTTCCGGTTTCACGCGGACGCGCGCGGCAATGCGTTCGGCCACGGCGGCAGGCGTGAGCGTTGCGTCCACGGCGCCCACAACCACGCGAATCTGATCAGAAAGTTCATATTCATCGCGCACTTCGATGTAATAGCCCTGGATGCTCTCCATGCCTTGAAGCACCGTGAAAATGGCGTTGGGATACACCGTGGTGCCGCGGTACTTGAGCAGATGGCTCCTGCGCCCCAAAATCGGCCCCAGCCGGGGCGACATTCGGCCGCAGGCGCAAGGGGCTTCGTGCAACACGGCCATGTCGCCGGTGCGGAAACGCAGCAAGGGCATGCCCGTGACGCCCAGCGGCGTGGCCACGACCTCTCCGGGTGTTCCGGGCCGAACGGGGCGTCCCGCTTCGTCCAGCAGTTCAATGGCCGCCAAATCCTGCGGCAGATGCCCCCCGCATCCGCCTGAGCACTCGGTGATGCCTGTCGCCAGTTCCGTGCTGGCGTAGGTGCCGTGCACGCGCGCGCCCCACAATTCATGGATGCGCTCCCCAAGCGGGGAAAGCGAAAAATCATGGTTGCGCACGGGTTCGCCGATGCAGACCAGGATGCGCACGCCCAGGGTTGCGGGGTCGTCGCCCTCGGCCTGGAGGCGTTCGCCTATGGTCTTGATGAGCGTGGGCACGCCCACAATCACCGTGGGGCGCTGCCCCCGCACCAATTCCATAGCCACGGGCAGGCTGCTGGACCCGGCGCGCACCACTCTGGCGCCAATGCGCACCAGCCCCAGAAAATAGGCCAGCCCGGCCATGAAACAGCGGTCCATGGCCGCGCAGATCATGACCCTGTCCGCAGCCGTCACGCCCACGGTGCGGAAACCGCGCTCCTCGTTGCGCGTCAGTCGTTCCAGGTCGGCCCTGGTTTGCAGCAGGGCCACGGGTTGGGCAGTGGTGCCCGAGGTCAGGCACACGTCCACCACGTCTTCCTGCGGCACGCACAGAAATTCCTCGCCGTGGTCGTCCAGATCTTTTTTTTCCGTCAAGGGCAGGTGGGGCAGATCCGCCATGCCGCGCACATCACGGGCGTCCATGCCCGCGTCGCGCAGTCTGCGGGCGTAAAAAGGGGAATGCCCCGCAAGATAGGCCACATGCTCACGCACGAGCCTGTCCTGCATTTCCGCCACAAGTGGGGGCGCGTCCCACGCTGGGTCATGCCCCGATGCCTCCGCACTCACAAGCATCGTCATTGCGCATCCGCCATGGCGCGCATGTGCGCCAGCTCTTCGGCCATGCGGGCTTTCACGTGCTTACGCAACGCCCCATGCGCCAGTTCTCCGGTATACTCCGTTGCCGCCACAGGCGGAAGCGCGTGGATACGCACCGTCGCCGGCCGCAACAAGCGCCCCCCAGGGGGCAACAGCGTATCCGTCCCCTGTATGCACACGGGAACAACGGGCGCGCCGCACGTCACCGCGAGCTTGAACGCGCCGGACCTGAAGCGCTGCAAGCTTCCGTCCCGGCTGCGGTGTCCTTCTGGGAAAAAAACCAGCACGCCGCCTTGCGCCAACGTTTCCCGCATATCATGCCAGACATCTTCGGGTCGGCGTCCCTCAATGTCAAGGTAGCCGGCCAGCCTCATGAACGGCCTGTTCCAAAAAAGGCGAAAGGGCCAGGAACGCACCGTCATGGCCACATCACTCACCGGAAGAAGGGACATGCTGTAAATATCGAACACGGAAAGGTGGTTGCACACCACGATACAGGGCCGCGGAAAATCCCGCGCCGCAGGCATGCGTACGACAAAGCGCACAAAAGGAGAAAATGCGACTCGCCAAGCGCGGCCGTAAAGCCAGATGAAATGCCGCGCGATGCGCCGCCCCGTCCACCCTGCCGACAGACGTTTCCATGCGTACACCAACGGGTAAAAACACAGCACGCCCACCGTCACCAGCACCAGAGCCGGCGCGCCGTACGCCGTGGCGGCCAGCGCCTTGCCCCATGGCGCCTTGCCGGTCATGGCCTTACGCGCCCAACAGGGGAGCGGCACGGCTAATCCGTATCCCGATCCTGGTTCTTTTTCTGATATATATATTCATAAATATCGTTAAGCGTGCGGATTGTGCGCAAGGTCTGTTCATCGCGGATTTTCACGCCAAAGGCGTTTTCCAGCACAATAACCATGTCCACAGCGTCAAGGCTGTCCAAGCCCAGGTCTTCGTACAGGTTGGCTTCAGGCGTCATGGCCTCGGGCTCGAGCTCGAATTCCTCGGCCAGGGCCTTGTTCACCGTTTCCTTGATACTCTGCTCATCCATCGCCGTAACTCCCGAAAACCAAAGCTGTGTTCACTCCGCCAAGAGCGAAATTGTTCTTGAGCACATGTTTGATGCGCATATCTGTCGGTAAAAGGACATGATGAAGGTTTCCACAGCCGGGGTCAATATGTTCCAGATTCAATGTGGGCGCCGCGCGCCCCGCGCGCATCATGCGCACCACAGCCACGCTTTCGAGCCCGCCGCTGGCCGCAAGGGAATGCCCCAGATGTCCCTTGAGACTGCTCACGGGCGTCTGCCCGCCAAACACGCGCTCCAAAGCCCGCCCTTCCGCCGCATCGCCGAGTTCGGTCCCGGTGGCGTGGGCGTTCACGTAATCGATGTCGCGGGGCGAAAGTCCCGCGTGCTCCAGGGCCTGACGCAGACAGGCCTCGACGCTCCCCGCGTCCGGGCTTGAAATATTCATGGCGTCGTTGCTCGTGGCGAAACCGAGCACTTCGGCGAGAGGCTCCACCCCGCGCTCCAGGGCGCTGTCCAGGGACTCCAGCAGGAGGATACCCGCGCCTTCGCTGCATACGGTGCCGTCCCTGCCCTTGTCGAAAGGGCGCGGCGACCTGGCGGGCGCGTCGTCGTATCCCGTGGAGGCGGCGTGCAAAATATCGAACGTGGACACCGTGAGGGCGTGCATCTCCTCCGCGCCGCCGCAGAGCATGGCCTCCTGGCGCCCCAGGGCGATGGCTTCCAGGCCCAGGCCGATTGCTTGTCCGGCGCTGGCGCAGGCAGCGGCGGGCGCGAGCACGCGGCCGGCTATGCCCAGGGCCTGGGCCGTGTTCGCCGCGCAGGTGTGCCCCATGACCTTGAAAAAAAGCGGCGATTTCGTGCGCTCAATGGAGTAATCCCGTAGATAGTCCTCATAAAATTCCTGGGTTGTCTGCGAACTCCCCAGAGTGGAGCCCACGGCGAGGCCCAAGCGCCCCCCCCGGACCCGCTCCTCCGGCATACGCGCCTGTTCCAGGGCCTCCTGGCAGGCCAGGAGCGTGAACACCGACATCCGGGACATGAAGCGCCGGAATTTGCGCGGTACGTGCGCTATGTCCGGGTCCTGGACCTGTCCGGCCACATGACAGCGCAATCCTTTGACTTTTTGCAGTTCCGGCATGAGGCTGATGCCGCTGCGCCCCTGCATGAGCGCGGAAAAAAGCGCATCCGCGCCCAAGCCGAAGGGCGAAACGGCGCCAAGGCCGGTGACCACCACGCGCCTTAGCGGCATGATCTTACCTCGTTGAGCAGCGTATCGCGCCCCACAATGGCTGCGCAGGTGACAAGCGCGGACACCGTGGCCCCCAGCACGCCAGGCCCGGAAACGCCTTGCCCTGCCACGTGCAGTCCCGGCAGCTTCGTCTGCGGCAAGGGGCAGCGCGCGTCCAGGGCATGCATCACCCCGTACAGACTGCCTGTGGGGCTATGACAAAAGCGGCGAAAGGTCAAAGGGGTCGCCGCGTCGAGCATGCGCCAGCGGTCTTGCAATTCCGGGCAGGCTTGCAAGGCACGCTCCTGTAGACGCGATACCGCGTCCTGCTTGTAGGCCGCGTATTCTTGCGCATCCACCCCTTTTTCCAATGAAAATTTCCCGGCTTCATTATGCGGCGTGGGGCAGATGATCCCGATGGCCTGTTCCCCTTGGCGCGGACTGTCTCCGGCCAGGGCCACGAACAATTGCCGCTCCGCCAGGGGCTGCGTCTCGAGCCCGGCAAGGCTCACGCCCAATTTCGGGGCGATGTGCAACCCTCCACGGCTGAGCGTCGGCAACGGGGTATCGCTCACGCCGAAAAGCATGTGCGCGGCGGGCGATTCCTCCAGGGCCTGCAGGGCCCGGGCATATGCGGGGCGGAAAGCGGTTTTCGGCGCCAGACGCAGCAGGGCCTTGGGGTGCAGGGTGACGATCACGCCCCTGCCCGGGAGCCGCTCGCCGTCCTGCAGCTCCACGCCGCGCAACGCGCCGTCCGCTCCAAGCAAGAGCCGCGAGGCGGCTCTGCCGCAATGTACGGCCACCCCGGCAGCGGACAACGCCGCTTCAAAAGCCGCGGTCAGGGCCCTGCCGCCTCCTTGCACGCCTCTGGTGGAGGCGTAATACGCGCCCACAAATCGGGCATGGTCCACAAAACTTATCCGTTCCGGCGGCACGCCGTAAAAAAAATGGTGCATGGAAAGAATCTGGCGCAACAGCGGGTCGTCCACCCAGGACCGCAGCGCCTCGGCGAGACTCGTGCCCTGCAGGGGGCTGCAACCGGATTCCCCGTTGACATCGAGATTCAAAAAAGGCGTGGATTCGAATTCGTTGCGCACGGCCTCCAGATACGTGCGCACTCCCTTTTCCTCGCGCGGAAAGCGTTCGCTCAAGCAGGAGGCAAGCGCCCGGTAATCGTAAGGAATGGGGAAATCCTCGCCCGTTGCGAGTAGGCGGAAGGTGTCTTCCACACCATGGGGGGCGAGGACGATACGCTTGCCCACTCCCAGGTAGTCGAAGACGACGCTGAGCACCTGCCCCTGTCCGAGGCCGCCGCTGTAGTGGAAGCCCGAATCGAACTGCACGCCGTTCCGGGAAAAGCCGCGCAGCAGGGGCGCGACACGCGGCGCGCTCTCAATAAGCGCCACGCTTCTGCCCTGGCGGGCGAGCACCAAGGCCGTGGCCATGCCCGACACACCGGCTCCGACAACGAGATAATCAAAGGTCATAGGCAAAATGCAAGGCAAGACAGGAATTTGTACCGCCAAAGCCCGCGGCGTTGCACAACATGATCCGTGGTCCGCGCAACTGCAACTCCCTGTGAATGAGCAGGCCTCTACTGGCCGCATCCGGCGTGTCAAAAGTGGGGTGCGGGGCCAAAAATCCCTCACGGGCCATGATAACGCCGTAGACCACCTGGGAAGCCCCGGACATCCAGAGTTCGTGGCCGGTCAGCGCCTTGAGGCAAAGGACATCCGGCTGATATTCGCCAAAAACCGCACGTATGGCCTGGGCCTCGGCCGCATCTCCGGCAATGGTGGAGGTGGCGTGCGCGCTGACGCTGTCCACGGCATCGGGAGCGAGGCCGGCGCAATGCAGGGCGCTTTGCATGGCCCGCGCCAGACCGTCGCCGTTGGGCACGGAAATGTGCTGTCCATCCGAGGAATAGGCGTAGGAAAGCACTTCGCCCAGGATGGCGGCTCCCCTTTTCTCGGCAAGGTCCATACGCTCCAGCAATACGGCCGCCGCGCCGCCGCTGGGCACCAAGCCGTCGCGCGCCGCGTCGAAGGGGCGGCTGGCGAGGCACGGCGCGTCGATGCGCCGTGAAAAAGCCCCAAGGCCGTCGAAACTACAGATGGATTGCCAGGTTATTTCCTGGGCGCCGCCGCACAACACGCGCTCCTGCCTGCCCAGCGCGATGCTGTCCGCTGCCTGGCCGATGGCGTGCCCTCCGCTGGAGCAGGCCGAGGAAACCGTCCAGTTGGCCCCCTGGGTACCGAGCAGAATATTCAGATTCATGGTCACGGTGGAATTCATGGCCCGAAAGATAAGTCCGGAGCCGATGCGCGCCGTGTCCTTGTATTCGCGTACGGCGTCCGCTTGTTCCACATTGGCCAGCGCGCTGGAATCGCAGCCGAAAATGACGCCGCTTTGCGGGTTGCGCACTGCGTCGAGGGGCATGCCGGCCATGCGCAGGGCCTGGAGACAGGCGTCGTAACTCCAGACAGCGAAATCCGGCATGGTCTTGCGGCTTTTTTTGGAGAGACCGTCAGGCGCGGCGTAATCCCGCACCATCCCGGTCAGGGGGCTTCTGAAGCCCAGTCCGGCGCGTTCCGCGTCCACCACAATGCCGCACCGCCCCTCGCGTAATGCGGAGGCCACTGCGGGCACATCATTACCCAGGCAACTGACGATGCCTACACCGGTTATGGCCACTCTATGCATGCGGGCAAACTCAAAAGGTCAGCGGGTCTTTCCTCATCAAGGAAGGGCCATTTTATTTACGCGGTACAAGGACGATCGTCAAGCAACCAGGGGTGCGGGCTACATGTGGATGCCGCCGTTGACCGAGATCGTCTGTCCGGTGATGTAGGCGGCCTTTTCCGAACACAGAAAGCGCACCGCGGCGGCCACTTCCCCGGCCTCGCCGAAGCGCCCCAGAGGTATGCGCTTCTTGATGTCGTCAATCGGGAGTCCGGCCGTCATTTCCGTGGCGATAAAGCCCGGGGCCACACTATTGACGAGCACGCCCCTTTTCGCCACCTCCGCGGCCAAAGAGCGCACCGCGCCCATGAGTCCGGCCTTGGCGGCCGCGTAGTTGGTCTGGCCCGGAAGCCCCGCCTGCCCGGCCGTGGAACTGATGGCCACGATGCGGCCCTTGCGCGCGCGCAGCATGCCGGGCAGCACGGCGCGCACGACGTGAAAAAATCCGTTCAGATGCACGTCCAGCACGCCCTTCCAGGAAGCCGCGTCCATCAGCGCCAGCAGGCCGTCGCGGGTGAACCCCGCGTTGCTGACCACGGCAAAGGGCGCGGCTCCGGCCAGCAAGGGTTCCAAGGCCGCCTGCACGGCACGCTCGTCCGCCACGTCGAAGGGCAGGGTCACGCACTCACGCCCCAGAGCCCGAACGCCTTCGGCCACGGCTTCGGCCGCGGTGTGGTCGCTGCGATAGTTGAGCCAGATGTCGCAGCCGTCCTGCGCAAGGCCCAGGGCGACCGCCTTCCCGATGCCCTTGCTCCCGCCTGTGACCAGCGCTATGGGGCGTCCGCGTTTTTCTTTGTTTCCAGGCAAACCGCTATTCCTTAATATCCGTCACAATGCCCCGGCTGTCGAAGAAGACCACAAGCGTTGTGAATCTGTTTTTCCAATACGTCCACTCCCTGGCCTGCAAGGACGGGGTGCGATGTTGCGCAGGGTACCCCAAAGCGGTGAGCACGCCCTCTTTGGTCATGCCCACTATGGCCCTGCCCTCTTTCACGCCTTCAAGGTCCAGCGGCGTGAGCTTTTCCATGGAAACAGGAGAGGGTGAGGTGATGGTGCGGATGTAATCCGCCATCTTCATCGTCATGCGTCCTTTGTCGTAAAGAAAATAGATGGTCAGCTTGGGCGCTTTTTGCGTTTTGATGATGAAACCGCTGCGCCAGTTTTCAATGATCATGGGCGTGTTCGGCGGCACGATGCCGTGTCCGCTGCCCGGGTCGGTCCAATTGGCGTAGCTGGCGCGAAAATCCCGGCCGTTGTTGTAGGTGTGAATGTTGTATTTGTTGTAGACAACGGCCCCCGCCTGGGTCAACGACGGGAGGAGCAGCAGGAAAAACGCCAAGCACACTGTGAGCGATCCACACTTTTTCATGTCTGTCCTCGTTGCGTATTGCCGGTATGTGTCCCGATTCATGCACCGTGTGTCCGCAACATCGCCGGCGGCCTGAAAAAACAACAGGCCGCACTGGTTGCGGTTTTGAATTCAACCTTTATGTTTCATAGGTAATAGTCGTTATCCCGTCAATATCGCCCCCGTAAACGTTTGCTTGCGGTTATCACTTTCCGGGGCTAATCTATGTGCCGGGAAGGTTTCTCGACCGCTTTCCCGCCCCCACATTTAAATTCTATTATGCACAACGCCTCGTTACCTCTCCACATTCACGGCATCGGCACCGTTTGCGCGTTCGGCTGCGGCACGCAGATCCTGCACGCGGCCCTTGAACGGGGGCGGCGCCCCCCTCTCCGGGAAGCGCATCCCGCTTCCACGCTTCCGCCCGCGTTGCTTGCGGATGTCGCGCCTCTGGAACGTTTCGCGCCGAAACGCGCGTTGCGCAGGCTCGATCATTTTTCCAGACTGGCCCTGCTGGGAGCGCATCTGGCCCTTGAAGACGCCGGGCTTTCCCCGGCCGACATCGCCGGCGCGGGCTTGATCCTGGCCACCGGCTACGGCGCCGCCGCGACTACCTTCTCCTTTCTGGACTCCTGCATCGACGACGGCGACGCCCTGGCTTCGCCCACCCACTTTTCCCATTCCGTACACAACGCGGCGGCCGCCAACACGGCCATCAACCTCGGCCTGCGCGGTCCGTGCTGCACGGTCAGCCTGTTCGGCCTGTCCTTCGCCTCGGCACTGGCCACCGCGCGCGCCTGGATGATCGAGGGGCGTGTAACCTCCATTCTCCTGGGCGCGGTGGACGAAGCGTGCGACGTGTTGCGGTATTGCCACGGGCGGTTCGCCGCCTCCGGCGCGCATCCCTGCCCCCATGTTCCACCCAGCGAAGGCGCGGCGTTTTTCCTGCTCCGGGCAACGCCTTCGGATCGGGGCGCGGCCTTCACGGAGGTGGAATTCTCCCCCCGCCTCCCTCCACCTGCGGGGGCCTGTATCGTCAACGGCTGTTTCCGCGACGTTCCTGCGGCGCATTGCGTCAGCTACGCCCCTCTTTTCGGTTGCTATCCCACAAGTCAAGGGCTGGACGCCGCGGCGGCCGCTCTGGCCTTGTCGCAACAGCGGTTCCCGGGCCTGCCCGAAGAGCGGGCGGCGCGCGTATCCCTGGAACAGGGCATCCATTTGCTGGGAAAAGACGCTGCGCTGGAATCCCGCGTGACCCTGCGCTCTTTTCCCCCGGAAAAGGGTATCACGCCTTTTCCTTGAATTTTCCCCATGCGTTGCGTATGATGTATAAATTGAAATATATCATGCAACGTTCATCCGGGAGGCTTTGTCATGGCGACGCATGAAAGCGGCAAGAGCCCGTGTCCGGCGTTGATTATCGCTCTGGCAATCATGACGCTCTGCGTTGTGCGCGGTCCGGTTCTGGCGCAACAAACTGACGACGTACAGTATAAAGTGCCCCACCGTTATGGCATGGCCCTCAGTTTTGCCCAGGGCGTGGCGCTGCCGGACAATTACGGCATGGCCCTGCTCACCCTGGTGGGGCTTTTCGACTATGACCGTGTGTGGCCCCACAGCGCGCCGGACTACCTGCGCTTCAAGGTGGAGCTGACCGCCGGGTCCACAACTTGGCCCGAAGGGGGGCGCGCCGTAGTCGCAGCCAACATCCTGGCGCTCTTTTATCTGGATTTCATGGCGACCCCAAGCCTGCGCCCCTACGCTGAAGCGGGCATAGGCGGCATTTACACGGATTTCCAAGTCGATGGCCAGGGATCGCGGATCAATTTCAACCCGGTGGCCGGAATCGGTCTGGAATTTCCCACGGAGAGCGGCCCGGACTGGTTCGCCTCCCTGCGGGCAAGCCACTTTTCCAACGCCTTCCTCAATAAACACAACCAGGGCGTGAACACGTTCACGACCATGGTGGGCGCTTATTTTTAGGGCATGTCAACCTTGAAACATGAATGCCTCCGGCGGGCTAATGCCTCCGGAGGCTTAAGTACCTTTTGAAAAAGGTTCTTAAGAATCTCCAAAACTTTGCGACTGGCTTAACTTGTGAGTATGCGGATTTTGGGGTGGAGCCCCAAAACACCTCATCGTCAAGTTAACGTGCGCTGACGGATACGACTCCTGAAACCTTTTATCCGGGCACTGTGAAGGTAAACAGCCCTACAACATCATGCCGGAACGCAAACAAGCAAAGCAACGCGCCGATCAATTACTCGTGGACCAGGGACTGGCTGAAAGCCGCGAACGCGCCAAGCGGCTGCTCATGGCCGGACAGGTGTTCGTGATCGTCAACGGCAATCGCGAACGTGTGGACAAACCGGGAAAAACCCTACCCGCGGATGCGCGCCTGGAATTGACCCAGACCGAACGATTCGTGAGCAGGGGCGGTTACAAGCTGCTCTCGGCCCTGGAAGCCTTTTCGCTGGACGTGAAGGGCGCCGTGGCCCTGGACGCGGGCGCTTCCACAGGCGGATTCACAGACTGCCTGCTACAGCACGGCGCGGCCAGGGTATACGCCGTTGACGTGGGCAAGGCGCAGCTGCATGAAAAACTACGCGCCGACAGCCGCGTGACAAGCATTGAAGGCGTGAACCTGCGCCACGCCGGCCCCGAACTGCTGCCCGAACCCGTGACCTTTCTGGTCGCCGATCTCTCCTTTATTTCCCTGCGCACGGTCCTGCCCGCTCTTTCCACGCTCCTCGCCCCCGGCGCTCAAGCCGTGGTGCTTGTGAAACCCCAGTTCGAACTTGGTCCGGGAAAAACCGTGAAGGGAGTGGTGCGCGATCCGCTCCTGCAACAGGAAGCGGTGGAACTTGTGCGCGCATTTGCCGAAGAACTCGGCTTCACCGTGGGAGAGGCAACGCCTTCGCGCATTAAAGGGCCAAAAGGCAATCAGGAATATCTGCTGCTCATGCGTTGGAAATCCTGAACCGCTTCTACAAGATGCATGCCTCCGGCGGCTTAAGCACCTTTTTGAAAAAGGTTCTTAAGGAAGCACTGATTAAAGGCTTGTTGGGTTTTTCCCCCTCGCATATCCAGTGAATTAATCAGCGTTTCCTTAAGAATCTCCAAAACTTATTAAGGGAGAGCGCCTTTCCGAAAAAAAAGTGCCGGGGAATCCTCAAAAAGAGGATTCCTCCCGGCACAAGGATCTCTGGAAAACGCCGCAAACGGCAGCGCGAGGTTCGAGGCTGCGCATGCCCCTCGATACGCTACGGTCCAACCTCGATTATTTCGCGCATTCGCAGCTGGGCATGGGGCGCGCGGTGATCAGCTCGAACTCGTTTTCGCCCCCGCCCTCTTTCTTCTTAAAGAGCACCAGGTAGGCCGCGCCGCCTTCGTTCTGGAACATGAAGGAGTAGCGGTTGCCGGTATCAGGACCGGACATGGTGAAGCCGTTGCGCTTGTCCACGGGAGCGCCCTGAATGGCTTCGGCAATGGCTTGGCCCGCCTGCCTCGCCGCAACGTCGCTCTCGCCCTGGGCAACAAGAATATCCATGAGCGCCTTGGAAAGCTCCGTGGTGCATGCGGCGTCGCTCACGTTTCCAATTTTGCAGGGCAACATCTGCGTGGTCTGCGGAGAAGGTTTTTGTCCAGGTTGCTGCGCTGGAGCCGGGGGAGCCTGCTCCGCCTTTTCAGCCTGCTCGGCCTGAGCTGGGGCGCCCTCCTGTTCCGGGGTGGGCGTGTCGGAAAAACTGCACGCGGTCAAAAGCGTGAGCAAAGCTGCGGCACAAATAATTTGACGGAACCAATGCATCACGATCACTCCTTACGATTTTTGTCCCAGAAAAATGAAGACGACTCACACTATCAGGCTCACGGCCCGGTCGTGACAGCTGCTCGTATCTACTGCAAAAAGAACATAAAAAACAACAACACACGACTCATTATGAGTAGAATACACACAACCTATTGTAAAGGCAAGGCCTTTGCCGAACAACCCTCTCACTGCAAAGGCACGCGCAACAATCGAATATCATCCACCCATACTGTGCCCGGCCCCGTGATGACAAGGTTAAGCCGCACATTCTCAGGATTTTGCCCCGCTTGGAGAAAAAATGGCGTCTCCTGGGACTGCCATTCGGTGGAACCGGAGATGGGGGCGTGCAAGGCGCGGGAAAAATACGACCCGAGTTCCGCGAAATCGCACCACATCTCCAGATAGGCCTGGCCCTGCAAATCCTCACTGCGCAGCATGGCCTGATAGACCAGACGGGCGTTTTCCACATCCAGATCGCCGGTCTGGAATAAAGCCACGGTCACGGGACCGGCGGCATCGATGCGCAATGATCCCTTGCCGTCGGCGCTCTGCCCGGCATCCAGGGACACAGCCCCGGCATCCACCAGACCTTCCGTTGAATCCACTGAAAAATAAGCAAGTTGCTCAACAGCGGACGCGGATGAAACCCACATGAGCGCCATGCAGCACGCTATCGTCAGAATAATTCTCATAGCCACCCTCTTCCGATAAATCACAACCGCTCGCGCTGGTGACCGGTTCCACGGCCCCGGGCCACGCAACCCAGATTGTCGCACAACGCAATTTTCCTTTAGCATAGATTCGCGCGCTGGCAAAGGCAATCATCTCCGCCCCCCCTTCTTTCTCATAAAACACGACGCCTCGACCTTTCAGGCGGCCCGCCGCGACACGGCACGCTCCCGGCGTTATCGCATCCCTGATCTTCCCAGCCGCTTTGACTCATATTCTCTTTCAGGCTATGCCCTCTTTCCTGTTCCAAGCGTCCTTCTCGCTCATGGACATCAGACGCAGCCATCTGGAGTATGCATGCACAACAAACTATCCGGCATTATCGCAGCCATCGCGGCTGTGGACGAATCACTGACAGCAGAAGCGCAGCAACATTTGGATTCATTGACAAAACCCCCCGGAAGCCTGGGGCGTCTGGAGGAACTGGCGTGCCGCGTCTACGCCGTGCAGCAAGGCGGAGCGCCGCATCCTTCACGCACACGCAGGAAAATCACCATCGATCCCGCCCGCTTTTTCACCATTGCGGGAGACCACGGCGTTGTGGCGGCCGGAGTGAGCCTTTTTCCCCAGTCCGTCACCCGGCAGATGGTGAGCAACTTCGTCGCGGGGGGCGCGGGTGTGAACGTGCTCTGCAACACGGCGGGGGCGCAATTGCTGGCCGTGGACGCCGGCAGTTGCGGGGGCGGATACGAGGATTCACCGCGCCTGGTGCAGCGGAAAATCGCTCCCGGCACGGCGAACTTTCTTGAAGGCCCGGCCATGAGCATGGAGCAGTGCGAGTCCGCGTTGATGCTGGGCATCGAGCTGGCGCAACAGGCGGCGACCGACGGAATTCGCTGCGTGGGCATGGGGGAAATGGGCATAGGCAACACCACCGCTGCCACGGCCCTGTATTGCGCGTATTTCGGACTGCCCCCCGCCATGGTGGCCGGTCCAGGCACGGGCTTGCCCCCCGAAGGAGTTCGCCGCAAAATCGCCGTGGTGGAGCAGGCCTTGGCGAAACACAAAGAGGTTGTTTCTTCTCAAGACGCCGCCGGCATTCTGGCGGCGCTCGGGGGGCTGGAAATCGCGGCCTTGGCCGGTCTGGTGCTGGGGGCTGCAGCACAGCGCATGATCGTGCTTGTGGACGGATTCATCTCCACGTCCGCCTATGCCGCGGCCTGGAAAATGTGCCCCGCGGTGCGTGATTACGCCGTGTTCGCCCATGCATCCGCGGAACCGGGGCACGGTCCGGCCCTGGAAGCCATGGGCGCGCGCCCCTTGCTGGATATGGGGCTGCGCCTCGGCGAAGGCACCGGCGCGGCTTTGGCTTTGCCGCTGCTGCGCGCCGCCGTCAACATTTTCAATGAAATGGCGACGTTTTCAGAAGCAGGAGTAAGTTCCGGGCCGGAAGGGACATAATGCGTTTCAAGCGTTAACCGCTCTAGAGCAAGTCACGTTTGAGATAGTCCATAGCCACAGTTTTTGAACCACCC
>CAZFCK010000053.1:0-22980 GCA_964517355.1 uncultured Desulfovibrionaceae bacterium | reverse complement strand
CATGGGGGCGAGTCTAACATTTTTCTAGACAATTTGAAAGTTAAAATGCTCTAGATGCTCTTATGCATTTCCCTGGAACAATTGGAAATTGTTTCAGGGTAGAGCCTTGTTTCAAGGCGAAAATGCGCTAATTTTGAAACACGGCCTCAACAACCTTATCCCGAAGTGAACATGCTCCATCCTCGGGCATGCCTGTTTCAAAGACAACGTACTCTATGGAGCGGACTCAACCGGGGGGTATTGCATGGAGTCGCGCATGGCGGTTTCGGATTCGCCAGTAGCCGGAACCTCGGTGTAATAGATCATGTTGGCGGCAATGCCGCTGGCTTCGATATGCCGCGCCAGCTGTCCCAGCGGCTCAAAGCGCTGCTGCAGGGCGGGGCCAATCCAGAACATGAAGGCCGTGATCATCGCCACGGCCAGGGCCAGGCGCAAGAGCCCCTTCAGGCGCGAAACAGCGCCGGGCCGTTGCGAATAGGGTGCGAGAGGGGTGCGTAATCCCGTCGGAATCGCATGCATAACCGTATCCTTTGTTCCATGCCCCGGAATCGGCGAGATTCCGGGGCATGCCGTTCAATATCTATCTCGATGACTTATGTAATATCTTAGATGCTGGCCGTAATTTCGGGGAATACCAGATAGAACATGATATAGGCCATGAGCAGCGTCAGAATGAGGTTGAAGGATTGGCCGCAGACATAGAGGATAAGCGGCTTGCCTCCCTTGAAGTAGTGTCCGAGTTCACGGAAGTTGGTGGCCAGGCCAATGGACGCGAAGGCCAGACAGAAGGCCCAGCCGCGAATGAGGCGTGAAAATCCGCGGAGAACGCCGTGATCGACCACGGCGTTGCCAACGTCCGGGCCAAGGTTCCCATAGATCAGGGAAAAGATGATGGAAGCAGCCAGAAACCCGAGCACGAACTTGGGGAAGCGATGCCAGATTTCCCAAGGGCTGACGCGCTCTCCAGGCACGCAGTCCACCCGATAGCACCAGTACAACGCAACGCCGAAGGCTGTGACGCCAATGAGCACGTTCTGAATCATCTTGATGGTGGCGGCGACATAGAGAGCCTTTTCCGAGAGAAACGCTCCGGCGGCGGCGACGGCGCCGGTGGAGTCGATGGTGCCTCCCATCCATGCTCCTCCCAGGATGTACGGCATGTCCACGGCCTTGATGACAAGCGGCATGACGACCATCATGATGGCCGTGAAGACGAGAGAAAGGCCTACGGAAAGAGTCAGTTCCTCCTTCTTGGCGCGACATGCCGCGGCGGTGGCGATGGCTGCGGAAACGCCGCAGACGCTCATGTCTGCGGAGATGACGATATTAAGGGTTTTGGAGGGCATTTTGATCACTTTCTGGCCGAAAATATAAGTGCAGATAAGGACAATGGGAGTGACGACCCAGGCGACGAAGATGCCGGGGATGCCGATGGCGACGATCTTGTTGAAAAGCACTTCGGCACCGAGCAGGACCAGGCCCGTTTTGATGTAATACTCCGTTTGCACCGCGGGCAGAACCCATTTCGGAGTGCCCACAGTGTTCGAGATGATAAGGCCGAGGAGGATGGCCCAGGCGGCCCAGTCGATGCCGTAGGATTTCATGGTGGCTTGCCCGGCGCAGAGATATGCCAGCGAGGCCACGGCGAAGACGAAAACAAAGGCCAGGAGGAATTTGCCTACGGGGTTTCCCATAAAAAATATGCCGATAGCGAAGAAAAGGCCGAGAACGATGCAACAGCCGATAAGCTTGGGAATCTGGTTGTACGCTTTTGTCTCAGTTTTCTTTTTCGCATTGGAGGCGGAACGTTGCGCGTCGCGCCAGACATCAATGGCGGCCTTTGCCTGGCCATTGAGCGCAGCATTCTTGTAATTCGCCGTTGCGGCGGCATCCTGCGCCGTTTTGGCGTCCGCCAGAGCTTTTTCAGCCGCCTCCTTGGCCGCTTCGTATTTGGGCAGGGCCTTGGCGTTTTTGGCCTCGGCTTGTTTTTCCGAGAAAATCAGGCTGTCCAGGGGGTTTGAGCTCCACCCGTGCGGGGTGGCGAGAAAGTGCGCTATGGTTTTGGCGAAGGATTGGTTTGTGGCTTTTATTTTGCCCTTGGAATCCGAGGCGTTGTACCATTCTATTGTTTTAAAAGGCGCTTTGGCCGCTTCCTGTTGCAGGAGCGCGTTGGCGTCCGAAAAGGTCTTGTCCATGTTCTCAGGCGGATTGGGCAGGAAAATGAGCATGCCGATGATGAGTATCGTAAATCCAAGCCAGATTGCCCAATAATCCTCCTTTTTCCAGAGATCGGAAAAGCTCGATGCTCCCTTGTCAATGACGATGTCGGGATTGGATTGAGAATTGCCTGCTTGCTTTGCCATGACTCTTACCTCTTGGGTTGTACATGATGTTGATAGCGCGTCAGACCATGAAAGGAGCCATTGACTTCGCAAAAACGATTTCGAGCACGGCTGTTGCGCACAGCACAACTGCCTCGATGCCGTTGCTGCGAAGCGTTTGAACAGGAAACCAATGATTGTAAGAGGAAATATAGGATTCTAAAAAATATTTATCAAGAAAAAATCAAGCAAGGACGCAAAATAGAATAATATTCTCTTGTAAAAGAATCTGGAATGCGAAACGCTATGTAGTAAAAGTATAATTAGAAAAAATTTTTATATTGTATATGACCTTATTGTGCATTTTTGAGTCTGTCCTGAAGCAATTTTAGTAAATATGATATAAGCATTACAAATAAAATGATAATACAATATTTATGTTGTTATTGTGGAAAAAGAAAGATTGTTATCAATAAAATGTAAAATAGAGCAGATATTCATCGTTTATGCAGAACGCAAGGTGGCTTCCGCAGAGAGGAGAAAGGCGAAACAGAAACTGTGCGGGGCGGCTGGAGTATAAGGAAGGGGATTGGCAATGGTATACGCGATCATAGATTGAATGACGGTGGAGCAGAGGCCGTTGTATTGTACTTTTCCACACTATGAAATGGAGAAATGCGAATCGATGTATGCTCCGCTTAAAGGCGCAATAGCGTGTTTTCGCCTTGAATCGAGGCTTGGACCTGAAACAATATTCTATTGTTTCAGACAAATGCATAAAAGCGTCTCAACCTTTTCAAGGTAAAGACTACGACTTTCGGACTTAAAGAAAGAATAAAGTCGCGGGCTTTCGCGCCCGCACGACGACCAGGGGAGGACCCTGGACGCCGGAAAAAGGACAATTGAACTCTTATTTTTTTTTCTACAAATATACAATGTTATTGTGTGCGCTCCGCTCAGAAAGTCGAGGTGAAGACGCTTTATACCGCGCCAGGGGGGGACTTAGTTCTGGTGTCACCATCCGTAAGGCGCGAAACGACCGCGCCTTACGGATGGCGCTAACAAAGGGTTTCCCCTCTCGCATTATCTTTTCGAAACGAATTGAGAAACACAGCCTCGAAATGGGAAATGGTAATACAGTTACAATTTTCTAGAGCATCTCACGCTTGAAAAGCGCGAGATGCTCTTATGCATTTCCCTGGAACAATAGAAAATTGTTTCAGGGGAGAGCCTTGTTTCAAGGCGAAAATGCGCTAGAATGCCTTAAAAAGGATATCCGGCGAGACGTTGCGGGCGCTGCTGGTTCCTGTCAGGACCATGCATTGCAGCAGTTCGGTTTTCAGCTGAGACACGTAGCTGATGACGCCTTCCACGCCGCCCCCGATGGTGGCGATGGAAAAGGGGCGTCCGATGAGCACCGCATCCGCACCCAGGGCGAGCATTTTCAGGATGTCCGCGCCGGTGCGCACGCCGCCGTCCGCGAGCACGGCGATCTGGCCTTTCACGGCCTGAGCAATGGCGGGCAGGACGGTTGCCGTTCCGGGGCAGTGGTCCAGTACGCGCCCCCCGTGGTTTGAGACGATAAGTGCGGAGGCTCCGGCGTCCACGGCCATTTTCGCTTCATCCGGAGTCATGACGCCTTTGAGAATGAAGGCGCCCGGCGTGCGGGCGATGATTTCACGCAGTTTGGAAACCGGCTTAGGCGAGACGGGGCGCCCCATCTTCCGCAGAGTCACCAGCCCGGCCGCGTCGATATCCATGCCGAACACGGACGCGCCCGTCATGCCGGCTTTGTCCAATTTGGCATAGAGTTCATCATCTTCCCAGGGTTTGATAAAGGGAATGCCCCAGCCGTCGAGGTCCCTTATGGCCTTGAACCCGCATTCATGAATGAAATCGGGCACGCCGTCACCGGTACAGCCTATGATGCCGGATTCTTTGCAGCCGACGAGTTTATTCGAGATGTAATCCTGTTCGGTTATTTTTCCGCCCATGTTGAAAGATACGCCCCCAATGGGCGCGGCCAGCACGGGCAATTCGAGATGCAATCCCAGCAGATCGATACCGGTATCGGGTTCGACCGCTTCGTGGAGCAGACGCATGTTGAAGGTTTTGCTTTTCAGGGCTTCGATGTTGTTCTTGAAGCTGGTGCCCGTGCCCAATCCGCCCATGCCCGGCACTTCACCGACACAGGCCTTGCCATTGCATTCGGGGCAGACCCGGCAATATCCCTGCATGAGTTCCTTGGCGCGTTCACGGATTTTCTGCATTGTCGTCTCCTTTCACAGTTGTGCCTTCGTCGGCTTAAGAACCTTTTGAAAAAGGGTCTTAAGAATCTCCCAACTTTTTTATTGTCGTATAACGGATTGCTATGTGCTTAGGCATGATATTCGCGGGACCAGGGAGGCTTTCCCACGATGAAAACAGGTTGGATGCTCTTATGCGTTTACCTGAGACAATGAACATTGTTTCAGGGGAGAACCTTTTGTAAAGGTGAAAATGCGCTTGGGCGGAGCCCCAAAATATGCCTTTCAAAATGGCGCCCCTCGTATGCCGCTTTACAATGACTGTACATTGTTGCGGCCCGCATTTTTCGCCTTATACATCGCTTGATCGGCTCTTTTGAGCAGGGAGGCGAGGGTGTCGCTTTTATCCCGCAGGCAGGTTAGCCCCAGACTGACGGTTACATGAACAGGCGCATCGCCCTGGATGTCTATGGCGGTTTCCTGAACGGCAGTGCGTAAGCGTTCGGCCATGAGTCTGCCGGCGTCCAGCGGCGTCTGGGGCATGGCCAACGCGAACTCCTCGCCGCCGACACGTCCGACAATGTCCACATCGCGCACTTGGGAGCGTAGGAGCTGGGCGAGGGATTTCAAGACCATGTCGCCCGCTGCATGTCCGTACGTATCGTTGACGTTTTTAAAGTGATCCACGTCGAGCATGACGAGTGAAAGCGCGCTATTGTAGCGAGCCGCCTCCTTGCAGGCGCGGGAAGCCTTCTCCAGGAAACACCTGCGGTTGAAAAGCCCGGTCAGGCTGTCGGTGGTGGCCAGCAAAGTGAGTTTACGCTCGGTTTCCTTCCGCTGGGTCACATCCCGCAGCATGCCTACGGCGAACCATTGGCCGTTTGAGGTAAATGACGCCACGGAACGTTCGACGGGAAAAATAGTGCCGTTTTTGTGCACGGCCGTCATTTCCTGGAGGCTGCCCACAACCGGACCTTCACCGGTTTCCGCGAAGCGGCGCATGCCCTCGTCGGCTTTTTCCTGGTCACCAGGGGTGGATATGAGAGAGTGCAGCCGCTGCCCGATGACTTCCGGAGCCGTATAGCCGAACATGCGCGCCGCCGCGGGACTCCAGAACAGGATTTTGTCCTCGGCGTCGATCATGATCAGGGCGTCGAAACAGGCGTTGCTCATGGCCCGGAAACGTTCTTCACTGGCGCGCAAGGCCTCTTCGGACATCTTGCGCTCCGTGATATCCTGTATTGTGCCGAAAAGAAAGACGGCTTTGCCGTGGGCATCGCGGCGCACCATGCCTTGCCCGACAACATGGCGCACGTCGCCGGCGGGAGTTACGATGCGGTGCTCCACGGAAAATGTGCGGCCCTGCTTTTGGGCCTGGTCAACGGTGTCCCGCACGAGTTGCCTGTCATCAGGGTGGACGATTTTCAGGAACATGTCGAAATGGGGAGAGGTGTTGTCAGGAGAAAGCCCCAATAAGCGGTAGGTTTCTTCGCTCCAGCCCAATTCGTCGGTGTCCAGGTTCCAATTCCAGCTGCCGATGCTCGCAATGCGCTGCACCAGCGTCAGGCTCGCGCGGGATTGGCGGTTCCGTTCCTCTTCATGTTTGTGGCGGGTCAGGTCGGTATTGACGCCCATGACGCGCAACGGGTTGCCGTTTGGGGCGCGGGTAAGAACCCTGGCCCGGGTCAGAACCCATTTGAACGCACCGGATCGTATGCGCATGCGGTATTGATGTTCGAAAAAAGGCGTCTCACCGCGCAAATGGGCGTGGAGTGCGGCGAGGGTTTCAACCCTGTCTTCCGGGTGGAGTTGGGAGAACCAGGTATCGATGGTGCCCTTGATGTCGTCTTGGGCGTAATCGAGCATGTGCGCCCAGCGGGCATTATAACGCACATACCCCGTGTTTACGCACCAGTCCCACACTCCATCGAGATCGTTTACCAATGCGCAAAGAGACGGCGCGTGAGCATTGTCAACCGGACCGTGTGCGGATGCGGACTCGTGAAAAGACGAGGTCGCCGCATTGCAGGGCTTTTTGTCGTCAGTCATGTTCGACCCCGGCTATCAGGGGGGGCTGGGTTCCGCCACAAAAAAGGACCCTCAACGTCATGGTCGTAATAAAATTATGCATAAAAGCCAAGAAGATCGTTACCAAGGTGTGACACGGGCTTTGCCCCAGAAAGGCCGGGATGAAGGATTATACCATTTCCCATTTCTAGGCTGTGTTTCTAAATTCATTTCGAAAAGAAAATGCGCTAGCGTTACGGTTTGTTTGAAATGGAATTGGAATAATACCGTTTCCTATTCATTGCGTCAGCACAAGCACCCCTTTTCACATTGTGGGTAGGCGTTTGCGGATTGGGGCAAATTCAGAAACCATACAATTTCAAAAGACTTGCTACGACTTTCGGACGTAAAGAAAAAAAGAATAAAGTCGCGGGCTTTCGCGCCCGCAGGACGACCAGGGGAGGCCCCCGGACGCCGGAAAATGGACAATTTTTATTCTTATTTTTTTAACAAATATACAATGTTACAGTATGCGTCCTGCTCAGAAAGTCGAGAGGCTTGCCCTGAAAAAGGTCCTTAAGGAATTTTAGAGGCAGGCCTTACGCAAAAACCAGGCGCAGCACCCAAAGCAAGAACAGGCTGTACACACCGGCGAGCACATCGTCGATCATGATGCCGTATCCCTCGGGAAGCCAATGCTCTGAGCTGCGCACCGGCGGGGGCTTGAGTATGTCGAAGATGCGGAAAAGCACGAACCCCACGGCTAGTTCCCAAACGGAAAGGGAGACGAAGGGCAAAAAAGTCAGCCATTGCCCCACTACTTCGTCGATGATCACAATCCCCGGATCTTTGCGCCGCAGATGCCGCTCGACAATGGTGGCGGCATAGCCGCCGATGAAGAAAACCACGAGCAGCGCAAGGATGCGGCCCCATATGCCGAGGGGGAGAAACAGCCAGGGAGCCAGGAGCACAGCAGCCAGAGAGCCCCAGGTGCCGGAGACGAACGGCATGCGGCCAGGCAGGACAAGGGAGCAAAATTCCATGGAAACACGCAGCAGCCAAGGTGGAGTGGGGGCGGAGGGGAGCATGGACATGGCGTTAAACAAGCACGGCCGCACTGGCTTCCTCCAGGGTGGTGAAGCCCCTGAGCACCTTGTCGGCGGCGTCCATTTTCAGCGTGCGCAGCACGCCGAGTTCCACGGCTCGTTGTTCGATCTGGTGCATGGACGCCCCTTTGATGATCAGATCCTTCACTTCGTTGTTGACCTCCAGAATTTCATATATGCCGCAACGGCCCAGGTAGCCAGTATTATTGCATTGCGCGCATCCTTTGCCGCGCAAAAAGGGTGTGCCCTTCACTGGTTTGAGTCCCAGAGCCGCCATGGCCTGCAAGGGCGCCTGGTACGTTTCCAGGCAATGGGGGCAGATGCGGCGGACCAGGCGTTGCGCCCCCACCACGAGTAGGGTGGAGGCAACGAGAAACGGTTCAATACCCATTTCCACAAAGCGTGTCACCGCGCCGCAGGCGGTATTGGCGTGCAGGGTGGACAGCAGCAGGTGTCCGGTGAGAGCAGCTTCGATGGCTATGGTGGCGGTTTCAATGTCCCGGATTTCGCCCACCATGATCACGTTGGGGTCCTGGCGCAAAATGGATTTAAGCCCGCTGGCGAAGGTCATGCCCGCGCGTCTGTTGAGCTGCACCTGGCGGATGCCGGTTTGCCGGTATTCCACAGGATCTTCCAGGGTGATGATGTTGATGTTGGGCTTGTTGACTTTGCTCAGCAGCGCGTACAGCAGAGTGGACTTACCGCTGCCCGTGGGGCCGGTGGCCAGCACCATGCCGTAGGGTTTCTGCACGGCGCGCATGAACTTGGCTTTTTCATTTTCCGCCAACCCCAGGCCATCGAGGGTCAGCGCCTTTCCCGCGCTTTGCTGCAACAGACGCAAGACCATGTTTTCGCCATGTATCGTAGGCAGGGAACTGGCGCGCACACTGACCTCGGCGTTGCCGTAGCGGAAGGTGAAACGCCCGTCCTGGGGGATGCGCGTGACGGAAATGTCCATTCCGGACAAGAGCTTGATGCGGGAGATGATCGGAAAGAAATAACTTTTCGGGGGCGATGGAAATTCCTTGAGCTGGCCATCGATGCGGAAGCGTAATTGGATACGGTCCTTCTCCGGGCTGATATGCACATCGCTCGTTTTTTCGCGCACCGCCTGCATGAGTATGGAATTCACAAGCTTAATGACGGGGGCTTCCTGGGCCATATCCTGGGCCGAGGAGATGGAAACATCGAGTTCGCCCTCGCTATCCTGGGCCTGGGCCTCCGAATCCATGCCGTCCAGGCTGGAAATCATGTCATGGACATTGAACGTGGTGCCGTACATTCCCTGGGCGAGGATATTGAGTTGCTGCTCGGTGCAGACCACGGGCTCCACGTCCAGATTCGTCAATTGCCGTATTTCGTCCTGGGTGCGCAGGTCCGAAGGGTCGTTGGTGGCGATGAGCAGCAGGTTGCCTGTCTTGCGCAACGGCACGATGTAGTAGTTTTGCGCGGTCCTGGCGTCTATTATCTCGATGAGGGATTTGTCTGGGGGGAATTTTTCCGGGCTGTAGGTCTCTATCTTGAGTTGTTTGGCCAACAACTCAATAAGCTGGGCTTCGCTTAAGCTTTCACGTTCCGCCTTGGCCTTGGCCGAGATTGTCGGGTTATGGGTATGCGCCACGTTGCAATTCCTTTTCGGTGTGCGGGGTCAATACTGCCCCGCCGGACATCGGGACTTTATACTACCCTTGATAGGCCGAAAATCAAGGTTAAGATGCGGGCTGCGGCGTGTCGAGCGGTGTGTAGGGCAGCTTGAAAAGGAAATGGGCGCCGCCGGTGTACTCCCTGTCCAGCCAGACATGGCCCTGGTGCATATCAATCACCTTTTTCACAATGGACAGGCCAAGACCGGTGCCGTGTTTTTTGTCTAGAGGCAAAGCCTGCAATGATGTGAAATTTTTGAAAAGATCCTGATGCAAGTGCGACGGGACACCAGGGCCCTGATCGCGGACGCCGATGGTGACGGTACTGGCGTTCATGCGCAGCGAAATGGAAACTGTTGCGTTTGAGGGGGAAAATTTGAGGGCATTGCCGAGCAGATTGTCAAGAACCTGGGCGATGCGCTTACCGTCGCACGTCGTGACGCACCGCTTCGGGATGTCCGTCTCTATCGCCACTTCCTTGCTCGCAGCGGTGATGGACATGATTTTGGCGCGCTCCATGATGAGAGCGCAGAGATCCGTTGGCCCTGGATGCAACTGCACGTGGCCGCGTTCAATAACGGAGATGTCGAGCAGGTCGTTGACCAGTTGCAGCATCTGCCCGCTGGCCATGTTGATGAGTTGCGCAAGCTCCACTTGCGATGCCGTGCCGGTCTCCCGCAATTCTTCGGCCAGCAGTTCGCTGAATCCCTTGATGCCGTTGATCGGGTTGCGTAAATCATGGGCGGCTATGCCCAGAAAGCGGTTTTTCAATTCGCCCAGTTCGTGCAGCTTTTTGAAATGTTCTATAGTTTCTTGATTTTGCACGACTCGAAGGTAAAATTCCTCACGCTGGAAAGGCTTCTTGATAAAATCGTTGGCGCCGTTCTTGATGAATTGCACCGCGAGAAACTCGTTATTATGGGAGGAGATGCCGATAATGGCCAGCTCCTCTTTGGCTCGCTGCTCGCGGATTTTTTTACAGAGCTGCACGCCGTTCATTCCGGGCATGTCGAAATCCGTGATTACCAAGGAAATATTCGGATTGATGTGCAGAACAGCGAGCGCCTCGTCAGGGGTACGCACCGCGGCCACCTGAAACATGTAGGTTTTAAGCATGGATTTTATGGCGAAACGTTGCAGCTTCGAATCGTCCACAACCAGAACGTGGACGTCGCGATTGATGTACAAGCGCTTGATCATGGCGGTGAGCGACTTCACGCCTTGATTGTTCTTGTAAACGTAGTCGATGATGTTTTTGGATAAAAGGGCTGTGCGCAGCGCCGGATTTTCCAACGAGGTGTAGACAATGGCGGGGATCTTCCGATCAATCATGAAATCGACGATTTCACCGTCCAGTGCATCCGGAAGCGAAAGATCGAGTATGGCGACGAAAAAGCGGGAGCCGTCCGCCGCAACCAGATCCACGGCCGCTTTATGCGAATAGGCCACGGTAACGTCGAAACCCAGCTCCTGCAAGATACTGTCCCGCAGGTTGCGTGCGACAGATTTGCTGTCTTCCACAACGAGAACATGGGGTTTGTCCATATTCGATGCCAGGCGCGCAATAAGATGATTACATACCGTTTCCAAAGGAAACATATGGAAACGCTGATTAATTCACTGGATATGCGAGGGGGAAACCCTTTGAAAAGGGTTCTCCCCCTCGCGCTCCCCCTTCCAAAACTTTGTCGCCAGACAAGTATATTTGTAAAACAATGAATTTATGTGTATTTCCACCAAAAATCTTTGGAAGGGTGGTCCGGGGGGAAACCTAACAAGTCTTTAATCAGTGCTTCCCTAAGAAAACTGCCCGGGTCCCCGCGCAGGCCTTTATCGATGAGACCGTAATAAGAGTAAGAAATTTTTTTACTCTTGTAGCCTGTTGAAGCGCGGCGGGTCAAGGAGAGATCATTTTATACCATTACGTTTCGAATTTGCCCAACAAGCGGCGCACGCGCCGCAACAGCGATACGGCGGGAGCCAAGGGCTCAGGCGCAAACCATGTGCCCAGGCCCACAAAAACGAGGGCGAAAAGCGAACCGCTGAGCATGATTTGCAGAAGCGCCTGCAGCAGCGGGTAATCGGAGAGCACGTTTTCGAGCAGAAAAATTCCTGCGCGGGCTGCGAGACAGGCGGGTACGCAAAGCCCCGCGGCCTGAAGCAACAGCTTTCCCAAGCCGGAAAAGGCGCCGGGACCGTGCCGTTTTCGCCAGACGAGCGTCAAGGCGAGCGTGTAGCACGCCACGGCGCAGGTGCTGGCCGCGGCGATGCCGGCCGCGCCGAGGACTCGCGCCAAAAAGTAATAGAGGGGCACAAGCGCCAGAGTGGCGATGGTGCCGCAGACCGCGGGCGTCAAGGTATCTTTGTGAGCGTAAAAGGCTCGGCCCACGATTTGCTGGATACCCCAGAACGCGACTCCCAGGAGCATGATTTGCAGGCACAGGGCTGTTTGCGCCGTGGCGCTGTCCGAAAAGCGCCCCTGCTCGAAAATGAGTCTGATGGTGGGCTCGGCCGCCACAGCCATCCACAAGGACAAAGGAAGTACGAGAAGCGTAGCCCCATTGATGGCCTGGCGCAGAGTTTCCTGAAATCGTGAAGTGTCGTTGCTCGCAGCGAGTTGGGCCAGGAAGGGATACGAGGCCACGCCGGCGGCCTGGGCCACGACGCCGACCGGAACGAGCATGATGCGCCGGGCGTAGTTGAGCCAGCTCACTGCGCCATCCACAGTCATGGAACCGAAAACGCGGAGTAATTGCTCATCGAGCACTACAACGCTCTGCCCGATCATCAGCGGCAGTGCCAACAGGATAAAGCGTTTGAAATCTCGATGCGCGAAAATGAAGCGATAACGTAGCGTACCTTGATCGCCGGTTCGAGAAGCGAGGAGGGGGAGCAGAAAGTTGCCCGCAAAAGAGCCGGCCAGAACGCCCCAACAAAATCCTTCCATGCCCTGCTCCTTGAAGAGCAGACCGAAGAGGATGATGCAGCCGTTGTACACAAGTGGAGTCAGGGCAGGTACGGTGAACTGCTTGCGCAGGTAGAGCAGGGCGGTGAAGCAGGAGCCCAGTAAAAAAAAGACTTGCGCCGGAAGGATGATGCGCAAAAAAAACGCCAGTCTGGCGGTCGCCTCGGGGGCGAATCCAGGCGCGGCGAGCTGCGCCAGCCAGGGGGCGCAGACCATGGCCAGCAGCGTGACTGCGATGATGATCGAACCGACCCAGTTGCAGACGCACCAGAAAAAATCCCAACCGTCGTCGGTGTCTGAGGAAAACGAGCTGGCGAGCAGGGGAATCAGCGTAATGGAAAAATAGCCCCCAGCAAGCAGGTAGTTGATGAAGTCGGGGATGACGAAGGAGGCGAAATAAATATCCGATTCAAGACCAGCGCCGTAATAATAGGAGATGACCTTGTCGCGAAAGAGGCCCATGAAGCGTGAGAGCAGGATACTGCCCCCCATAATGGCAGCGGCGATGCCCATTTGCTGGCTGGTGCGGAAAAGACGCATGCAGGCTCCTATAAGACCGCCGGGTGCGTGAAGCGGTAAGGTGAAAATTGAGAACGCGGCATCTCGAGACGGCTTTCCCGCGGAGAAGAGTCAAAGCGGGGTGCCTTTGGTGATCCGAGCGCAGTAGGGGAAAGAACCGCATAAAGGAAATGTCCTCACCGAAAAGCCGTATCCGTAGGTCGCGATTGGCGACATGAAGCATGCTATAGCGGTTACGGCGGTACGTTACAAGCGGGAGCTGCGGAAGCCGCTACATATGAGATGGCTCCGGCGGTTTGAGATCCTACATGCTGGATAGTTAGGGAGTTTCCTACGATGATCGGACTAAAAAATATAAAGTCGCGGGTTTTCGCGCCCGCAGGGCGACCAGGGGAGGCCCCTGGTCGCCGGAAAACGACATGGATACCGTAGTGTCTCTAGAGCATCTCACGCTTGAAAAGCGCTAGATGCTCTTATGCATTTCACTGGAACAATTGGAAATTGTTTCAGAGAGCCTTGTTTCAAGGCGAAAATGCGTTAAAGAATTTTACGCTTGAAATGATCGCTTAACGGCGGGCAAAGCCAGCCTGCAATCATTTCGCGGTAAAGATCTGCAAGCAAATCTTTACAGAGCCATTCAACGTTTGCAAGGCTCCAGCATTGTCACCAAGCCTCGCCATTATTCAAGAGGTCCATCAGTCGCATGAGGCATTCCTGATTCAAAGACGATATGCTCTATAGAGAGGATATGGTAGCGTGGAGAAAGAAGCGTCGTCTCCGGAAGGGATAAAGAGGGTGCGACATTCTCTACCCGCCAATAAAAAAGGCCGCCCAGAGGGCGGCCTTTAATGAGTCGTTGTGATGCTCAGGCTTATTCGGGGTAGAGATTGTTGTAATTATCTACGCCGGCAAGCCTCCAGGCGGTGGGCAGATCCCAGAACACGCCCCAACCGTCGTGCTCAGTCTTGTTAGAGAGAGTACCGTTGGTGTTGAGCTTCCAGTAGGCGATACGGCCGTTACCGCTGTTGTTCCACAGCAGGTGGTCATGCGTGCCGTCGGCCTTCTCGTGGATACCGAAGAAGGACCAAGGATCGAAGGTCGGGAATTCGGAGGTCTTTTCAACCACGTTCCATCCGGAGCCTTCGGTGCGGTCGGTGAGCATGCCGTTGGAGTTCATGACCCAGTAGGCGGCGCGACCGGAATCGGTGTTGTGCATGAAGAGCAGAGCGGAATGGCTGTCGTTGATCTGCCTGTAGTTGTTGTTCTTGGAGATAGCGGTCAAGCGCCAGTGCGGGCTGGGCAGGGTCCACCAGGAACCGAAGCCGTCGCCTTCCGTGGTGCTCTTCAGCGTCACGTTGGAATTAAGTTTCCACCAGGAAACACGGGCGTTCTGCGTGTTGTACCACACCAACTGGGCATGGCCTTGGCTGTCGGCGTTGGGGTAGTAAGGACCGGCGACCCAACCCTTGTCCGCGGTGAGAATGCCCTGGAAGTACTTGGTGGAGTCGATGTTGTCCCAACCGCTGCCCTGGGTGCGGTTGACGAGCAGACCGTTGGAGTTCAAGCGCCAGTATACGGTGCGTCCGTTGTCCTTGTTGTGGAACAGGACAACGTCTTGCCCGAAGTTGCTCTTGCTGCTGTCGACAACGGCGGTGGCCAGCCAGGTGGCGCCCGGAACGCTCTTCCATTCCTCGTCCAGGTAGCCCCAGCCGCTGCCCTTGGTGCGGTCTTGCAGCACGCCGTTGGTGTTGAGCTTCCACCAGGCCATGCGTTGGTTGTCCGTGTTTTGCCAAATCAGGCGGGTAAGATGGGGATCGCCGTCATCTTTGTGCGAGCCAACCAGAACCCAAAAATGGTTCATGGCGGTGGAAAGATTGTCGGCCGTTCCGTAGAGATCACCCCAACCGGAACCTTTGGTTTTGTTTTTCAATGTGCCGTTCGAATTCATCACCCAGTATGACGTTTTACCACTGTCAGTATTCTGCAAAAGAAGATGATCAGCGGCCTGGGCTTGCCCCGAGACCAGTACGGTCATGCCCACGATGGCAATGACTGCAAGGAAGAATCCAATGCATTGCCGGAAGTGGGAGTCCTTAGCTTTCCCTTGGGCCATGTGTTGCTCCTTGTCGAAAAATTGTTATGTGCTCTTTCGCCCCTATCATGACCCCTAAAATATGCCTCGCGGTCCGAAAGGAGTCAAGTTAAATTCAACTTGACGCAGGGCGGTCCTCATCTCTTCCCTCATTGAACTGGGGGCGTGGGCTCCATGCCGGATTAATGCCGTAGGCGCCCGAAAAATCCGTATAACTATATCTAGGACAGAGTGCTTAAAATGTTCACCTCCATTGCATAAGTTCAATCACCTCGGATAAAGAAATGGGAAACGCAATTACCTTTATCTATCAAGGTCGGGCTGGAAGGGACAGAATCTTTAGTAAGCCGAGTCGCGCCGTTATGAGGAAAGGCGCTATGCGCCGTACGAGCACTCTGCTAAAAATTTCTGCAGATTCTATCCGATTGAGATATTAGATCCTAAAAAAATATATTGTCAAGGAAATGGAAAGATTTTTTTTTCAGTTCTTTTTCAATCCAGGGCGCGGTAGACCCGGACAAAGGGGGTGATGGAGACGGGTTCGAATTCCCCGGTGATATCCACGGCAAAAGGATCGCCGACCAGCAGACGCACGGCCATGCTGGAGTAAGCTTCCGTATCCATTATATATGATTCGCCGATGTCAGGCCGCAGAATCAGGTGATACCCCTGGTGTTGGAAGTCGTGATGCCGCCCCCCTTGGGGGGTCATCACATCGATGGTGGCGAGACGCAGGCTGTTGCCGTTCAGGAACGTCAGTACCCCATCTTGCAGATCCACGCCATGTTGCGTTGTGATTTGTCTGACTTTCGCATGACTTGCGGTGCGCGTCTCGAAATTCCACGAACCATAATAGGAGATCCATTCCAGCACGCCGAGTAAATTGTAATTTATGATAAGGTACTGCGGCTCTTCCGTGGTAAACGGATAATCGATCATGCTCATGGAGTCGAGAAAGAATTCAGACTCTTGAGGCGTCATTTTGTTGATTATGTCCCAAGGCCTGTAGTTCAAATCTCCGCAAAATCGCATCAGTTGCGATGCCTGCTTGGGAGATTTACTGTATAGTATTTTTGCTGCGAAGTATACGGAGCCGCGATGACGGAACTCTCCGCCGTCGGCGAACGTGTTGCGGCGCGCAAAATATTGAGTTGCATAGCCCCAATCCCACCATGTCCATAACATTGCATTCTCGGGGGTCGTGTCGCGCAGGTCTTTCATAGATTCGCAATAGGAAAGTGTGACCGGGGGCGAAGGCGTAACGGTGATATATTCCGGGAAATACGGCAGTTGAAAGACGGACGTGGTCGCCAGACAGACTGTGGCGGCCAAAACTCGTTGTTTTCCCTGGGAAATACGCCCCCGTAGCCAGCGTTCGAACGCCATGCACAAAGGGATTGACAGGCCCAGCCCCACTGCCGGGCCGGCGAACATGGCCATGCGCGGGCCGATCAGGAAACCGAGCAGGGCCAGAAAAAACAACGGCGAGAGCAACACGCTCAAAGGACGCACCACGCAGACCAGTATGAAACCCGCGCCCCCCAGGAGGGCCGGCCAGGTCCATTTGCTGATGAAAAGCAGGAAGGTGTCCGCCGTATCGGCGACTTCTGCGACGCTTTGCGCGACAGCGGGATAGGGCAAACCGTCTATCTCCTTGGCGGCAAAGACCCTGTCCACAGGGCTGAAATATTTTTCCAGATATTTATGGATGGTGTGCGCCGCGCCGGTGATGCTCGCCACCTGCGTGGACAGAAGCGCGAACACGAGCAGCGGCGTGCCCGCTCGCGCGGTGTACGCGGCGGCCTTTTCAGGGCGCAACGCGCAAAAGAGGCACAAACCCAGCGCCAGCGGCAATCCCCACCATGCGGGCACCTGTCCTGCAAGCGTCACCAGCACCATGGCCCAGCACATGCGCCCTCTTTTGCCCGGCGGCACGAGCAAAGGAGTCAGCGCCAGGACGAGAATGACGAGAACCGCGTTGCAATCGGCTATGCGCACGTGCCAGGGGTTGGTGAAGCGGATGCACAGACCCGCCACCAAAGCGCGCAACAGCAGTGAGCGCAGCTGCGCGGCGGATGCGGGCGAGATCTCAGGGACGCCTTTGGCGGCCCGGAACTCCCGCCACGTCGAGCGCAGAAAAGCGGGGGTCAGGCGCACCTCGCGCATACAGGGGCGCAGGGTCTGCGCCAGGGCCCAACTGGTCAGCAAAGGGAAGAGCAGCGTGACCATGTCCGTATCGTAAAACCCGAAGTGCGTGCGGCTGAAAAAGCCGGGAACAAGCACGGCGAACGGTCCCGCGAAAAGTCCGGCTTCCGCGTAGCCCAGGGTGTGCGCCCACAGCACAAGGGCCACGGCCACGAGGCAGGAGATCAGGGCCGGACTCCACCATGCCGCCACAGGGGGCGTGAGGCCCGGCAGAATGCCCAGCCAGCGCAGCATCAACGATGGGGCGGTGCCCACGGCCTTGCCGAAGTCCACGGCGCCTGAAAGCCAGAAATAGGCGTCCGGCGTGTTCATCAGGGGTTCGTTGCCGCAATGGTAGATGGCCCGCGTCCACACCGGGAGCACCCAAAGGTGTACGGCCAGGCAGCAGAGAAACGCCGTAAGGGCGTATAAAAACACAAGACCCGCCCCCGCAGGGGGACGTGACGCGGCGGATGCGGAAGCTGGATGCATGGAAGGCGTGCGCGGCGTGATGGACATTGTCAGCGGATGACCTCTTGCAACAGGAACGTCTGGCGCCGGACAGGAGCGGTTGGCGTCCATTGCCTGGCGAACGACAGAGCTTTGCCGTTGGATATGGATTTGGACGACACCCAGATTTCAGGTGGCAGATTGAGTTCCTGGAGCCAGGAGCTTTTGTCGCGCACGGGAAAGCCCCGGACCTTGTGCCCGATGAGTCCGATATCGTCGTCCACGAAGCCGAGAACGATAAACCCGTGCAGCGCGGGGTTGAAAAGGGTCTCCTCAAGGAGAATCATGCCGCCTTTGCCCGCACCGTAGATGATGACGGGCTGCTGTTCGAATTTTCTTCGGGAGGCGGCCCGGGTTTTTATGAAATTATCCAGCATGCTGAAGCTTTGTCGGGAAATGGTGACGGCCAGGAAAAAGAGCACGCCGTAGGTGATGTAGGCGCTGCGGGAGTATCCTTCGCCGAACCGGCTGAGCATGGTGGACATGGAGAGGCTCAAGGCCGTGCCGATGAGCACGCCCATGGCGTAGGAAGGCACGTCCGCCAGCGAGGCCAGACGCCAGGTGGCGCCGTAGGCGCCCGCGAGCCTGAGCCCAAGCAGACCGCAGGCCACGATCAGGGGCAGCGCCTGAATCATGGCGTTGCGCAGAAAGGGCTTGAGGTCGAAATCGAAACGCAGGAGATAGGCGCCCCAAAAACAGGTGATGATCAGGATGGTGTCCAGCAGGACATGCGCGATGTTGCGTTTGAGCAGCAGCCCCTTGAGGAAATTGATCCACAGGGAAGGGGTGCCGTCCTGTCTGCGTTCAACGCTCACGTGGTTCAGATAGGCGCCGGTGCAGATGAGCAGAAAGCTGAACAGGCCGAAAAGGGGCAGTGTCTGGTGCGTGAAGCGCTGGGCCAGCAGAGCGATGATGCCGCCGCCGAGTCCCAGGACATAGAGGATGCCCACCGCCTTTGGTTCGGAAAATCCCAGGCGCACGAGCCGGTGGGACGTATGGTCGCACCCCCCGACGTGGATGTTCTGTGAGCTGAGTATGCGCGTGAAGGTGACGAAGGTTGTATCGAAAATGGGCACGGCCAGCACCGAGCAAGGCACCAGCAACACGGCCAGGGATTGCACGAGCGGGTCCTGGGCGTGGATGCAGAGCCCCCCGTTCATGGCGTTGGGCATGGCCAGGGCGGCCAGGCAGAACCCCAGGGCCAGGCTGCCCGAATCCCCCATGAAGATGCTCGCCGGGTGCCGGTTGAAAAACCAGTAGCCCATGAGCGAGGCTGTGAGCATGGCCGCGATGGCCGCGGCCGGTTCCCCGTCGTGCGCGCAGCTCCAGGAAAGCAGCATGGCCATGATGGCCGCGATAATGCCCACGCCGGAGGACAATCCGTCCATGTTGTCCAGCATGTTCACGGCGTTGGTGATGCCCACGAACCAGACATAGGTGATGAACAGGTCCAGGGCCGGTTGGCCGGTGACGTGGAAAACCCCGCCGAGGTAGACGAAGATACTGGTGGCGCCCACCTGGTAGATCAGCTTGGTGGCGGGCGTGATGGGTTTGATGTCGTCCCACAAGCCGCAAAAGAACATCAGCCACGCACCGCAAAGCATGGCCAGGGCCAGCCGGGTGCCGTCGTGTTCCAGGGCCCATTGCCAGACTGTGGCGTTGGCGGGTTTGAGCGCGAAGAGCAGCGCCAGGCTGAGTATCAGGAACAGGGGCATGAACCCCGCGCCTCCGTGCAGCGCGATGGGCTTTTTATGCCAGTGCCCCGAGCAGGTGGGGGCGACCCAGCCTTTGCCACGGGCCAGGGCGCGCACAAACAGCGTGCAAAGCAGGGAGCCCGCGAAGCACGCGCAAAAGAAAAACAATAATGTCAGGTCGTGCATGGGCTCGAAACGTTTTCCTTATATAAGGATGCTGTGCGCGATGTTGCCAATTCTCGATAGAGCGCGAGGGTTTGCGCGGCAGTGTGCTCCCACGAGAACAGGGCTGCCCGGCGCAGGCCGGCCGCCCGCATGGAGGCCAGCCGTTCCGGGGAGGCCGCAAGTTCCCTGACTGCGGCCGCGATGGCGCCGCTGTCTTCAGGGTTCACATAGGCCGCGGCCCCGCCCCCCACTTCCGGGAGGCTGGCCCTGTCCGAACACAGCACAGGTGCGCCGCAGGCCATCGCTTCCAGGACCGGCAGGCCGAAGCCTTCGTACAACGAGGGGAATACAAAGAGCGAGGCCCCGCTGTAAAGGGGGGGGAGGTCCGAATCCTCCAGCGGTCCGATGCATCGCACGTTTTCCGGCATGGCGCGGGCCTCTGGCAGCTTGGGGGCGTTTTCCGGCCGCACTCCGGCCACGACGAGCGGCCAGGGCATAGCGCCGCTTCGCCACGCCTCCATGAGGCGCGCGAGATTCTTATGCGCCTTGGTGGAGCCAAGGTACAGCGCGTAACAAGGGGGGAGGCGCAGCCGCGCGCGCAGGTCCGCGACGGCCCCGGCATCCGCTGGGGCGAAATGCGGAGCCGCCGCCTCGGGAATGACCTCTATGCGTTTGCCGCCGTAGCGTTGCCGCAGGTCGTCGCAGGTGTGCCGCGAGACGGCCACCACGGCGTCCGCGCTGCGCATGGCCAGGCGCAGAGCCCCGGCGAAGAAGAGCCTGGCCTTGGCCGTGCTCGCGCCGGGAAAGAGCAGGGGGATGAGGTCGTGCACGGTCAAAACCGTGGGCACGGAGCGGAAATAGGGCAGCAAGGTGTAGGGGCTGTGGTACAGGTCCACGCCCAGGCGGCGCAGGAGTCGGGGCACGGCCCACTGTTGCCGCGGGGAAAAAGGGCTCACGTCGAGATCCACCACCCGCACCCGGTCGTCTGTGCCGGCAAAAGGGGCGAACAATCGCGGTCTGGACGGGTCCCGCAGCAGGATCAAGCGTTCGTGTTCGTGTAACAGCGGCGCCAAGGCCTGGGCCAGATTCGCCACGTAGCGGCCGATGCCGGGAAAATGGGCGATGGCTGTCCGTGCGTCGAGGCAATACGTTCGGCACGCCCCGCTGTCGTTTTTATTGGCGTTGTTCATGTCTTGTCGAAGATACAGCGTTTCCTGCCGCAAAGAAACGCCTTTGTCCTAATTCTTTCCGAAAAGGGAGGGAAACAGGGTTAGCCGATGCGTTCCAGGCTCGCCGTCAACCCTTGGGCGTTGCGTACGATGCGCGCATACCCCCCTTCGGCCAGGGGTCCGGGATTGATCACCAGGGTCGCGCCCAGGCTGCCGATGCCCCGCGATTCGTGGATGTGTCCCGCAAGGCATACGGCCGGAGCCGCCTTTTCGATAAAAGCGCGCACGGCGCGGCTGCCCACGTGGCTGCCGTTGGGCAGGCGGTCGGCGACGCTCTCGTGAGGCGGGTCATGGGAGACAAGCAGCAGGGTGTCGCATTCCGGGGCCGCGGCGTAAGCCTGTTCCAGCCATGCGGCAATGCGGCTGTCGGGATACTCGCTGGGCGTGCCGAAAGGGGTGGGCGTGGAGGCGCCCACGCCGATGAGCCCCACGGAGGGCAGACCGTCCGCTCCCGGAGCCAATTCCAGAGCGCGCCCGTGGATGTTCCACTGTCTTGCGTCGAGCATGGCGTCCACCTCGGGCATGTCCATGTTGCCTATCTGGGCCAGGATGCGGGGGTTGCGCGCCGCTATGGCCTCGAGTACGCGGCCGGCCTCGGCGCCGTTGCCGCGTATGGTGATGTCGCCGGAGACAATGACGCCGCGCGCATGCTCCAGGTCCGGGATGGCCCGCACGAGCGATGTGTCGCCGTGCAAATCTCCTATGCCGATCCAGAAGTCGCCTGTCGTCGTCATCTTCACATCCTTTTGTTTTGCATGAAAGCCGGGTAGACTGAAAAGGTCGCGTATTGCCGTAGTGATATTATATAATCGCAAAAATGGAAGCCTGAATCAAGGGGAGCCGGAGGGTGAGCGACAATACGGTGGATCTATCCAAAGTGCTGATACGTAGAGAATTACTGGCGCGGCGCGCCGCCTTGTCGGAAAACGCGCTGGAACGCCTGAGCCGCGCCGCGCAGGAAAGGATGACGCTGGAGCCCGTGTTCGCGAAAGCGGGAACGGTGCTGCTCTACGCCGCCGTTCGCGACGAGTTGCGCACCGACGCGCTGCTTCGGTACTGTTGGCGAGAAGGCAAGCGCGTGTTGTTGCCGCGCTGCTGCCGCGAATCCGGCACGAGCGCGTTGAACGGCGAACTCGATCTCGTGCTGGTGGAGCATCAACGCCAACTCGCCCCCGGAGCTTACGGCATTGCCGAACCCGAGGCCTGTCTGCCGGATGCCGCGTGCGCCGTGGATGTGGCCGTGCTCCCCGGTGTGGGCTTCGACCGCTCGGGTGTCCGGATCGGCTACGGCGGCGGGTTTTATGACCGTTTGCTGGCCACGGACAGGTTGCACGGCGCGGTCTTGGTTGGGCTGGCCTTTGAAGCGCAAGTGGTCGAGCGCCTGCCGCGCGAGCCCTGGGACAAACCCGTGCACGCCCTGTGTACGGATAAGGAGTTTCTATGGATTTGATATATATTCCGTTTTCCTTCCCGGGCATCCCCAATGTCCACTGCGCCTTCCAAACCCGCGTGGCCGCGGGAAAAACACCGGGGCGGCAACCGGATTCCCACGCATGGGGCAACGTGGTCCACGCCCCGGGCGAGGACCCGCGCCGCGTGGACGCCAACCGCCGGACCCTTCAAGAACAGTTGGGGTTCGCGCATTGGCAGGAATGCCGCCAGGTGCATGGCGACGACATGGTTTTCGATCCCGAACCCGGGAACTGGGACAGCCGCGTGGAGCGACAGGCCGACGGCCTGGCCACGCGCCGCCGTGACCAGGCTTTGGTGATCAAGACCGCTGATTGCCAGCCCCTTTTGCTGGCGCACCAAGGCGGGGATTTCGTGGCCGCCCTGCATGTGGGGTGGCGCGGCAACCGCATGGGCTTTCCGCAAAGCGGCGTGCGCGCCCTGTGCGCTCATTACGGCGTGCCTCCCGAAGAGATTTCGGCCGTGCGCGGCCCCAGCCTGGGCCCCGCGGCCAGCGAGTTCGTGAACTTCGACAGCGAATGGGGGGCGGATTTCGCACCGTATTTCAACGCGCAAAGCAGAACCATGAACCTCTGGCGTCTGACCCGCGACCAGCTCGTGGAAGCGGGACTCAAAAGCGAATGTGTTTTCGGGCTGGATCTGTGCACATACAGCCTGAACGGCTATTTTTTCTCCTATCGCCGCGACAAGGCCGGCGGACGTCAGGCGAGCTTTATCTGGATCGCGCCCGATGACTCGGTGTAAGGAAAAAATTTTTGCACTGACAATAGCATGTTTTTAAGGAAGCACTGATTAAAGACTTGTTAGGTTTTTCCGGGGGGAAACCTTT
>CAZFCK010000052.1:0-23213 GCA_964517355.1 uncultured Desulfovibrionaceae bacterium | reverse complement strand
TCCAGGGAAATGCATAAGAGCATCTAGCGCTTTTCAAGCGTGAGATGCTCTAGCCCGAAAGCCGTATTCATTAGTTAAACTGGAAATGGTGTTATGCCCGTGTTTCGCGGCCGGGTGCTGCGCCCGGCAAAGGGGGTGATCATGCGAATGCGCATAGTGTGTGTGGTGCTGGTTTGTTGCATGGCGCATGTTATGGTCTCTAGCTCATGGGGGGCGGAACGTGAGCGGCTTGTCTTCGGATGCACCCCGTGGAAAGAGCCTCAAGTATTGAGAGAAGTGCACAAGCCGTTGTTGGATTACCTTTCCCGCGTGCTTGGGGTTGAGCTGGTGTTTCATGTGGCCGCGGATTACGCCGAGTTGGGCGAGCGGCTGGAGGCGCGCACCATCGACGCGGGCATGTTTTCACCAAACGCCTATGTGCAGGCCAAAAAGCGTTATCCCGGCCTGCAATACCTGGCTTCGATACAAAAATTAAATGTACTCGGGCAAGTACAAGATCATTATCAGGGCTATATCGTTGTCCTGGCCTCTTCTTCCCTGTTTCGTCTTGAAGACTTGCGGGGAAAACGGTTTGCCTTCACGGACATGCAGTCCACATCCGGATACCTTTACCCCAGGTTGTTGCTCCAACGGCACGGACTTGATCCGGATTCCATGTTTTCCCGGACATTCATGCTCAAAAAGCACGACAAGGTGCTCATGGCGGTGCTCAAAGGCTCCGTTGACGCGGGGGCGTGTTTTGACGACGCGTTTCGCGAGATGAATGAGAAGCACCCCGGCACATTCCGGGTTCTGGCGCAAACACCGGATATTCCCTTTGACGCATACGCCGCCGGCTCGCATGTCTCCGCTGAACTCGTGCAGAAGCTGCGGGCGGCCTTGGTTGATTTTGTCAACGCCCCCGAACGCAGACCCGAAATGCTGGGGAGTCCGCACAGCTTTGTGGTGCGTAGCGACGCATTCTACGATGTCGTGCGTGAAGCCAACCGTGAAGCCGAATAACCGCGCATTGCGCATCTACGGACAATGAAGCTCCTGCACCAAATACTGCTGCTTGTCTTTTGCCCCCTGGTCATTATGGGAGGCATTTACTTGGGGCAGATTGAAGCGCTTCTCGGTCGCCTGGACCAGAGCATCAAAGACCGCATGCAGCAATCTCGCATGCACTTCATGGAAGGGCTCGCCAATATTTTGGACCATGAGGCGCGCATAGTGCTTCTGATAGACCAGGACTCTCTGTTGGGTGAAGCCCTGGAAGTGGGAGACGCCGACACCTTGTTTCGCAAATCGCGCGTTGTCGTCGACAACGTGGTCGATTACCTTGTTTTTTTGGATAAGGACGGCATTGTGATCTCCAGGGGGCATGATGAATTCAAGTTCGGCGATGCGTTTGACGACCACGGCACCGTGTCCAGGGTCTTGTCTGGAGAAACGGTAAGCGGTCTGGGCATGCTTGAAGACAAGGTGTGCTTGCTCTACGCGCAACCCGTGCGGCTGTATGACGAGCGTATCGTTGGCGCCGTCCTGCTTGGGGTGAGGCTGGAGTCGTATTTTCAGGAATATGCTTCGATTTACCCTGGGGAATACCTGGATTTCACTCTCAACGGTCGTGTCGCTTCCTCTGTCCTCCCGAAAAAGGAGCTGGCGCATTGGGATTCCATCCGGTTCGCCGTGCCCCTGCTTGAGGGGGGGGAAGTGGATGTCACATTGTATCAGGATCATCAAAAACGCAGAAGCCAGTTGAGCGCGTTGCGCTGGAACCTGTTGGGACTCGCGGCCGCGTTGGCTCTTGTTTTGGGAATTGTGGTGGCCTTTTTCGTGCGTTGGCTCGTAAAGCCGCTTAAGGCCCTGATTACCGCCATGAAGGCTTATTCCGAGTCTCAGGAGCGACTCGACGTGGTGCCGGGGCAAACAAAAGAGGTCGGGGAATTGACCCAGGCCTTCAACCTCATGGTGCGGCATCTCGAGGAAAAACAGGCCTCATTGGAGCAAACTGAGAACGAGTATCGAAGCATCGTGGAAAATTCGCTGGCCGGAATATATCAGAGCACGCTTCAAGGACGTTTTCTCAGCGCAAATCCGGCTATGGCTGAAATCTTTGGTTATGAAAGTCCGGAGCGTCTGATAACGGATGTCGTTGATATGAAACGGCAGCTTTATGTCCGCACGGAGGATTGGGACAAGACGCGAAGCCTGCTGTTGCGGGATGGATTCATAAAAAACCTGCAACTTGAATATAAGAGAAAAGACGGGAAACATATTTGGATTTCGGAAACAATGTGGCTGGTGCGCGATGAGGCGGGACGGATTCTTCATATCGAAGGTTCGATTATGGACGTCACCGAAGTTCGCCGCGCCAATGAATTGGAGCGCCAGAAAATCGCGGCCGAGGCGGCGAGCAATGCGAAAAGCCAGTTTCTCGCCGCCATGAGCCATGAAATACGCACGCCCATGAACGCGATCATGGGCATGGTCGATTTGCTCAATGAAACGACCCTTACCGTCGAGCAGCGGCGTTATTTGCATGTTTTTGAGGAGGCCAGCGATTCGTTGCTGGCGTTGCTGGGCGATATTCTCGATATCTCAAAAGTAGAGGCGGGACAATTGCGGCTGGAATACGTTCCCGTGCGCCTGCCCGATTTGCTGCAAAGCCTGTTGAACGTATGGGAGCCTCGCGCCGGACAGAAAGGTTTGCGACTGCTCAGCAGTGTGGAAGAAGATGTGCCGGACGTGGTCATGGGAGATCCCACGCGATTGCGCCAGGTGTTTATGAATCTTGTCGGCAACGCGGTTAAATTTACCAACACCGGGGAAGTGTCGATCCGTGTGGAGGTGGACCAGGGGGAAGCGCCGTCACGCGCGGTGAAATTGCGCTGTGCTGTCCGCGATACGGGCATAGGCATCAGCCATGAACAGTTGGAGAATATTTTTGAACGCTTTACCCAGGCCGATGGTTCCATAACCAGGCAATACGGGGGGAGCGGACTGGGATTGGCCATATGCAGGAGCCTGGTGGAATTGATGGGCGGGCGGCTCTGGGCTGAAAGCAGCAAGGGCCAGGGAAGCGTCTTTTATTTCACTGTGGAGCTAAGAACATGTGATGCGCTTGATAGGGAGGGCAAAGGCGCGGCGCCTCAAATACTGGAAGAGCCGAGCAGACCCTTGCGCGTCTTGCTGGTGGAGGATTCGGATTATAACGCGTTTGTGGTGCAGGCGTATCTGAAAAAGGCCCCCTGTGTCGTGGATGTCGCCAAAAACGGCAGGGATGGCCTCGCACGCTTCACATCTGGCTCGTATGACCTGGTTCTCATGGATATGCACATGCCGATAATGGATGGCTACAGCGCCAGCAGCGCTATAAGGGCCTGGGAAATGGATCATGGAAAAGCGCGCACGCCGATTGTCGCCATGACGGCTCAAGCATTTGTTGAAGACGTGGAACGTTGTCTCCAGGCGGGGTGCGATTTGCATCTTGCCAAGCCGTTACGCAAGGAACACTTCTTTGCCGAGTTGAGCCGCATTACCTCCCTGCGTTTGCATCCGGATACGGAGCCGCATGTTGAGCGGGATTACGGACGCGCCGCAGAGGCTGAGCCGGCTCCGGGACCCATCCAGGTGGCGATAGATCCTGATTTTATCGAGATAGTGCCCGACTACCTGAAAACCGTGGCCGCGAATGTGCGGGAACTCAAGGCGCTGCTGGGCGGAGACGATATGCAGCCGGTACGCCGCTTGGGACATCAAATGAAGGGCGAAGGCAGAGCCTTCGGCTTCGGCCCCATCAGCGAGATGGGGCACAAATTGCAAATGGCCGCGGAGGATAAGGACACTTTGGCCCTGCAAAGAGTGCTGCGGCAACTTGAAGACTATCTGGGGCGCATTGAAATAATATGACACATGTTGCGGTTGTCGCTTAGAGCATTTAACGCTTGAAATGATCGCTTAACGGCGGGCAAAGCCCGCCTGCAATCATTTCGCGGCAAAGATTTGCAAGCAAATCTTTGCCGAGCCTTTTAACTTTTTCAAAGTTTCAATGCTCTAACGCCTGGAATCCTCTCTTTCGCCGGTGTGCCGACCGCGGTCGTTTCAGTGGCAAGGAGGCGGAGGCAGGCTTCTCAATTTGAAAAAAAGCAGCAAGTTGTGATTCGTGTTCCGCCCCAGTTTCAGCAGCTCCTCCTCACTTGATGGCGACCACATGTCCAGCCCCTTGACCCCCAGCGCTTCGAGGCAGGCAGGAGGGGGCGCCCAATACACATTGTGACCGTAAGGAAAAAGGCCCGAGCGGATCGCCTTGCGGGCATATTCCAGGAGCTGCGGCGAGATACCGAGCGTGTTGTAGAGCTGCAGCTGCTTGGAGAATATCAAACGGGAAAATTTTTTCTTCAGGCGTGCCGCTTCACAGATCACGTGATCGCCCCCAGATGGATAATCTGCGCTGATCGATTGTGCCTCTGGCGACGTGATTCCGCCTGAAAAGCCCACCCAGCTTCCCGGCGGCACCACCTTTTTTTGCGCGGCGACGAAAAGATAATCGGCACAAGCACCGGCGCAATAGCCATCCACCACGATGGTCAATTCAAGATTTTTGACTTTATCCGCAAGGTTCAAGGTTCCGAGGGCGTCGCCCCCGAATGAGCGCACGGTAAGCGTCTTGAGTCCGGGATGTATGAAAGAGGACAAACGTTCACATTCGTTTCTTGTGATGGAGCCTTCAAGCCGGATCGAGTGTTGCGCAATGGCTGACCATTGACAAGCGACGGCAGGTGTAAAGACCCCTTGTATCGGGATAATGTAATTGAAAACGAGCAAGAAGATGAGAGCAACATGAATGAGTCTCACAAATTCATATTACGCATTGTTGGAAAGAAGTTGAAGATTTATAACGAATATAGAATAACGAAGAAAGGTATAATTCGCATACAGATAGCCGTTTTTTAGAAAAAGTTGCATGATAGTAATGATGCAGTGGGGATTTTTGACGAGAGAAAAATCTTTTATTTTTTAACAATGGGTAGAAAATGACAATAAAAAGATTTTTTTAACTAAAATTGTATTTTGCTTTTGTTTATTAATGAAGTTTGTGAAGAGTTGTTATTGTATTATGGTAATGTAAATATGAATTTAAAATTAATTATCTACCATAAAAAGCAACAAGGATTTCGCTCAATGAGCAAAATCCTTGTTTTTATATGGTTCCCCGTGTGACAACGCGATTAGTGAAAATTCAAAAAAGTAAAATTACCTTTATAGTTCAAAAAAGCAATACATCGAATCCTTGCTTTCACGCCCGGAATACGATAGGCGCATCATAACTTAGCCGGCATTATATTGCAATCTTGAAGGAGAAATACGTTTCCCTCGTTCGTTGAAACAAGGAAATATTGCTTCAACAGTGCATGCTTTTTCAAAGCGATAGCGCCCGGGGCAATGCAAGCCGGGAGTTCCATGAGTCAGGAATGAAGCAAATCACGTATGCTATCTTCCCTATGGCCCAGAATCACTTTCCCATCAATGATGATCGTTGGAAAAGAGAGTTCAGAATTATAGCCCCGAAGCTCGCGCATTCTGTCGTTTCGTTCGTCACCGCTCAGGCGGTCCATATAGATCATGGTAAAGCCATCCTGACCCACGAGCTCTTCGAGTAATTCTCGTGCCTTTTTACAATGAACGCAAGTGCTTAATCCGAACATGATGATGTCTTGAGGCATAGGGCTCTCTCCTTGGTTACGGTTCAATCTTCCTGGAGGTGGTGGCAGCCCACGCTTTGCTTGTTTCTCAACGCGGAAACCGCGAGCACATAAGCCGCGTAGCATCCATGGAAAAGGTCGATAAGCGGCTTGTTGAGCGGTGTGCGCTGATAGAACTGGGTGAGATTGCGGATCAATGAACGCAAATCCTCGGCAGCTCGGCTCAGCCGCTGTTCAGTGCGGGTAATCCCGGCGTAGTTCCAAGAAGTGGAGCGGATAGTGGCCCAGTCCTGCGCTATGAGGGCCGGATCGTCGTTGCGCGCGTGCCCGGGATGTTTCCAATCCGCGATGGAATCTTTCAGGTGTGCGTTGACGGCGCCTTTTCCGGAGAGCTTGCCGCCGATCATTTGCCCCGCATTGCGCCCCCACAGCAATCCTTCGAGGAGCGACGTACTGGCCAGGCGGTTGGCGCCGTGTACGCCTGTGCAACTGCATTCGCCCACTGCGTAGAGCCGTTCCAGGCTGGTGCGGCCGTGTATGTCGCAAAAAATGCCGCCGCAATGATAATGCGCGGCCGGCACCACGGGGATGGGCTCATTGTCTATGTCTATGCCGATTTCCTTGCAGTGGTTGTAGATGGTGGGAAAGCGCTTGGACAGTTCGTGCGGCACGGGGCGGCAGTCCAGAAAAACATGGTCCTCGCCGCTTTTATGCAGTTCATCCACTATGGCGCGGGAGACGATATCCCTGGGCGCAAGTTCAAGCCGCTTGTCGTAGCGGGGCATGAAGCGCTCCCCGCGGCTGTTGAACAACTGGGCGCCCTCGCCGCGGAGGGCTTCAGTGATAAGAAAACGCCGTTTGGAGCGGTGAAAAAGCGTAGTGGGGTGGAACTGTACGTATTCCACATTCATAAGGTTTGCTCCCGCACGATGGGCCATGGCCAGGGCCGATCCCACGCAGCAGGGGGCGTTGGTTGAATGCAGATAGATACGGCCGAGCCCGCCTGTGGCCAGCACGGTGTAATCCGCAAGGATGGTTTCCACCGTGTCCGTGGCCTCATTGAAGACATAGGCCCCGAGGCATTGGTTGGTGCGGCTGTAGCGAAAGGTGAGTTTGGTCGTGTGATGCAAGCTTGTGATCAGGTCGATGGCCGTGCGGCTATTGAGGATTTTGATGTTCGGATGCGCTTTGACAGCGGCCTTCAAAGAATCCATGATTGCGCGTCCGGTATAGTCGGCGCAGTGCAGCACGCGGTTCAGGCCGTGCCCGCCTTCCCGCGTCATGTCCAGACTGTTGTCGGCGGTGCGGTCGAAGGGCACATGGACCTTTTCCAAAAGGATTTCACGCACCGCCACGGGACCGGCCGTGGAAATATGATTGACCGCGCTGGTATGATTGTGCTTCCAGCCGGCCTTGAGGATGTCTTTCACCAGTTTCGCGGGCGAGTCGTCGTGTCCGCTGTAAACGATGCCGCCTTGAGCCAAAGCGGTGTTGCCGTCGTCAACGTCTTCTCCTGCATTGATCAGCACAACCTGATGCCCCTTGTCGGCAATGGTCAGGGCGCACGTGGCCCCGGCAATCCCTGATCCAATGACCAGAGCTTCGGTCATGATGCGTTGGTAACTCATGGAATGCATCTTCCTTTATGTTCAAGCGCCGCGATTGAAAAAGCCGCAAGCGGAGTCTAGCATATGCGCGGGGGTCGAGGTCACGATAAGCAGGTCGTCATGCAGCTCGCTGTGTTCGATAGCTCCCGCTTCCGATAATATTTCGACAGCTTTGGCCAGATTATGGTGAAAAACTTTGGCCGTTTTGCTGGCGGAACCGCAAAGAGTATGCAGGTAGTTGATATCCGCTGAAAATCCACCCTTGAAGACCATGAGTGCGCCGTGTATCCATTTGGCCAGCCCGTTACGCCCGAGGCTGAAGCGGTCTCTGATATCCACCGTCATCTGTTTTCCTTGGCGCAGGGAGGCCACAAGGTCGGCGTTTATCTCTAGCAGAAAAATGCCTTTGCGTTCTTCCAGCAGCACTCTGTTGATCAGACGGGTGAGATACCTGTAGCGTTCTCCGGCTATTTCGAGTTGGGCGGAATGCAGCCGGTAGAGGCTGTCGAAGACCCTTTCACGATTGCGCTGGTCGTTGCGCAGTTTCAGTGTCTGCAACAGGTCTGCGGGATCTGTGCGCAAAAGTTTCACGCCGTTTGCGCCCTGGCGGGTGTGGCGGGCGCAGTACATCAGAACATCCAGATCCCACTGGTCCAAAAGGTCGCCGGTGTAATAGAATTCTTTCCCGCGCGCCAGTGTTACAAGGGGTTTTTTGTGAACAAAGCCGGATGAATCCATATATCCGGTGCTGAAGAGATCGGAGAGCAGGTAGCTTCCGAGTCGCTGCAGACGGAAGTGCGAGCTATCGGACCTGAATTCCAGAAAATCCTCATTGCCGGCCCCATATGGTCCATGAGGCATGACAAGGCCGGAGCTGTTGGTTGTATGCGGCATGGGGAACATCTTTCACCCCCTGTTCCAAAAGGTTCTAAGTGACACTGCAGAGTCGTTGTTGTCCGTTTTGCGGCGAAACATAGAGCTACGTGGTCTATATGCCATCGTGCGCCCGCTATGAGGCAGGCATTCGGTTTTCGCCGTGAAGCCGGGGAGTTGATAAACCAGTGGCCGTAAAAAGTTTATTAGATTTTTTTTTGAGTGACGTTGTAGAGGCATGAGCCGAGCGGGCTGTGGGCCGGGAGAAGAAAGCGCCCGCAGCCATGCCTGCCGAGTATGGGGGTGTTGTCGTTCGTGCGAAGGAGAAGACACATCAGGAGCGGATATTGTTGGGCAAGCGCCCCACGTCCGTAATACGCCAGTGGCTGTCTTGGGCATGGGGAAAAAAAAAGTGCGGAATGAACACGAAGGAAATGGTGCATATAAGAACCGCATACACCATGTGGCAGCGCGCTGTCGTGCGAATAACCGGCTGGATCTGGAAGTCATGAGCAAGCTGCCTTGTATCAGCGCTGACGGAAGGGAGCCTGACGCCCCCCTTCCGTCATGCGTTGAGCATGGAGGTTAGTATGTGCGCGCCTTGCCGCACGTGTTCTCTGAAACGGCGAGAATCACATTTCGGAGCGGCAAGGAGGTCTGGCGCCTATCAAGGGGCACAGGGACCGTCGCGAAAAAGAACCTTATTGTACTGTCTGGTTGCAGCGGCGGAGCGCAGCGCCCCCAAAAATGTATTCCCCCATAGGATGGACCGGCGCAATCATAACGCTCGAACAGGGACACACGCAAAGCACGGTTTGTTGCACGCGGCGGACGGTTGGATGGATATCCTTGCGGAGCATGATCAAGCGCACGCCGCTCACGGACGAAGGCGGTTTGGCGCATACGGCGCAGAGGCCTGTGCGGTTCAATGCGGGTTTGCCGGGTGTGTTTTCCTGGATATATCGCCCCCCGAGCATCAGCAGCCGGCACAGGTGCATTCCTGTGGCGTGCTTTAAAAATCGTGGTGGATGAAGATACTAGTGCGGGGGGAAGGCGTCGCCGGTCTCGTCTCGGCGCATGGGAAAAAACGCATGGAACGGAATGTGCGCTGGAGCCGGGATCTATCTGAAACTCACTGTGGATAAGAGCCGCTACACCGAAAAATAGTTGCGGATACAAGCGAGGGCCTTCGGACGGCCCAGAAACATTGGGCGGCGCCATATTCACCATAATCTCCTGGCCAGCGGTCTGGCCCGAGTCGCATCTCTCACGGCTTGAGATACATGAGGCGCGCCTGTGGCGATAACGTCGCGCGCATGGGCGCGCCTCTTATTTCAGTGCCAGGTACAACGAGTGCAAACTCGTTGGCTACAATTGCGCGAGCATTGCTTGCAAGCGACGCAAATGCAGACGCTCTTCTTCGATACATTGGTGAACTGCCGCTTTTTCGCTTTCAGGCACAAGGGCTTCCATTTCCACAAAAAAGAGCAAAGTGTCCTTTTCGAAGCTCATGGCCAGGCGAATAGCGGTTTCCTCGTCTTCAGCGTCGGCCATGTACTTAGCGGCAAGTCCGCCGGTGAAGAGGGCATGCGACTCAATAAGCGCGTTCAAATATTGGGAGTATTCATCCTGTGTGGACCATGCGGGCAAATCGATTTTTCCCAGGCGTTCCATAAGCGCCGCGAAAATAGCCTCATGCTTGGTCTCTTCTTCGGCCAGGTAGGTGAAGAGTTCACGGGTCTTGTCGGTTTTGGCTTTGGATGCAACGGTACGATAAAAGGCCTGTCCCTTTTTTTCTATCTCAACCGCTGCCTTGGCGATTTCATTGGCATGAAAGAAATGAGCCATGATCACTCCTGCAATGTGCGCTTATACGGTTCAAAGGTATTGCATCGGCGGCGCCGCCAAGGGGCGGCGCCGCCGAAACGATGTTGGTCTTACAGTTCGTTGGGCAGCTCTTTGAGCTGCTTGTAGGTGAATACTGGGCCGTCGATACACACGTATTGCGTACCGATGTTGCAGCGACCACAGATACCGATGCCGCATTTCATCCGCTTTTCAAGCGTGGTGATGATTTGGTCGTCCTGGAAGCCAAGCTTTTGCAGGGCTTGCAGGGTGAACTTGATCATGATCGGCGGGCCGCAGGTAATGGCCACGGTGTTTTTCGGCTTGGGCTCAAGTTCCAACAACACGTTGGGGATGAGGCCCACCGAATGCTCCCAGCCCGCGGCTTCAACGTCGATGGTCAACGTTGTGTCCAGATCCTTGCGTTCCAACCAATCGGGAAGCTCGTACTGGAAGGCCATGTCCTGAGGCGTACGCGCGCCGTAAAGCAGAGTTATCTTTCCGTAGTCTTTGCGGTTGTCCAGCATGTACAGCAGAAGCGTGCGCAATGGCGCCATGCCGATACCGCCGCCGACAAAGACGATGTCTTTGCCTTTGAGTTCTTCATAAGGAAAACAGTTGCCTAGAGGGGCGCGAACGCCGATCTGGTCTCCCGCGGAAAGGGTATGCAGCTTGGTGGTCACCTCTCCGGCGCGCATCACGCTGAACTGCAAATAGTCCATGCGGGTTGGCGGCGAGTTGATAACAAAAGTGGACTCGCCGGTGCCGAACACCGAGAGTTGTCCCACCTGTCCGGGTTGGAATTTAAAGTTCCGCATTTGCTCTTCATTATTGAGTACGATGCGGAAAGTCTTGATGTTGGGGGTTTCCTGAATCGTCTCGATAATCGTTCCGATTGCAGGAAGATATGGATTAGGCGCTTGAGTCATAGTAGCATCCTATTGTCTAATGTGGCGTCCGCAGTTTCTCGTACGTAACTCACTGAAAGTAACAAGCCCAGCATACCAATGGCAGTGCACATAAGCCCGGTGGCCTTATTGCGCAGCCGGACGCACTATGCCTGCGTCGCCGGCGTGGTTTCCAGAGCTTTCAGCACGATCTGGCGGATGTCCACCGATACCGGACAGCTCTTGATGCAGCGACCACAGCCGCAACAGGCGATAGTGCCGTTGTGCAGCGTGGGATAGTAGCTGAACTTGTGGCCCACGCGATTTTTCAGCCTATGCGCCTTCGTGGGGCGGGGGTTGTGCCCGCTGGCTTCCAATGTGAACTGGAAGGACATGCAGTTGTCCCAACTCCGCAAACGCACGCCTTGGTGACCGCTTTGCTCGTCAGTGATGGTGAAGCAATAGCATGTGGGGCACAAGTACGTGCATGCGCCGCAGCTGATGCATTTCGCCGAGATTGACTCCCAGAACCCCATATCGTCGAAAAGCTCCAAGAGCTTTTTCGGGGCGTCCGCGAGATCAGGCGCCTGGGCCATGCCTTCCAACGCCTTTTTCTTGACCTCGTCCGCCTGTGCGGTCTTGCCCCCGGCATCGGTCAGCAGCTTGCTCGCGAGCAGCTTTTCGCCTTTTTCGCTCACGGATTCCAAAACGTAACCGTCTGCGAGGGGCGTCATGAGCACATCGGAACCGTCGGGTGAAGCGGGACCGCCTCCGGTCCAGTTGCAAAAGCAGGTGGAGCCGGGCTTATCGCAAACCAATGTTACGAAAAACGTATTTTCCCTACGCTTTAGGTAATTGGTGTCCTTGATTTTTTCAGTGGAGTAAACAGGATCGAAAATGGTGAAGCCACGGGCGTCGCAGGAACGGCTGCCGACGACAACAGTGGGTTTGGCCGCGCATTTCTCCGTGACATCCAGGGAAACTTTCGAGGGATCTTCAGGATCCTTCGCGTAGTTGAAAGTCAACAAGGGATCGCTCTGGGGGAATACCACGGACTTGGGCGGTGTCGTGGCCTGTCGGTCCAGCACCGGTTCCTTACCGGACTCGAAGGGAGCGAAGACAACGGCGTCCGCTTCGCGTCTGGGAACGATGGTCCTGTATTCCTTTGCCAGGTCCTCCAGCCAGGAAACGAGATCGGTTTGTTTGAGAAACTTGGCCGCCATCACCATCCCCTCTCATTGATGTTCTCTTCTTCCACCTTGAAGGCCAAAAGCGGCGGTGTCGCATCAATCTGCGTACCTGCTTTGTAGTCGAAGAGTTCTTTGATTTCCTTGTTCATCTTACGCTTGAGCATGAGCAGGGGGATTCCCACAGGGCAGGCCCGCTCGCACTCGCCGCATTCCGTGCAGCGACCCGCGAGGTGCAGGGCGTGCACCATCTGGAAGAACCACTTCTGCTGCACGGTGCTTTGCTGGGTCATCCAGTGGGGTTCACGGCTTTGGGCCACGCAATGATCGCGACAGACACACAGGGGGCACGCATTGCGGCAGGCATAGCAGCGAATGCAGCGATTCATCTGCGCCATCCAGAACGCCATTTTTTCGTCTTCGCTTTGCGTTTCAAACTGCGTCACGTCGGCGTAATCGTCCACATAGGCGTTGGCCACGGGATCGCCGACAAAGACATCGGAAAGCAGGGCGTTGTGATATTCGCAACGTGTACATTTATCGGCGGCGACATCGGCCATTTTCAGCTCATGTTGCGTGCCGTTGTTGGTTATGCTCAAGGTATCGCCGGAGAGTTTGACCTCTTCAACGTATTCGAGGTTGCCCAGAGCGCGGCTGATCTTCTTCATGGACACCACGCCGCTGCACGGCATGGCGAACACGGTGATCTCATCACGCTTGATCAAATCTTCCTGCAACAGTTCTATGACGGAACGGCTGTCGCATCCTTTGACCACGATGCCGACCTTTTTGCCTTTGAGGCTTGGGAGGTAGGTGGCCAAATTGTGTACGCAGGACGGTCCCCAAACGAACCTGTCGACGTCCTCTTCCGTTTTCATGAACAACGGCGTGGCGCGCAGGGGATCGAAACCCTGCTCCCAGCCGATGACCACGTCAAGCTCAGGCAATTTTTCTTTAATCCTGGCTTTCAGTTCTTCTTGTATAGTCATGCTGTTCTCCATCTCGGATGGCTCGGGTCGTTCCAATCACAGGGACGCCGCCGCTAGTTCCTGAGCTTTCTGCACCTGACTCTCGCTGATTTTAGGCGCGGGTCCCAGTTCGTGGATGCGTTCGGTGAATTTCTCCACCACGGTTTGCCAACGCTGTCCTTCCGATGCGGAAACCCAGGTGTATTCAAAGCGGCGCTCATCAATGCCAAGCACCTTGAGAAAGCGCTTGAGCATCTCAAGCCTGCGCCGTGCGTAGTAATTGCCTTCCGAATAATGGCAGTCCCGCGGGTGACATCCTGAAACCAAAACGCCGTCCGCTCCGTTCACCAACGCTTTCAGCACAAAGAGGGGATCAATACGGCCGGAACAAGGCACGCGGATGACCCGCAAGTCTGTTGGCTGCTGGAAACGGCCCACACCGGCAGTGTCGGCGCCACCGTAAGAACACCAGTTACAGAGAAAGCCGACTATTCGAAGCTCTCTTCCAGCTGCTGCTGACATAATGCATTGACCTCCGCGAGGATCTGGTTGTCTGTGAAATGTTGCAGTTGGATCGCGCCTTGCGGACATGTGGAAGTGCAGATGCCGCAGCCCTGGCAGATGGTCTCAATGACGCTGGCCTTGGGTTGTCCGCGGAAATCGACGGCCTCGATGGCGCCGAAGGGACAGGTTTCAATGCACTTGCCGCATCCGATGCAGCGCTTGATATCCACCATCGAAACTTGCGGATCGCTTTCAAGCATATCCTTGGAGAACAGCGCCAAAACCTTGCTCGCAGCGGCGCTGCCTTGGGCAACCGAGGAAGGGATATCCTTGGGCCCCTGACAGGCGCCGGCAAGATATACGCCGGCCGTGTTCGTTTCCACGGGACGCAGCTTGCAGTGGCTCTCCATGTAGAAGCCGTAGTCGTCGTAGGATATGCGCAGTTTCTCGGCCAGTTTCGACGCACCGACAGCAGATTCGGCCCCAACGGCCAGAACCACGAGGTCAGCCTCGACTTCCACTTGCGTTCCGGCGAGCGTATCGGCGCCGCGCACGATATAGCGGTCGCCTTTGGGGTAGATCATGGCCACACGACCACGGATGTATTGGGCTCCGTATTCTTCCATGGCGCGGCGGACAAATTCATCATACATCTTGCCCGGGGCGCGGATGTCCATATAGAATACGTAGGATTGGGATTCCGGCAAGTGGTCTTTGGTCAAGATCGTTTGCTTTGCCGTGTACATACAGCAGAATCCGGAACAGTAGGGCCGGTCTACGGACTTGTCGCGCGAGCCCACGCACTGCACGAAGACAACGTTTTTGGGTTCCTTACCGTCGGACGGGCGCTTGATGTGCCCCCCGGTGGGACCGGATGCGGAAAGCAGACGCTCGTACTGCATGGACGTGATGACATCGGGGTAGCGTCCCGCTCCGTATTCGTTGTACTTCGTATGGTCGAACAAATCATAGCCGGTAGCCGCCACAATGGCGCCCACCTGTTCTTCGACAAAGGTATCCTGCTGGTCGTAGCGGATGGCTTTTGTCGGGCAAACTTTTTCACAGACACCGCATTTGCCCTTGGTGAATTTCATGCAGAAATCGGGGTCAATGCGCGCTTTTTTGGGAATGGCCTGCGGAAAGGGAATGTTGATGGCCGTGGTGGGACCGATTTTCTCGTTGAAGTAGTCAACGGATTTCTTTGACGGACATTTTTCCATGCACTGTCCGCAGCCCGTACACAGATTCCAATCCACATAGGTGGCTTTTTGCTTGATTTTGATGGTAAAATTGCCAACATAGCCAGCGACTTCTTCAATTTCAGAGTAAGCGTAGAGTGTAATGTTGGGGTGCTGGGCTACGTCCACCATCTTGGGACCGAGAATACAACTGGAACAATCCACTGTGGGGAATGTTTTGTCCAGTTTGGACATTTTCCCGCCAATCGAGGAGGTTTTTTCAACAAGCACGACCTCGAGACCGCCGTCGGCGCAATCCAGAGCCGCCTGGATGCCTGCCACACCGCCGCCGATAACGAGCACGCGTTTGTTGATGGAGAATTTTTTGGCTGTTAGAGGTTTGTCTTCCGCGAGTTTGGCCACAGCCATTGATATGAGATCAAAAGCTTTCTGGGTGTTGGCTTCCTTGTCTTTACTGACCCAGGAAACGTGTTCGCGGATATTGGCCATCTCGAACATGTAGCGGTTGACTCCCGCGCGCTCCACTGTGCGGCGGAACGTAGGCTCGTGCATCCTCGGGGTGCAGGAAGCCACGACCACTCCGTCGAGATTGTATTCTTTGATGGCCTGGATGATGCCGTCCTGGCCGGGTTCGGAACAGGCGTACATGGTATCGCTGGCAAACGCCACATGAGGCAATGCCTTGGCTTTTTGCGCCACGGTCGCCACGTCGACTGTTCCGGCGATGTTACTGCCGCAATGACAGACGAATACTCCGATCTTCATGCTGTTAGACGCTCCTTCGTTGTCAGCTCGTTACGGGTTCGCCACAGCTGCGGCCTCTTCCATTGATCGCCAGGCGATTCGAGGACTTACGCACAGCTTGTCAAATCCGAGACGGCCTTCGTCCAGGCCCAGGGCCCTACCGATGAGCTGAGTGAAGTAGAATATGGGCATCTGATGCTGGCGATTGGTGGCCCGATTGATTTGCCCTTGCCGCAAATCCAGGTTCATTTGGCACAAAGGACAGGCGGTGACCATGGCCACGGCGCCGTTGAGTTCGGCCATGTCCAGCAGCTTGCCGGAAAGGCGCATAACCACGTCCTTGCGCGGAATGCCGAAAGATGCTCCGCAGCACTCAACTTTCAACGGGAAAGGCACTACCTCCGCACCAAGGGCTTCCATGATGCGATCCATGGCTATGGGGTTCTCCCAATCGTCGAACCGCATGAGCTCGGGAGGTCGATTCATGATGCAGCCGTAATAAGGGGCGATCTTGAGTCCGGTGAGGGGGCGCACAACCTTGCTTTTGATGTAATCCGGCCCGAGATCTTCGTAGATGATTTGCAGCACGGATTTAACGGGCAGGGTGCTGCGGACGGGTTTGTCCAAAAGTGTTTCGACTTCAGCCTTGAAGGCCGGGTCCTGCACCCTGTGATGCGCGGTCACCAAATTCGTCAAACAGCTGGGACACGGCGTGGTCACTGCCTGGGCGTCCAGATCCTCCGCCAGATCGAGGTTGCGCGCGGAGAGCGCGGCCGAGAGCACGTGGTCCACGGTATGCGCGGGAGTTGATCCGCAGCAGCTCCAGTCGGGAATCTCTTGGAGGTTCATTCCCAAAGCTTCGCAAACGGCCCGGGTGGATTTCTCATACTCGATGGACGTGCCCAGTCCGGAGCAGCCGGGATAATAAGCGTACGTCAAGGGTGAACTCATAATCCGCGCTCCTCCTTGAACCGTTTAAAGATTGCGGCCACTTCCTCTTTGCCCTTGATCTCATGGGGCTTGAAGGCCAGCTTGCCCTTGGGCAAAACCTTGTGCCCAAGATCGGCGTCCGTCCAGAGGCGGCCCGTTTTGAGCATGAAGTTGGTCATCAGACCCAGCTCAAAGACACGGCCGTGCTTGTTCAGCGAATCCAGGAAACTGTCCCAGAAGATCTTGACGTTGCGCTCTTTGGCGTAGCCTTCACGGCGCGCTATGTGCCGTAAGACGTCCATGATGCGCGCTACGTCAATTTCATTTGGGCAGCGGGTGGTGCAGGATTCGCATGTGGCGCACAGCCATATGGACCGGCTGGAGAGAATCCTCTTCTTTTGTCCAGCTTGCAGCAGACGCATGATCTGACTGACTGGGATGTCATAGGCGAACGTGTAAGGGCAGCCCGCGGTACAGTTACCGCATTGATAACATAGTCTGACCTTCTGTCCGCTCTCTTCTTCCACCTGCCGGACGAACTCTGCGTCATAAGATTCTGTGAGGTGTAAGATTTCCATAGACTCAATTTCCAGGTGGTTTCGCAAGGACAAAAAACCTTGCCGTTAAAAAATATCACAATATTCTACAAATTGCCGATAGGCAAGAATTTTCTTCGTTTCCCGGCACCTACCCTCACGTCACCAGATGGAAACGCCAGGGGAGGCGATTGCCTCCCCCGGGTATTTCAGATGAGACGATGATAGTCTTGAGATTACAGCGCTGCAGTGTAGATGGCGGTAACGTCGGCGTCGGTGGCGCAGCGGGGGTTGGTCAAGCCGCAAGCGTCCTTCTGAGCGTTGCCGGTCATCGTGGGGATGTCTTCGGCCTTGACTTCCTTGCCGTAGCGTTTGCCGAGAGCGATCAGGCCTGCGGGGATGCCAACGTCGGCGGAGAGCTTGCGGATGGCGTCCAGGCACACGTCGGCAGCGGCGCGTTTGGACAGGCCTGCAACGTTCTCACCCATGATTTCAGCCATTTTGGCGAAACGGTCAACCTTGGCGATAAGGTTGAAGCCTTCAACGTAGGGCAGCAGGATGGCGTTGCATTCGCCGTGAGGCAGATCGTAGAAGCCGCCCAGCTGGTGAGCCATGGCGTGAACGTGACCCAGAGAAGCGTTGTTGAAAGCCATACCGGCCAGGTATTGAGCAAAACACATGGCTTCGCGGGCTTCGATGTCCTGACCGTTGGCGACCGCGGGACGCAGGAACTTGAAGATCAGTTCGATGGCCTTTTCGGCGCAAGCGTCGGTCATGGGGTTGGCGATGGTGGAAACATAGGCTTCCACGGCGTGGGTCAGAGCGTCCATGCCGGTGGCGGCGGTCAGCGCGGGAGGCATGCCGACCATCAACAGAGGATCGTCCACTGCGATGGTGGGGGTCACACGCCAGTCAACAATGGCCATCTTCACCTTGCGGGAGAGGTCGGTGATGATGCAGAAACGGGTCATTTCGGAAGCCGTACCAGCGGTGGTGTTCACTGCGACATACGGGGGGAAGGGCTTGGTGGATTTGTCCACGCCTTCGTAGTCATGGATCTTGCCCCCGTTGGCAACGACCAGGCCGACACCCTTGCCACAGTCGTGGGAAGAGCCGCCGCCCAGGGTGATCAGGCTGTCGCAATTTTCTTTCTTGTAAACATCCACACCACCGTGAACGTTTGCGTCAGTGGGGTTAGGGATTGTTTTGTCGTAAACCGCGTAGTCCATCTTGGCGGCGTCCATCAGATCGGTTACCTGTTTCAGGATGCCGGTTTTCACGATGCCGGCATCGGTGACGATCAAGGGTTTCTTACCGCCCAGGTCGCGGATCTTGCCGGGGATTTCTTTAGCGGCGCCGATGCCGATAAGAGTAACGCTGGGAATAAAAAACCCGTAGACTTGTTCACGTACTGCCATGATGCTCTCTCCCTAAAATTGATGTTTTTAAAAAAACAATCCTCAATACCAGTCGATAGTGAGAGTCTTCCCTGCTGACCTCTCTGATTTTCTCTATGAGCAAATACCAGGCCAACTTTGTTTTATGCATTATTTCAACATGTTATATTTTGTGGCTCAAAAAACGATTGTGCCCTTATGTTGGCCCTGTCCCACCAGAGCATAGCGCCGGGAGGTCAGTTCTTTGATTTGTCATGTCTAAATTCATACATTCCAGAATGTTATTCATACGTGTCATTTTGATACAGTGAAAGGCCCTTTTTGGGTCAAAAAGGGGCTTCCCAATTTTGGGGGCGATCACGCAGAGTGCCGGGGAGGTGATGTTTGATATAACTCCTGTAATTGTACATGGATATGTTTCAAGAGCGTTTTGTCCGCGCATCCTGATCATGAGGAAAAGTGACCCAGGGATGGGATGAGAGTGCGCTTGCGCCCCTCTCATTGCTGGACTAAGCTCAGAGCCACCTCAACTTTTTTTGTGGGGCAGTGCGTGTTGAAACGCCTTGTCTCACGTGAGATGGCCTGGGGGAGATTTGAAATGAAAGGCATAGACGGGTCACTTTGGCCCGATGCGTGCTCAATCCATTAAAGACCGGTAAGATATCAGGCTTGCTTTCTCTTGTCGCAAGCCTTAGTGAGGGCGTCTGCAATGTGGTGAGTGAGAAGGTTTACGCCACTTCATTTTGACCTGGATGTTGTTGGACCGGCAACTGTTTTATTTTTGTATAATGTTTTTTTTCAGTATGTTGGATGCGATCATAGGCTTTGTGCGGAACCCGGGATAGACACGCGCCTTATGCTCCCATGTGGGGCAGGATACTTAACTCTTCCCATGTGCAATGCGACAAGGTGCGGAAGGGAAAAAGTGGGCCAACATGACACAGCTGAGGAGATTAGAGAAGAATGTTCAGCACTAAATTCGCCATTCCGGACATTATTTTCGGGCACGGCAGCACCGTTCATCTGCCCCAATGCGCCAGAAGGCTTGGAGGGCGGCGCGTTTTGCTCGTCAGCGACGAGGGCTTGGAAAAAATCGGTTGGGTTGAGCACGTTATCGACCTGCTTAAGGCCGATAACATTGAGTGTGTCTACTTCGACAAGGTGGTCTCCAATCCGCGAGACTTTCACGTTCACGAAGGCGCCAAGACCTATATTGAAGAAGATTGCGATGTTATTGTTTCCTTGGGCGGCGGCAGTCCCATGGATGAGGCCAAAGGCATCGGCGTTATCGTAGGCAATGGGGGGCACATTCGGGAATACGAAGGCGCCAACCGTATCAACCGCCCCCTGCCGCCCATGATTTTTATTCCCAGTACCGCGGGGAGCGGTTCGGACATTTCGCAATTTTGCATTATCACCGATGTGGAGCGACAGGTGAAGATGTCGATCATCAGCCGCACCCTGGTTCCCAATATTTCCATTATCGATCCGCAACTGCTGCGTACCAAGAATCGGAAGCAGATCTTGTCCTCGGCCATCGACGCCTTGTCTCATGCCGTGGAATCACATGTTTCCAAGTTGGCTTCTCCTTTTACGGACATGCACACCATCAACGCCATCGGTTTGATTGTGCGCAACATCCAGATCGCGGCTGAGGAAAAGAATCCCATCGCTCTGGAAAAACTTTCCATCGCCAGCACACAGGCCGGCATGGCCTTCAGCAATGCGGGGTTGGGCACGTTGCACGCTTTGGCCCACGCCCTGGGCGGCCTTTACGACATGCAGCACGGACAGGTTCACCCGGTGCTGCTTTCTTCCGTGATGCGCTACAATTTACCGGCTTGTGAAAAAAGAATGGGCGACATCGGGCGGCACATCGGCGCGCCCGATGACCGTTCCGACGAGTACGCAGCCTTGGCGGGTATTGAAATGCTTGAGGAACTTTTTGTGGAACTCGGAGTAACCACGAAAATGCGTGAACTCGTGCCGGACAAGAGTAATCTGGAGAAATTGTGTAAAGTCGCAACAAAGGACGCTTGCCATTTAACCAACCCGCGTTCTGCGGATTGGAAGGATTTGATGTCCATTTGTGAAGAGGCCTGGTAATGACACCTACGGATCTCAACGACCTCATAGGCATAGAGTACTCGAAGCTCGATTTTTTTCAGGAGCTGCAGCACACCGTCGAGGAACTCAAGATTGCCAACCGGGAGTCCGAGAATCAACGCCGGGAGATTTCCGCCATTCTGGACGGCATCACCGACGTGATGATGGTTCTTTCCGAAGATATGCGCATCATTTCCGTGAACCATGTCTTTATTGAACTTTTCGGCATGGAGGACCCCACGGGGGTGTTTTGCTACTCCCTGTTCAGGGATGCCGACGAGCCGTGTCTCGAATGTCCGGCTTTTCGATCCCTTTCCACCAATACGGTTTGCAAAGAGACGGCCATGTTTCGCATCAACGGCAGAAACATGCAGTTCGAAATGGTGGCCTCGCCCCTGAAAAGCCCAGATTCCGAAGAAAACAGGGTGTTGATCTTCAAGCGCGATGTGACCATGGAAAAGGAGTACCAGGCAAAATATCTCCAGGCTGAGAAAATGGCCACGGTGGGCGTGCTGGCGACAGGGGTGGCGCACGAGGTCAACAATCCCCTCATGGCCATCTCCGGTTATGCGGAGGGCATCCAACGCCGTCTCGCCAAAACGAAAAACGACTTGCCACCTGAATTGATCGAACATTTGGGGGACTATACGAACACCATTCTCAAGGAATGCAACCGCTGCCGGGAAATTGTGCGCAGTTTGCTCACGTTTTGCCATCCTGTGGGGTCCATGTTTTCCCCGGTGAATCTCAACGACATTGTGGAAGAAACTCTGATTCTGCTGCAATACAAGTTGAAAAAGGAGGACCGGCTCTCCGTGGAGCTGCAGTTGGACAGGCAACTGCCCCATATTTATGCGTATGAACCGAGGCTGAAGCAGGTGCTGTTGAACCTTCTGACAAACGCCTCGGACGCAATGGAAGGGAGGCCCGGAAAGATAGTCGTGCGGACGTATCTCAAGGAGGAGAATTGGGCCTGTCTGGAAGTTGAGGACTCCGGGCACGGTATTCCTCCGGCAATTCTGAACAAGCTTTTCGATCCATTTTTTACCACAAAGCCGGTAGGTAAAGGCATCGGCATAGGCCTTTCCACCTGTTATAATATTGTTAAGGAACATCAAGGCGATATCGACGTTCAAAGTGAAGAGGGAAAAGGGTCGCGGTTCATTGTGTCCCTTCCCGTAAGACAGAGTTACGACAGTGAATAGCAACTCTTACTCGGTTCTGGTGGTGGATGATGAGGAGAACATCCTCAAGCTGCTGCAAAGAGAGCTGGGCTCCGAAGAGCGCATGGTTTTTACGGCCCTGACCGCTAAACAAGCGCGAGCAAAGATAAAGAAGAGCCAGGTGGACGTGGTGGTGTTGGATATACGGTTGCCGGACGGCAACGGTATGGATTTGTTCACGGAGTTCAAGGCCAATGATCCGGATTTGGAGGTGGTGCTCATCACGGGGCACGGCGACATAGCCAGCGCGGTGGAAGCCATGCGCATGGGCGCTTACGATTACATAACTAAGCCCTTCAAACTGGATCGGCTTGAAATGGTTATTGACCGCGCCTACCAGCGGGTCTGCCTGCAGCGGGAAAACAGGAGCTTCAGGCACACTCAGGAGTCGGCCAGCGAGACCCAACCCCTGATTGGCCGCTCAAAGGCCGTGAGTCACATCAAATTTCTGATTCAAAAGGTGGCGCCCACGGATGTGCCCGTGTTGATCACCGGTGAAAGCGGCGCGGGAAAAGATGTCGTGGCCCATAGCATTCACTCCCAGAGCGTGCGCGCAAGCCAGCCGCTGATCATCAAAAACTGCGCCATGTTGCAGCGGGAACTCGTTCGCAGCGAACTGTTCGGCCATAAGCGCGGCGCGTTCACGGGGGCGTCCGAAGCAAAGGAAGGACTCATCGCGCTTGCGCATAAGGGAACACTCTTTCTCGATGAAATAGGCGATTTGCCGGACGAAGTGCAGTCCTCGCTGCTCAGGGTGCTGGAAGACAAGACCTATCGCCGGGTTGGTGAGAATGAAGAGCGCAGGGCCGACATCCGTTTTCTCTTCGCCACGAACCGCAATCTGGTCAAGGCGGTTGAAGACGGCCGGTTCAATGAGGCGCTTTTTCACCGTATCAACGTGTTCAACATCCATATTCCGCCGCTGAAGGACCGCAAGGAGGACATCCCCCTCCTGGCGGAACACATCTTGGGGCGGCTGCGCGGCCCCTATGAGCGCTATTCCATTACCGACAAATGCATGCAGCGCTTGTTGCGCTACAATTGGCCGGGCAATGTCCGCGAGCTGCGCAATGTGCTTGAACGCTCCATGGTCTTGTGCGAGGAGGGGGCGTTGACGGATCAGGTGTTGCCCAGGGAATTGCTCGAAGAAGAGCATGGGGCGGATTCGGTTGGCTCGGCGTTGACTCTCGACGCCATGGAACGGGAGCACATCGCCCATGTACTCTCGTTTTATAATGGAAACCGCCAGCATGCGGCCGAGGCCCTGGGCATTGGAAGAAAGACCCTTTATCGCAAGATGAAAAAATATAATCTGGAATAAGAAAGAGATAGCTGTTCCTCCCCTCTTGCTCCCCGTACCGCGGAACTCCACGCCCGTATCAGGGCCGTTTTGCAAGGAGTTGTGCGCGGCCGGGATTCCCTTGTGCCAACATGAAATTTTCGCGGAAGATTCATCTGAGCGGCGTCTAGAGCATCTCACGCTTGAAAAGCGCTAGATGCTCTTATGCATTTCCTTGGAA
>CAZFCK010000051.1:0-23325 GCA_964517355.1 uncultured Desulfovibrionaceae bacterium | reverse complement strand
GGAAATGCATAAGAGCATCTAGCGCTTTTCAAGCGTGAGATGCTCTAATATCCATGCGCACATCATATTGCCGGTACAACCATGATGTCATCACAACATGGAAAAGAAGGCTGCGGCATCGCAGCACGGGGAGCTACCACACCTGGTGGAAGAGATTTTGCGCCACGATGTCACGGGGAGGCAGGGGGCGGGAATAATAATACCCCTGCGCGTATTCACATCCCAAGTCTCGCAATATATCCATCTGCTCTCTGGTTTCCACGCCTTCGGCAATGACTTCAAGTCCCAAATTGTGGGCCAGGTCAATGATCGTGCGCACGATGGCGAGATTGTCGTCATTGCCGCCGATGGTGTTCACAAAGCTGCGGTCGATTTTAAGCATGTCCACTGGAAAACGGTGCAAGTAGGCGAGGGATGAATATCCAGTGCCGAAATCGTCTATGGAAATATGCACGTGCAGGCTTTTCAACTCCCGCAGCATGCGCGCGGCCGCAGCTGCATCATCCATGATGACGCTTTCCGTGATCTCAAGCTTGAGGCATTCCGGGGGAAACCGTGTCGCAGCCAACGCGCTTCGCACTTGCTGCAAGATATCCTCGTGGGCGAACTGCTTACCCGAGAGGTTGACGCTCAGCAACACGCATTGTTCGACGCCCTGCTCCTGGACAAGACGCCGCATGGTGTCGCAGGCCTCGCGCAGCACCCATTGGCCAAGGGGAATGATGAGCCCCGATTCTTCAGCTTCGGGGATAAATTCCGCCGGGCTGACCATGCCCCGCGCTGGATGCGCCCAGCGCACCAAGGCCTCGAAGCCGTGTATCCGGCCTGTACTTAAACTCACAATAGGCTGATAGTGCAGAAGAAATTCTTCACGCAGCAAGGCCTGCCGCATATCCGTTATCAGGTTGAGCAAATCTTTCGCTTTGAGGTGCATTTCGTGGTCAAAGATCACGTAGCGCGCCTTACCGCTTTGTTTTGCTCGGTGCAGGGCGGTATCCGCATCGCGTAACAAATCTTCACTCTTGGAGTACCCCACCTCGCTCAGCGCGATGCCGATACTCGCGGTGTTCACCAATTCATAATCCGTAAGCAGCACGGGCTGCCGCAATACATCCAAAATACGCAGGGCCAAATCCGTGGCCTGCTCTCTGGAGCTTATGCCCTTGCACAACAAGGCGAACTCGTCTCCCCCCAACCGGGTCAACACGTCGTCCGGGCGCACAAAATCCCGCAAGCGGTCCGCCAGCGCCATTATCAATCGATCGCCGATATCATGTCCCAAACTCTCGTTGATCAGGGTGAACCTGTCCAGATCGATGAGCAAAACCGCATATTCTTTTCCACGAGCTACCGCGTCGGACAAGGTTTCAAGCAGGTAATTGCGGTTCGGCAGGCCGGTGAGGGAATCGTGAAAGGCGTGGTAGAGAACCTGCTCTTCAGCCCGCCGCCGCTCCGTGATGTCGGAAAGGGAGACGACCAGTTTTTGCGTTCCCGCAATGGCGCTGACCTGGCAGCTTACGATCCGCTGCAGGCCTGCCTCCGTGTTGATGCGAAATTCCTTGCTCCCCTTTTTGGACGCATCAGGCGCACACACGGCTCCCGTAGCCGTCTGCAAGCGCGCGACATCGTCAGGAGACATAAAGTCGAGCATTTTTTTTCGCCCCTGGATTTGCTCCCTGGGCAGGCCCGCAAGATTCTCGAATTCGGTATTTACAAGCTCTATCGATGTGTCGGGGCCGACAATGGCCATGGCCGCGCCCGTGTTTTCAAAAATGGCCCGATAACGCTCCTCGGATTCGACAAGCTTCCCACGGGCATTTTTATATATGATGATGCGCGCCAGGGTGTTGATGATCGACCTGAGGAAGCCGCTCTCCTTTTTGTCCAGCGTGTGCTCCGGTTTGAGTTCGATGTTGATGACGCCGAGCAAATCGCCGTCATAGAGAATCGGAGCGCAAAACGAAGGCATCGCGTCTTTATTGCCGGAAAAATTCGGGCAGCTGAAGGTCTCCACGTCTCCGGTTTCCGACGCGAGGGCGGCGTTCCCGCAGATGCCGTTGGCGAGATAATCGCAAGGTAGCGTTGCGGCGGCGGCTCCTTGCCCCACGGCGAAACGCAACGCGCCCGTTTCTTGATCCACAAGATGAATGCTGCCCGAAGGGGTGAAGGAAAAGGTCTGCGCCGAGAGGATAAGTTCCAGGGTCTGGCGCAACAAATCTTCCAATTGCGCCGTATCAAGGGAAACGCGCAATATTGTCGCGACGATACGTTGCATCTCGAAGTCGCGCTTCATCTCCTGTTGCGCCTGGTGCAGGTCACGGGTCCGTTGCTGCACCATTTCTTCGAGATTTTCGGCGTAGGAACGTATCTGCCGTTCCTGCAGCTTCACAGTCAGGTGGGTTCTGACTCTGGCAAGCAGCTCCTTGGAATCGAACGGTTTGGAGACATAATCCACCCCTCCGGCATCCAGGCCCCTGGCCTTGACCGCGGTGTCGCTAAGTGCGGATAGAAATATGACCGGAATGTCCCGGGTTTTGGAGGAGGCTTTAAGCTGACGGCACGTTTCAAAGCCGTCCAAGCCGGGCATCATGATGTCGAGCAATATCAGATCAGGCAGCCGTTCCTGCGCGATCTGCAGGGCAGTCTGTCCATCCCAGGCTGTAAGAGCGACAAAGCCAGCCCTTTTCAAATGTACTTCCAACAACTTACGATTTATAGCCTCATCATCGACGATGAGGATCGCACTCGAGGAAATGTTTTGATCAAGGTCCATGGAGCGCCGTATCTTTTTCTTCAGTCCCAGCTTCGCCGTGTTGAATGAATATTCATCACAATACCTCACCATTTTATAAACTCGGGCGCAACGCATCGTCAAGGTGAAACAAATTGCGCATCCAGGAGGGGCGTTCCACATTTTTCTCCAGCCCCCAGGAGGTGCGTTTCCGCCAGTTATGCGTCATTGAAGACACAACACCCGCCCCTCCGTTGAACTCACACGTCCGGTGAGATACCTTTTTCCGCATCATGGTCATTTTTAACATATTTCTTCTCCTTGCCCTCCTTGGACAACCGGCGTAGAGGGTCACTCGGGGCAGCAAATTCCGCCATTGCCCCCGCAAACGGAGAACGTGCGAGAATTAATCCACAAAAAGTCCTTTTTGCCCCTGACACATATCGAAATCGCGTAGAAAGTCATTCCAGGCACGTTTTCGAAAATATTTTTTCGCGCACATCGCAAGCCATGCAAAATCAAACTTTATCCAACAAAATTAGATCAATATCAAGATGAAGCCATTTATTAATCTTTTTTCGTTTATTTGTGAAAAAAAAACTTTTCTTGACAGAGGTGTTTCACTGTGACAGTGATTTTTTGCCGGAGACAATGACGCAGGGGTGCAAAGGAATTAGTTATTTTTAACCGCGCCCCTGAAAGCGACGAAGCAGAACAAACACTTTGTTCTTAAATGCACAAACTAACGTTATGACCTGTTTTTTCCGCTCATCCTTATGTCAACGCCTCTACAAACAACATCCCGAGAGCACGACAATCAAGCCGCCATTTTATAGTGACGACTATAAAATACGGTAAGTATATATACCATCAAAAAGTCATTTTTAATCAACCAACTAACCCTGCCAAACCGGACAAACGCCCTGTATTCAAGAGAGTAGCTGACATCATTTATTCCTTTTGCGCTTTCCTTTCGTCTGGTTTTATGGTAGATGCTATCGCGCTAAGTAGTATATTGTCGATTGTGGCGGAATAATTTCATTAAAACTATAAATACGAAAAGGGATCGCACCTTGCAAAAGCGTTATCTTCCCATCACGGTAAGTGTTGTGATCATGGCCATCATTGCGGTGGTGGGCTATTTAAAGCCAGCCGCGACAGAGGAGATGCCGCGCCGCATTTTGTTCGACTCCACCGGCGGTAAGGTGATCTTCTCCCACCTGGCGCACGACCAGGATTACGGCGTTGGCTGCACAACCTGTCACCACGAGACCAAAGACCCGGACGGCAATCTGCTGCAATGCGGCACATGCCATCCCCCTGAATTCAACACTGCTTATATTGAAAACCACGTCAACTATTTCACCGACAAAGTAGCATGCGCCAAATGCCACCACGCTGAGTTCACCGGCATGTCCTACAATCATGACGACCATGCCGCAAACTACACAACAGACTGCACGGACTGCCATCACGGAACGGACATAGAGCCCGAACCGCAAAACTGCGCGGACTGCCACACTGAAACCGGCGACGATGCAATGCCCGGAATCAAGGATGCGGCCCACCAACGGTGCGCGAATTGCCACCAGGAGCAGTTGGACGCCGGCCTTCAGGAATGCGGCTTCTGCCACACCATCCTTGAGGCGGGGCATGGCGATGCGCTTCCCGCGACCGCGAATTGCAGTCCCTGCCACACCGAGTCCTTGGAACAGCTGGTCCCCACGCGTGTCAACGCCTTCCACGTAGGCTGCATGAGCTGCCACGAGAAAGAGCAGGCCGGCCCTTACAAACAAGACGACTGCAACAAATGCCACATGCCGAGATAAGTCATGATCAAAACGAGTTTCTCACTGGACTTAGACCCCAAAGGCGAGGTGGTGCGCTGTCCTGAGCCGGCGCAAGTGGTGGTTCCCCTGGCGGGACATTCCACCAAAACCGTGAAGAAAAAGGCTGAAGTCGCTCCAGGATCACTGGTGGCCGATCATCCGGGCAAAAATACGGGAGACGCCCACGCCTCCATCTTCGGCGTGGTCGCGGAAGTCGGCGCCAAGGGAGTCGTCATCAACGCCCAGGAAGTCGAGGCGGCGTGCGAACCGATCTCCACGCAAGGGCTCTCCGGCGACGCGCTCAAAAACGCACTGAAAAAACTGGGCATCGACACCCTGCCTTTCACCAAGGCCAAAACCATCATCGTCAACGGCCTCAATCCCGAACCGGGCATGGCCATCGCCTCCTATCTCCTGGCCCAACAGTCTCCGCTCCTGTCCAAAGGGCTGGACGCGCTGAAGCGCCTTACGGGCGCCACCACCTGCAAGCTGGTGAGCGCGTCGGGCAAAAGCGCCTCCCTCGAAGGCTGCAGCGCGGTGCAGGTTTCCGGAGTCTATCCCGGCAGCGTGCACCCCCTGCTCGTCAAGGCGGCCACCGGACGCGAAAGCGCTCGTGAGACGTTGTGCGTGGACGTGCATTCCCTGTACCTGATCGGCCAGGCCGTTGAAACCGGGCTTCCGGTCACCACTGTCCTCTTGAGCGTGGGCGACAAAATCGTTCAGGCGAAAGTCGGGCAGGCCATCGGCGAGATTTTGCAGGCGGCCGGCGTCAGCATCGCCGACAACGATTCCGTTATCCTGGGAGGCCCCTTGCGGGGCGTCGCCGTTCCAGACCTGCAAACGGGGCTGCCCAAAGACGCATACGCCCTGACCGTCGTGCGCGCCGGTCTGTTTCCCGAATATACGGACACTCCCTGCATCAACTGCGGAAATTGCGTCGCGCATTGCCCAGCCCGCATTCGTCCAAACATGATAGGTCGTTATGCCGAGTTCAAAAAGTATTCCGATACTCGCAACTACGGCATCGACTCTTGCTTCGAATGCGGCCTCTGCGCTTATTGGTGCACGGCGCGCAGACCCCTTTTGCAATATATCCGGCTGGCCAAGCAGGTGCTGGCTGCGCAAGACGCGCAACAGGCAAGCTGCGCCTTGAACGAATAGCATAGGGAAGGAACACGAAGATGACGAACGAGGCCGCAAAAACTCCGTTTTTAAACGTATCCTCGCCTCCGCATTGGCATTGTGGGCGCACTGTGAAAAGCGTGACGCTGGATTACATCATCGCGTTGCTGCCCGCCCTGCTCATGGCCGTGGTCTATTACGGTCTGGATGCCTTGCGCGTGGTGTGTTTGTCCTGCGTCACCGCTGTTGTCGTGGAGGCGCTGTGTCTTAAAATAATGGAACGCGATATCCGAGTGGACGATTACAGCGCTTTGCTCATCGGCATGCTTTTCGCGTTTCTTCTTCCCGCCAAGGCCCCGTGGTGGCTGGTCATTGTTGGAGCGACCATATCCATCGCTCTCGCCAAGATGGCCTTCGGCGGCATAGGCGCCAACCCCATATGCCCCCCCCTGGTGGGCTGGGCCGCCTTGCGCATCTCCTGGCCCGACGCCATGAATCCCGACATATCGCTTCTTTCCTCACCCCTTGTGAACCCGCTGACGCAGTTCAAGTATCTCGGGGTGCAGGGCGTGAGCTATTCCGACATGCTTCTGGGGCAGCAGCTCGGCAATCTTGGCTCCACGCAGGTGCTCGCGCTGCTCGTGGGCGCCGCGTTCCTGCTGTACAGACGCGACATCAGTTTCCACATTCCTCTGGCGTTTCTTGGGGGCGTCTTCATTACCGCTCTCATTTTCTGGGGGGTAGACAGCAGCGTGTACGCGAGCCCCATGTTTCACCTTCTGGCGGGATCTACGGTTTTCGGCGCTTTCTTCCTGGCCACGGAATCCGCATCATCTCCGGTGGGCTCCATCGCCATGCTGATCTTCGGCGCAATGGCGGGCGTCATGGTCGTTATTATCCGCGTCTACGGCATTTACCCGGACGGGGTCGTGTTCGCCATACTCCTGGTCAACCTGTTCACCCCGCTCATCGATCTCATCAAGCCCAAACCTTTTGGAGCGAGGTAAGCCATGCGTGAAATAATGAGCATGATCATCGTTCTCTCCATGATCTGCGGCGTATCCGGACTCGCACTGTCCTACCTGAAGATATCCACTGCGCCGCTAATCGAAGAGCAGGTTCTCACATATGTGCAGGCACCGGCCTTGAACACCATTTTTGCGGACATTTCGAACGACCCCATAGCCGAACGGCAAAAATTCGATTTCGACGGGCAACAAATCACGGTCTTTCCTTTCAAACAAAAGGGAAAGCTCGTGGGCGTCGCTCTTGAAACCTACGGCCCGGGCTATGGCGGGGACATCGGCGTCATGGTCGGTTTCAACGTGCTTAACGACATGCTGGCCGGTATTGGCGTGACGACGCTGAAAGAAACGCCGGGCTTGGGTATGCGCATCACGGAGCCCAAATACATGGTGCAATTCAGCGGCCAGGATCCCAAAACCATCAATTTGTCATCTCAAGGCGGGAGCATAGACGCTGTTTCCGGCGCCACCATCTCCTCCAACGGCACGATCGTCGCCGTGAAAAAAGCCGATGAGATCTACTCGAAATTGAAAGACACGTTCATGAAAACGTTCCAAAATTCATAGGAAGGTTACCGTTATGGCCAGCATGTGGAAAGAATTCTCAAAAGGCCTGTGGGCCGAGCTGCCGCCCTTCCGTCTGGTCCTGGGGCTGTGCCCTGTACTTGCGGTCACTAAATCCGCAAGTGACGGCCTGGGCATGGGTGCGGCGGTCATCTTCGTACTCACGCTCTCGAACCTCATCATTTCCGCGGTACGCAAAATCATCCCGAAAAAGGTCCGTATCGCCTGCTTCATCGCCATCGCCGCCTCTCTGGTCGTATCCGTGGAAATGTTGATGCAGGCGTTCTCCTATCCGCTTTACCAAAGTCTCGGTATTTTCGTACCGTTGATCGTGGTCAACTGCATCATCCTGGGACGCGCTGAAGCCTTTGCCGCAAAAAATCCCGTCCATCTCGCCATAGCCGACGGCCTGGGCATGGGTATCGGTTTTACTCTTTCCCTGACCTTTCTCGGCGGATTGCGTGAGCTCTTCGGCAAGGGCTCTTTGTTCGGCTCCGACGTGATGTGGTCGGGATTCGAGCCGTTCACCTTCATGGTCGAGGCACCCGGCGCCTTTGTCTGCCTGGGGTTGATTCTCGGCGCCATGAACTTTTTGACCATCTGGCAGTCCAAACGCAAGGGCATCGCCCTTCCCGAAAACTTCAACGCCGGTTGCAGCGGTTGCCAGGCCTGTAAGCTCGCCATGGGCGGCGCGGCCGCGGACGATAAATAACGGGAGACGAACATGGATTATTTTCTGCTCTTTATTTCGGCCATTTTCGTCAACAACATCCTGTTGGCCCAATACCTCGGCAACTGCCCCTACCTGGGGTGTTCCAAGGAAAAAGGCGTGGCCATCGGCATGGGTGCGGCGGTCATCTTCGTCGCCGTCATGGCCACGATCTTTACCTGGTTCATGCAAAAGTTCGTGTTGACGCCGTACGGCATCGAATATCTGCAAACCATCGTTTTCATTTTGGTCATTGCATCCCTGGTGCAGTTTGTCGAAATGTTCCTCAAGAAAATGGTGCCGCCGCTTTACAAATCCCTCGGCATCTTTCTGCCGCTGATCACGACGAACTGCGCCGTGCTCGGCATCGCCATTCTCGTGCAGCGACAGGAATACGACTTCTTTACGTCCATTTTCTATGCGTTTTCAGCGAGCATCGGCTTCATGCTGGCTCTGATTTTGATGGCCGGCATTCGCGAAAAGCTGGATGTTTCCTATGTGCCCAAATCATTGGCGGGCACATCCATCGGCTTGGTCATGGCCGGGATAATGTCTCTGGCGTTCCTGGCATTCAAGGGAATGATCTCTTAGGGACAGCCAGACACGGAAGCGGGTTTCTCCCCCGCCATACCTAGAGGAGCTAAACGTATGACCTTGATTGTCACATCCATCATAGTTCTCTTTCTGCTGGGATTCGTAGCTTCCGCCATCCTCTCGGCAGCGTCCAAACTGTTGTATGTGGAGGAAGATCCTCGCGTGGAAGCCGTTACCGAGGCCCTGCCGGGCGCGAATTGCGGCGGCTGCGGCTATGCCGGCTGTGAAGGCTATGCAGCGGCGGTCATCAGCAACCCCGACGTACCGCCGAACCTTTGCTGCGCAGGCGGCGCCGAAGTTTCCGAAAGAGTCGCCGAACTGTCCGGAAAAGCCATGGGCGACAGTGAACCCATGGTCGCTTTCCGCCGGTGTGACCGCGTCGGCGGCAAAGTGCAGAAGCAGTTCGCCTACCAGGGCATCTCCACGTGCAGCGCCGCAAAAATGTTGCTCGACGGACCCTATGCCTGCAAATACGCTTGCCTGGGCCTGGGTGATTGCGTGCGCGCCTGCCCCTTCAACGCCATGAGCCTGGTGAACGACCTCGTGTATATCGATCCGGACTCCTGCACTTCCTGCGGCTCGTGCGTGCGCGCCTGCCCCAATTCAATTTTGGAGCTCGTTCCAAAACGTTCGCGCGTCATGATCTTTTGTTCATCGCAGGACAAGGCCAAAGAGGTCACCTCCGTATGCGAAACCGGTTGCATCAGTTGCATGAAATGCGTGAAGAAATGCCCGGCAAACGCCATTTCCATGCAGGACAACCGTATCGTCATCGATCATCAGGCCTGCCTGGACTATGGTCCTGAATGTGAAGAAGCCTGTGTCGCGGCATGCCCGCGCCACATTCTCCGCTGCCTGGGACCAAGCGCCGCCCTCAAGCCTTTGACGGCCGCCGAGGCGAGCTTACCCGCAAATGCTTAGTCAACGGAGCATATTCATGAGTACTTCCGAAACGACCTGCACTCGCAGAAATTTCCTACGCACAAGCGCGTTCATCGGCTTGGGACTTTGCGCCTCGGGCATGGTTCCCTTGGCTGCCCAGGCGGCCGGGTTCAGCCGCCGCGGCCAAGCCGTATCGGCTACCCGGGTCATGCTCGGCACCATTGTGCACATCTCCGCGGTGCATGAATCCAAAGATCTGGCTGAAGAAGCCGTTGGCCGCTCGTTCGAGGAAATGGAGCGCTTGAGTTCCATTTTCAACCGCCACAAGGCGGACACCGCATTGAGCGTGCTCAACACTACCGGACGCCTCGCAGGCGCGCCTCAGGAACTGCTTGAGGTCATGGACCGCTCCCTGCGTTTCCATGACCTGAGCGGCGGCGCTTTCGACGTCACCGTCGCGCCCGTGGTCGATTACCTCAAATCCAGAGCCGCTACCGGCGCCGATTTCGTCATCAGCGACGCCGAATTGCATGAACGCATGGAATTGGTGGGCGCTCAACGCATCGCTCTCTCCAGCAACGCGGTCCACTTCCAGCGTACGGGAATGTCTGCCAGCCTGGACGGCATCGCCAAGGGCTATATCGTTGATCGCGCTTCCGAAATTCTCTCCGCGCACGGGGTGAAAAACCACCTCATCAACGCCGGAGGCGATATAAGAACAAGCGGCGCCAACGCTCAAGGCAACCCCTGGTCCATTGCCATTGAAGATCCCGCGTTGCAAGGCAACTATCCGGACATCATTCGCATGGGAACCGGGGCTCTGGCCACTTCGGGCGGTTATGAAATCTACTTCGACCAGGAAAAACTCTACCATCACATCGTCTCCCCAACCTCCGGCAAATCTCCGCATACCGCAGTGAGTGTTTCCGTGCAGGCGGAAACAGTGGTGGAGGCCGATGCCTTGTCCACTGCCGTCTACCTGATGCCGGTACGCCAGGGTATCGAGTTCGTGAATTCCCTGCCCGGGCGTGAATGTCTCATCGTCGGCAATGACGGCGCCGGACATACTTCCCGGCACTGGGGAACGACGGTCAGGAGTTGATCCTTACTCATTCAATGCGCCGAAGTCGTCTGACGAACGCGCAGTAACATGAAACGCTCGCTAAAGGAGTTTTCGCATGCTTTTCAAAAAGATACTGTGTGCAGTAGACGGCTCCAAACATTCCGAACGCGCTATGGAGTATGCCCGTGGCGTAGCACGGACGCAAGGAGCGGAACTTACGCTCCTGCATTGCCCTGGTCATATCCCCACCCTGGTGGGGGGGCATGCACGTGAACAACTGAAAAAAGAACTTCTGGAAGATGGACAAAAAATTCTGGACCGCTTTCTCACTCTTTGCGAAAACTTCGAAGTGCAGTGTAAAAGCGATATCCTCACCGGCACCCCTGGAGACGTCATCGTCTCCTACTGCCAGGATAATGGCTATGATCTCATTGTCATGGGCAGCCGCGGCCGATCCGATATCGAAGGCTTGATCCTGGGCAGCGTGACCCACCACGTTTTGCAGCGCTGTTGCTGTCCCGTGATGATCATCCGTTAACCCCATTGTCCTCATTCCATAAGGCAATAGTCTACCCAAAGGTATCCAGTGCGGCAGCTTCGAGGATGGTCCCGGAGTGCCGCTGAAACATGGAGGCGAAGCAAGGTGATTCAATCTGTGCGCATGTTGTGTATGGCACTTCTCATTGCGTTTGTCGCTCTCGTGGCGATGCCCCACCAGGGCGCCGCCGCTGAACACGGCGATGTCGCGGCTCACGGAGAACAAGCCCAAGCGGCTCACGACGCCGCCGCTGGAGCTGATCATGGCGCAGAACACGGGGGCGGTCTGCACCATATGGCCGAATCAATCGGCAAACAACTCGGCGTGCTCTGGGTCATTCCCTTTGTGTGCATGCTGCTTTCCATCGCCATATGTCCTTTGACCGTACCACATTTTTGGCATCATCATTTCGGCAAAGTTTCGGCTTTCTGGTCATTGGCCTTTCTCGTACCCTTCGCATTGACGTACGGCTTTTCCCTCACCATTTATGAAATTCTGCACACGGTCTTGCTCGAGTACATTCCCTTCATCATCCTGTTGTTCGCATTGTTCACGGTTGCCGGCGGCGTTCGCCTTACCGGCCAGCTGGTAGGTAAGCCCATAGTGAACCTGGGCGTCCTCCTTATCGGAACCGTGCTCGCGAGCTGGATGGGAACCACCGGCGCGGCCATGCTGCTTATCCGCCCCCTGCTCCGGGCAAACGCACACCGCAAATACAAAGTGCATACAGTCGTTTTCTTTATCTTCCTGGTTGCGAATATCGGCGGTTCCCTCACGCCTTTGGGCGATCCGCCTCTGTTCCTCGGCTTTTTGAAAGGCGTGGACTTTTTCTGGACCACGGTGCATCTTTTCGTGCCCATGGTCTTTGTTTCCTCGATCCTCCTCGTCGCCTATTTCTTGGTGGATACCGTTCTCTACGCCAAAGAAGGCAAACCCGTCATGCCCAATACCAGCACTGAAAAACTGGGATTGGAGGGCAAAATCAACCTGCTGTTCCTGGCCGGCATCGTTGGCGGCGTGCTCATGAGCGGTATGTGGAAGTCGGGTGTGAGTTTCGACGTGTATCACGTGAGCGTGGACCTGCAAAACACGGTTCGCGACCTGCTCCTGCTGTTCATGGCCTTCCTGTCCTTGAAGTTCACCAGCGCCGAGAGCCGCCGGAAAAACGACTTCGACTGGTTCCCCATCATTGAAGTGGCCAAGCTCTTTATCGGCATCTTCCTTTCCATGATCCCCGCCATCGCCATCCTGCGCGCCGGCGCGGAAGGCGCGCTTTCCGGCGTCATCCACATGGTCAGCGTGAACGGCGAGCCGGTCAACAGCATGTACTTCTGGCTCACGGGCGCTCTTTCCAGCTTCCTGGACAACGCCCCGACATATCTGGTGTTCTTCAACACCGCCGGCGGCGACGCCGCGCATCTCATGACGGATATGGCCACCACGCTTCTGGCCATCAGCTGCGGCGCCGTCTTCATGGGCGCCAACACCTATATCGGCAACGCACCCAACTTCATGGTGCGTTCCATCGCCGAAACGCAAGGCGTGAAGATGCCCAGCTTCTTCGGCTACATGGCCTGGAGCGGCGGTATTCTCATACCCATCTTCATCATCACGACCTTCGTCTTCTTCTAGGTCCAACGCGACAATCGCCTCTGCAACCGCCCCGAACTTTTTCGGGGCGGTTTTTTTATGCGGAAACAAAGGTTTTCTCGGCGGCACAATCGTGATATGAATATTTGCGCCAAGTTTGATGCGTTCGCGTCACTGTGTTACCAAAACCAGACGATTTCCTTCGAATAAAGGGCTTGTTATGCACGACGTCAGCCTGAACACAAGCATCAAGGATTATCTCACCGGTGAAGAGCTGGAAGCCACCACATATGAAGATTTACGTCAGGCTATGGCGCGTCTTTTGGTGGAGGAAAAGGGATATCCAAAAGAATGCTTGCGCCCCCGCATTCCTGTGACGGTTCCCATTGACGGCCGCAATTACACGCGGCTGCTCGACCTCGTCGCGTATGGCGACGATGGCTCACCCCTTCTGGCCCTGCTTTTTTGTCCCGGAGTCGTGACGACCTATCATCGCGAGGCGCTAGCCGTCGCACGCCTACTGCCTGATGGCCCAGCCCCACTGGTAATAGTGACGGACACCAAGGAGGCGATAATTCTTGAAGTGAACGGAGGCACGTTATTGGGTGAAGGGATGTTGGCAATTCCAGATTGGAATTACATGCGGCACCTTGCAGCAACGCATCAGTGCCCTCCAATCACAGAGGAACGCCGCGAACGGGAGAAACGTATCCTCTATGCGTACAGCGAGTCGTTATACGCATGTTGCGGGGGGGCGGCGTGCGCCATCGCGGCAAAAGGTGGGCGTTTCAGCGCTAAGGACTGACTTTTACCCAGACAGGGGAGCGATTACCGGTATCGGACGCACCTCTCACACTGCATGCGCGCGCAGCTTGTTCGTTTTTTCCCGGACGGGTTTCAGATCACACATAACCGAGAGATAACATATTACGTTTAGGATCCGGCTTTAGCGGCAAGGCGGAGCACTTCCCTGGCGATATTTTCATCATACAGACGTGTAGGATCGTTTTCACCTGAATATAACGCCGCGGCCTGTTTGATGATATCAAGGGTAAGCCAGCCGTGGCGATCCCATATTTCCGGAGAGGAACTGCTGAACAGCCTGAAATAAATCATGCCGTTGTCCTCGCGCACATACATGCGCGTGGTTTTTTGAGCCGGATTGGGGTAATAATAAGCGCCGCGATCATCATGCATAATGATGCCTCCTTTATGAAATAACGAGAAACCGTGATTGACATGAACGTATTTTGCCGTCAAGGACTTGCATTTGCCAGGGTCTGAAGTGTATAGCATTTGTTTGAAGCATGACGGTGCACTAGAGTCGAATCCTCGCTTTAGATTGCCTGTGAAGCCTTTGCTGGAGCAGGTTCCGGCAATCACAAGCAGTGTTTATTGCTTGACAACACACTCGTTTACTTCTACGAAAGAAGTCTACAAGTGAATTCTGTAACACGGCAAAACGGCGTGGCCGGTGGAAATTGCGTCTGGAGGCCCAGACAGCGGTGCTGCCTTATACGCCATGCTCAGGATCGGAGACGCTCCTGGCGCAAGTATGAACGTCTTGAACCTTAACCAAGCAATGTGGAGGTAAGGCAATGGCGAAACACCAAACTCCCATGTTGGACCAACTCGAGACTGGGCCTTGGCCCAGCTTCGTGTCCGACATCAAGCAGGAAGTCGAAGCACGGCAGAAAAATGAAAAGGGTCTGGACTATCAGATCCCCGTTGACTGCCCTGAAGATCTTCTGGGGGTCCTGGAGCTTTCTTTCAAAGAGAAGGAAACCCACTGGAAACACGGCGGTATTGTTGGCGTTTTCGGCTACGGCGGTGGCGTTATCGGCCGTTACTGCGACCAGCCTGAAATGTTCCCCGGCGTTGCGCACTTTCACACTGTGCGTGTCAACCAACCCTCGGGCAAATACTATTCCTCCGAATTTCTGCGCCAATTGTGCGACCTGTGGGATTTGCGCGGTTCCGGCCTGACCAACATGCACGGTTCCACCGGCGACATCGTGTTCTTGGGCACCACCACCCCGCAGCTGGAAGAAATCTTCTATGAACTGACCCATAATCTGGACACCGACCTTGGCGGTTCCGGTTCCAACCTGCGTACCCCCGCAGCCTGCTTGGGCCAGTCCCGTTGTGAATTCGCTTGTTACGACACGCAGGAACTCTGCTACCACCTGACTCAAGAGTATCAGGACGAATTGCACCGCCCCGCGTTCCCGTACAAGTTCAAGTTCAAACTCGACGGCTGCCCCAATGGTTGTGTCGCCGCTTCCGCGCGTTCCGATTTCGCTGTTGTCGGTACCTGGAAAGACGATATCAAAATCGACCAGGAAGGCGTAAAAGCCTACGTTGGCGGTGAATTTGCTCCCAATGCCGGCGCCCATGCCGGTCGCGACTGGGGCAAATTCGATATCGTCAAGGAAGTTGTCGAACGTTGCCCCACCAAATGCATGAGCTATGACGGCAGCAAGCTGACCATCGACAACAAGAACTGCGTACGCTGCATGCACTGCATCAACGTCATGCCCCGTGCCCTGCACATCGGCGACGAGCGCGGCGCAAGCATCCTGTGCGGCGCCAAGGCTCCCATTCTCGACGGTTCGCAACTGGGTTCCCTGGTTGTTCCGTTCGTGCCTGTGGAAGAGCCCTTTGACGAAGTCAAAGAATACATTGAAAATATCTGGGATTGGTGGATGGAAGAAGGCAAGAACCGCGAGCGTCTGGGCGAGACCATGCGCCGTCTGGGCTTCCAGACTCTGCTCGAGGTTGTCGGTGTCGACGCTGTGCCTCAGCATGTTGGCGAACCGCGCTCCAACCCCTACATCTTCTTTAAGGAAGAGGAAGTACCGGGCGGCTTCGAGACCGACATCGTTTCTTTCCGCAAACGCCATCAACGCTAAGCAGAGTGGAGGATAGATATCATGGCATTCATTTCTTCCGGGTACAATCCCGCCAAGCCGATGGAGAACCGCATCACTGACATCGGCCCCAAGCATTACGCACAGTTTTACCCCTCTGTCATCAAAGAGAACAAGGGTAAATGGATTTACCATGAAATCCTGGAGCCCGGTGTTCTGGTGCACGTGGCCGAAAGCGGCGACAAGATTTTCACCGTCCGTTGCGGCACCGCGCGCTTGATGAGCGTAACCCATATTCGCGAGATGTGCGAAATCGCCGACAAATATTGCGGCGGCAACCTGCGTTTCACCACCCGTAACAACGTGGAATTCATGGTTGACGACGAGGCTAAATTGCAGGCTCTGAAGGATGATCTGAAGTCTCGCAAGTTCGCCGGCGGCAGCTTCAAGTTCCCCATCGGCGCCACCGGCGCTTCCATTTCCAACGTTGTCCACACCCAGGGCTGGGTGCATTGCCACACTCCGGCCATGGACGCCTCCGGTCCGGTTAAGGCCATCATGGACGAGATGTTCGCTGAATTCCAGTCCATGACCTTGCCCGCCATCTGCCGCATTTCCCTGGCCTGCTGCCTGAACATGTGCGGCGCCGTGCATGCCTCCGATATCGGTATCGTCGGCATCCACCGCAAACCCCCGCGCATCGACCACGAGTGGCTGGACAACCTGTGTGAAATCCCCCTGGCCGTTGCCGCTTGCCCCTTGGGCGCCATTAAGCCCACCAAGGTTGAAGTTGACGGCAAAAAACTCAACAGCGTGTCCGTAAAAGTCGACCGTTGCATGTACTGCGGCAACTGCTACACCATGTGCCCCTCCATGCCTTTGGCGGACGGCGATGCCGACGGCTGCGTCATCATGCTCGGCGGCAAGATTTCCAACCGCATTTCCGAGCCCAAGCTCTCCAAGGTCGTTGTGGCCTTCATCCCCAACGAGCCTCCCCGTTGGAAAACCTTGACCGACACCATCCGCACCATCATCAACGCCTGGTCCGCCAACGCCATGAAATACGAGCGCATCGGCGACTGGGCCGAACGCATTGGCTGGGAATCCTTCTACGAGATCACCGGTCTCGAGTTCTCCCATCACTGCATCGATGATTTCCGTGATCACGCCTACTACACCTGGCGCCAGTCCACCCATTTCAAATGGACAGAACACGTTAAATAGACGTTCGCATGAACTATCCGGGCACAGGAATCTGTGCCCGGTGTAAAAAAGAGGCGGTTACAATGGAACTGGAAGAAGCGAAACAAGCTATTCTGGATTTCTTGGCGGAAAAAAAAGGCAAAACCAAATTTTACTTCAACGACTTCACCAAGGCTCTGCCCGACATGAAAGCCCGCGAAGTAAAAAAGGTTCTTACCGCTCTTGTCAATGACCAAAAGCTCGAGTTCTGGTCCAGCGGCAGCACCACCATGTACGGTCTTGCCGGCGCCGGCAAGCAACATGCGACTGAAGAGGGAGAGGAGTAGTCTTCCTTTCTTACAACGTGTCTCACCGATGGACATATTGCCCGAGGCACAACCGAAGACATCATGCACCGGCCACGTTGTATAATCGCTGGGTTAAACGGTGGGTCTGGCAAAACCACTGTCTCCTTGGGATTGGCCAGGGCCTGGGTACGCAGCGGACATACCGTTATTCCTTTTAAAAAGGGTCCGGATTATATCGATGCCGCTTGGCTGAGCTTGGCCGCCAAAAACAGGGCTTCGAATCTGGACCCTTTTCTCATGTCTGAAGATGCCTTATGCGCGCTTTTCTGGCATAGGGCCCAAAACGCCCAAGTCTGCTGCATTGAAGGCAACAGGGGCCTTTTCGACGGCAAAGACCTCCATGGCTCCTGCTCCACAGCGGCTCTCGCCCGCCTGCTGCATGCTCCGGTCATCCTTGTCATGGACTGCACCAAGATGACGCGCACAGCCGCCGCTATCGTTGCCGGATGTTGCAATTTCGAACAAAATCTCACTATCGCAGGCGTGATTTGCAACCGCACAGCCGGACAGCGCCACCGCTCCATGTTGCGCCAGGCCATAGAACATTATACCGGCGTGCCTGTGCTGGGTATGCTTCCCAAGTCCGAAACCCCTATTCCAGAACGCCATATGGGGCTCGTCTCAAGTCACGAACATCATGACGACAGAGTGCTCGACCATCTGGCCGATATGATGGAAAAGCATCTCGATCTTGACGCCCTCTGGAATATCGCTGTAAGCGCCCCCCCTGTGCCCGAGGCCAAACGCCTGGCAGAAACCTTGTGGCCCCGCCAGACCCCTGCTCGAGGCGTGAGCATCGGAATCATCAGGGACGCAGCCATGTGGTTCTATTATGAAGAGAATATCGAGGCCTTGCAGCGCGCCGGAGCCGATATCGTCGAGTTGAGCATTCTGTCGCAAGACGATTGGCCCGAAATCGGCGGTCTGTACATAGGGGGCGGCTACCCTGAGCTGCACGCCGAGGCCTTGGCCAAAAATACACGCATACGACAGCGCGTGCGGCAGCTGGTGGAAATGGGCATGCCCGTTTTTGCGGAATGCGGTGGTTTTATGTACCTCTGCCAAGGCATTGTGCATGAGGGACAACAATTTCCCATGGCCGGCGTCTTTCCGATTCGCATAGAGCTGGGTGCAAAACCTGAAGGCCTCGGCTATGTCGAAGCCGCTGTCGATCACCCTAACCCTTTCTTCAGCCAAGGCAAGACCTTACGCGGGCACGAATTTCATTATTCGCGAGCCGTTGCGGCGGATGGGGCGGAACTGACATTCGCTCTCAGACTGGCACGCGGCGAAGGAATTTTGGCCGGTCTCGACGGACTGGTCTATAAAAACACCTTGGCCACTTACACACACGTCCATGCCTTGGGCGTTCCGGAATGGGCGCCGAACTTTGTTTCCGCGGCCATTCGTTTCCGGAAAGCCTTGTTGTAACCCCCCAGCAATTATCTCCTTACGCATTCTCCTGACAAGATCCGAGCCTTTTTCCAGCGGATTAAGAGTTTTCGGAAACGTGGTTATCCCCTTATCGACGAAGGGTAATGCGAATATGATTTTTCGAGGAAAAGAACCTCTTTCAGAAACGTTTTGAAATGATATCCTCAATGATAAATATGCCGCCACTGTGATGAGGCCGGGAGGAGCACCCCGGCAACGCGGTCATTTCCTCCAGGTGGTACTTTCGCAGCAAAAGACATAACCGTATTGCGATTTACTATTGACCGTTGCATCGCGCTATCACTCACCCCGCCTTTACCCTTCTTGCTCCCGTGAAAGTTTTCCTGGAAAACTCTCCCCAAAGAACGTATATGAAATAGAGCAAAATTCCGTAGTTGTGGTGCACCCTTCAACACCGTGTCATCAATTGACGATACTATCATGGCGCATCGTACGAAAAATCGAACTCACAATCACCTCAACCGGATTTGCATATTGTTGTGCGCTCTTCTCGGCGTTCTCGCAGCACCGGCAATGGTCTTACCGGACTCCTCTCCGCGCAAGGTGACGCTGCAGCTTAAATGGCATCACCAGTTTCAATTCGCTGGCTATTACGCGGCGCTGGAGAAGGGCTACTACGCCCAGGCCGGTTTAGACGTAACCTTGTCGCCGTATAGTAAAGACACAGATTATCTGAGTCCCATACTGCGCGGCCAGGCGGATTTCGGTACCGCCGGCCCCGAACTATTGCTTAAATACCTTCATGGAGAACCAGTCGTCGCTCTTGCCGTGATCATGCAGCATTCCCCCAACGTGATCATGACGCTCAAATCCAGCCGCATCAACAGCCCCCATCAACTGGTGGGCAAACGGCTCATGCTTGATCCTGATGGTCAACCCGATCTTTGGGCAATGCTCTGGGATGAAGGCCTGCAAAAAGAAAAGCTCATGTTGGCCCCAGTCACATGGGACATTGAAGAACTGCTTGACGGACGTATCGACGCCACAGGAGCGTATATCACCAACACACCCTATTATTTGCTGGAGCGCGGCATTCCCTGCACCTTTATCCGTCCAGGTACTTATGGGGTTGATTTTTATGGTGATTGCCTTTTTACTTCCACAGAGTTCCTGAATAAGCATCCGGATACGGTGGAAGCGTTTCGCCAGGCAAGCCTCATGGGCTGGGAATACGCCCTTCGCCATCCTGAAGAGATCATCGAGCTGCTTCTCACCAAATACGATACGAAAAAAACGCGCGACCATTTACGTTATGAGGCCCAGACCATAAAACAACTCGTTCTGCCCGATCTCGTCCAGGTGGGGCATATGAACCCCGGTCGCTGGAACGCCATGGCCCAAACCTACGTCAACCTCGGCATGGCCAAAGCGCATTACGATATTGCCCGCTTCATATACACTCCCGGTCCCTCTTCCATCATGGAGCGTTTTCTCTGGTGGTTCTTCATCGTCATGGCCGCCGCTCTCTCGCTTTCCTGTCTGCTTTTTGTTTTCAACTTCCGCCTTAAGCGTTCCGTGCGTATACGGGTCGCGGAACTTTCACAGCTTAATGCCGAACTATCAAAAGAAATAATGGAACGCAGACATGCCGAGCAAGCTTTGCGCGAAAGCGAGGAAACTATTCGCGCCATGAGTAACGCCACTCTGGACGCCATTATCATGATCGGCGCCTATGGCAAGATATCGTTCTGGAATGACGGAGCTGAAAGTATGTTCGGATATACCGCGACTGAAGCCATGGGGCACGCGGTGCATGAGCTCATCGCCAGTGAAAAGGACAGCATGTTGGCGCAGCGTGCGATGCAGCGCTTCACGCTCAGCGGACAGGGTCCCATTATCGGCCAGACAACGGACCTCACGGCCATACGGAAAGACGGCTCAACGTTTCCCGTGGAGGTGGTGGTGGCTTCGTTCCAGCACGGCGGACAATGGTGCGCGGTAGGGAGCGTGCGCGATGCGACACTGCGCAAACAGACCGAAGAAAAACTCAAGCTCCTGGCGATAACCGACAGCCTCACCGGCGCCAAAAACCGCCGCTATTTCACGGAGCACGCAACCCAGGAAATCTCTCGGGCCATGCGCTACAATCACCCCTTATGTCTGGCTATTTTCGACCTGGACCACTTCAAAAGGATTAACGACACCCATGGACACGAAACCGGCGACCATGCGCTGACCGCCTTCGCAGACGTCGTTCTCCAGGAAATACGCACAACCGACCTTTTCGCCCGCATAGGCGGCGAGGAATTCGTGGTCTTGCTTCCCGAAACAACCCTCAATGACGCATGCATCGTCGCCGAGCGCATCCGTATACAAACACAACGGATCACATTGGCTCAAGACAAAGAAAAAATGCAGCTTTCGGTAAGCGCTGGTGTGGCGGAGTTGGGGGCGACCACCGAATTGGAACCGCTCATGCGGTATGCAGACTGGGCGCTCTACAACGCCAAGCAAAGAGGGCGCAATCGCGTGGAAGCATGGCTGCCGGACAAGGATGAATAAATTTCCGCCGGAAAAACTTATTCACGGACGAGAAAAACGGAGTTTGGGGCGGAGAACCATTCTACAGAAAGGTTTTCCCCCGAAGGCACTTTCGGAGTAAAGGAAACAACCACATAAGGTTAACATGCTAGAGTTTCAGGATTTTATAGAGTTTTGAAAGGGTTCACCTCACGCAACTTCATTCGCTCCACGTCCTAACCATGTTTTTCAGGACACCCAACTGCGAGATAGTCGCTCACGGATTGCACATATTTTTCGATATCGTCACGCAACGCCGCGTCAACCTCTTTGAACTCTACCCCTATAAACGTTTTCGCATTTTCATCCGAAATGCTGCGTACAAGAGCCACAAACCTTTTCGCCGCGTAGTCTTGTCCCAACATCACAAATTCACAGACTATCTCTTGCCCTACAGTGAAGCCGTGCTCTCCCAGGGCCGACCCCAGACCAATACGGCAGCCGCCCTTTGAGATGTTGACAATGGACGCCTGTTGCGTACTGCCGTCTTGCAGGGTCAAAGTCGCCGGGAGAAAACAATCCACTCTGCTTTCCTTACGCAGATGAAAAGTCTCCAGTTTGGCGGGATAGTCCAGAAAAAGCAGATGCTGCGGTTTATAATTTATGCCATGAATTGCGGATTGAAAGCCGCAGACGTCGCCACTGCAGCTCAAGTACCGCACAATGACCAATTTCCCCGTATAGAGGTGCTCCCGCAATTCGAGTCTGCTCGGGAGACGCAAAATTATGAACCGCCCCGTATCCCATCCGACAAAGGTCGTCTTAAATCGTTCCCCAACGCCTTGAGGTTCGACAAGAGCCGTGCTCCCCACGACCACGTTCAGCTGTGGAGCGAATGCCGGCACTTCCGTATTCGTTACGTTGACTATGGGCATAGGCTTTATGCACCGAGTATGTTCTCGGAATACAACACTCTGTTTTTCCCTGAACGCTTTGCCTCATAGAGCAAAGCGTCGGCCTGCCGCACCACTTGGGCCAACGAGGCGCCGGCAATATCGCAACATCCGACGCTCACGGTAAAATTCACGGTGTCATCGGTCGTTTTCACTGTGGCGGCTTCGACTGCGGCGCGCAGCTGTTCACAAAGTCTGCGCACCTCTGGAATCGACACATCAGGAAGCAGCACGCAAAATTCCTCGCCACCGAACCTGGCCACTATGCTCTGTCCGCCAAAAAAACCACGCAATATTTCTGCCAAACGCACAAGCACAAGATCGCCCGCATCGTGCCCGTAAGTGTCGTTGATCACCTTAAATGAATCAATATCCAGCATGATGCAGGCCAGCGTACGCTTGGTGCGGACAGCATCCTCCACCAGGGCATATCCCTTATTGAAAAAACAACGCCGGTTGTAAAGACCTGTGAGCGGATCTTCGTTGGACAGGCGCTCTATCGCCGCTATGTATTCAAGCATTTCAATGTTGTGATTTACCCGGCAATAGAACTCCTCGCTCACAAACGGCTTTTTTAAAAAATCATTGGCCCCGGATTTAAGAAAGCCGGCAGACATGAACCCGTCACCCTCTGCGGACATTCCTATGATCGCCAACCGGTTCTTATCATATATTCGCCTGATTTCCCGCACAAAAATGAAGCCGTCCATGCGCGGCATGATACAATCCGTGATAACCAGCTTCACCTGGGGGTGCTCAAGCAACTTTTCCAACCCCTGTTGTCCGTCTCCCGCCAGGAGCACTTGAAAGCCATGCACCTTCAGAAGATTTCCGAGTTGCCGGCGCGTCATGGCGGAATCGTCCACAAGCAATACGGTTATCGTCTTGTTTTTATGCAACCTGTCAAGCGCGTTGACGACATAGGTTATGCTTTCGGTATTTTCCTTGACAACATAATCGACGATGTTTTTTTCCCACATCTTATCGCGGGTTTCCTGATCCATATTGCCGGTGAGCACGATTGAAGGCATGCGTGGAGCCACATAGTCCACAATTTCACCATGATAGGAGTCAGTCAACGTTAAATCAAGAAGCGCCGCGTCAAAAGACAGATGCGTATCGCGCAGCAATTGCTTCGTGGATGCAAGGCTGGTTGTGACAACGACTTCAAATCCCAGCTCAGAAGCAATCCGGCGTTGCAGCATATTGGCAAATACCTTCGTATCTTCCACCACAAGGATGCGCATTACATCTATCCTTTTAATTCATATAAACATATCCGTGCTCGCCAGCTTTCACCATTATAATTATTGCAGCAGCGTTTCCCACCTGTCAATAGACTAGAGCATCTCACGCTTGAAAAGCGCTAGATGCTCTTATGCATTTCTCT
>CAZFCK010000050.1:0-23406 GCA_964517355.1 uncultured Desulfovibrionaceae bacterium | reverse complement strand
ATTGGAAATTGTTTCAGGGGAGAGCCTTGTTTCAAGGCGAAAATGCGCTAGCGTGGCATTTTTCTTGCTTTACTATAGTCAGGGCATTTTTGGCCGATAAGATATTCACACAGTGAATGAATGACCTCTTGCGGAGAACATGACATGCTCGTCCAGCTCAAACAGCGCGACCACAAATCCCTTGATAATGCTTGTGCCGACAGCGGCTCCCTGTTACACGAGCAAAGAGACCGTCAAACTACTCGCTTGGTGAATGATCAATTGATGCTCCATTTGCGCCAATGCTACTATAAGCCCAGCAAGGACAGCCGACTTCTGGCCATACTTGACGCCTTGTCCCAGGAAAACGATGTTTCGCAATGCGAGCTTGGACGCAGGCTCGGCGTAAGCAGCGCCATGATCAATCAGTATCTTCGTGACTTGCAGGAAAAAAAGCTGATTGTGTTCGAGGCGCGCAACGGGAAAAGCTACCGCTACCTGCTCACACCCGCGGGAGAAACGCGCCGCGGGGAAATGTTTGCCCAGTATTCAAGCGAAACCATCCAAATCTATACCGGGCTCAAGAACTGCATCGCCCAGAAGATGTCGCGCGTACAGGCGCGCGGTCTGTCGCGGCTGGTTCTGTTCGGCGCGTCGGAAACCTGCGAGGTGGTGTTGTCCACGCTGAGCACCTTGCCGTTCAAAATCGTGGCCCTGTTGGATAACGACATCGCCAAACAAGGAACCCTTTTTCACGGCCATGTTGTCTGCCCGCCGCAAATCCTGGACACCGTTTCCTGCGATGCGGTGTTGATCACGTCCTTTGGCCGGCAAAACGAGATTTATGAACAACTAGCGCCCCTGTGCGCAACACGGGGCCTGGAGATCGTGCGATTATGAAGATCAATACCAGCACTCGATTGAAGTCCGGCAGACGCATAGGCCCCGGCAGCCCCTGCTTCATTGTCGCCGAAATCGGCAACAACCACCAAGGCGACCTTTCCGTGGCCAAGGAGATGGTCCACGCCGCGGCGCGATCAGGGGCGGACGCCGTCAAATTCCAAAAGCGGGACGTGGACGCCATGTTCTCCCGCGCAGGCCGCGAAGCGCCCTATACGGGCCCCAACAGCTTCGGCCCCACCTATGGCGAACACCGCCTGGCCCTGGAGCTGGATGTGGAGGCCATGGCCGAACTCAAGGCCCTTTCCGAGGAATTGGGGCTTGTGTTCTTCGCCTCCGCCTGGGACCACGTGAGCACACGGCAGATGCTCGACTTGGGCATGGAGCTGTTCAAGGTTTGCTCCGCCGATCTCGTGAACATTCCCCTGTTGCGACAAGTGGGCGAGTCCGGGGTGCCGGTGATCATGTCCACCGGCATGAGCGGCTTGCGGGACGTGGACGTGGCCGTGAACGAACTGCGCCGTTATCACGACCGCATCATCCTCCTGCATTGCAATTCCAGCTATCCTTGCCCCAATGAACATATCGCCTTGCCTGTGCTCGCCACGTTGCGCCGGCGCTACGGCCTGGCTGTGGGGTATTCCGGCCACGAGTCCGGCCTGGGCCCGAGCGTGGCCGCCGTGGCCCTGGGCGCGTGCGTTGTCGAACGCCATTTCACTCTGGACCGCACCATGCGCGGTACGGATCACCAGGCCTCCATCGAGCCCAAGGACTTGCAGGCCCTGTGCGCCATGATCCGGGAAGTGGAAGCCGCCATGAAGGTGACGGAAAAGACCGTGTACCCCAGCGAACGCAACTCCGCCGCAAAACTGCGCAAAAGCATCGTCTTTACCCGCGATTTACCGGCGGGGCACCGCATCACGGCCTCGGACATCACGGTGAAGTGCCCGGGAAACGGTCTTTCTCCCGTGCATTGGGACGAGGTGATCGGAGCGCGGCTCAAGCGCAGCGCCCAGTGTGAGGAAATGCTCGACTGGGAGATTTTGACCCTGGCGATGCCGGAAGTTCCGCAAGACGCGCCGCGGGAAGTGCTCTCCTGAGACTGCGCGGCAGACGCAGGCTGCAAAGGTACTCTTCATGCGCATCGCCATGATCGCCGTCAACGACCCGGCTGGAACCGCCATCCTCATGTGCCGGGCGTTGAACAGGCATACGGCGCACCAGTGCCGTTTGATCACCACTGAACTGCGCTACAATTTCATGTTCCCCAAAGACCTGCATCTGCCCTGGCTCGACGGCCGCGGGATGCAGGAACTGGAGCAGGTTCTGCGACAGGCCGACGTTTTTCATTTCCATCTGGTCTGCGACGAATCCATACAACTCGGCCCCTTTACTCCGGCGCAATTCATGCGCGGCAAGGCCATCGTACACCACCACCACGGGCATCCTGATTTCAGGGGCGATCCCCTCTTTTTTCAAGATAAATATCGCCGACTCGGCCGCAAAAACCTGCTCGTAAGCACGCCCGACCTGCTCCCAAAACTGCCCGGCGCGGTGTGGCAGCCCAATTTCGTGCCCCAAGACATGGCTTGCTACGCCCCCGATCCCAGACAGGACGATCAGCGCGTTATCCTCGCGCACTCTCCCACACGCAAAGACCTCAAGAACACAGACGACCTGCTGGCGATCTATGAACGCCTGGCTCCGGATTTCCCCGAGCTTGCCCTCGACATCATTGAAAACACGCCCCATGCTGAATGCCTGCTGCGCAAACAGCGCTGCGACATATTCTTCGATCACATGCAGGGGTATTACGGCATGGCCTCGCTGGAAGCCCTGGCGCAGGGGCGCCCCGTGATTGCCGGGCTGGACGGCTTCAACATCGGGAACATCCGTGAATTTTTCGCCTGCGCGTCTTTGCCTTGGATCATCGCCAGGGACAACAACGCCTTGGAGACGACCCTGCGCGACCTGCTGCGCGATCCGGAAGCCCGGGAGCAGGCAGGCCGTGAGGCGCGTTCGTTTATGGAGCGTGTCTGGACTGAAAAGCGCGTCATCAACGCCCTTGCCTCTTTTTACGACACGTTGCAGTAAGTATTTTGATGTCAAAAATGAGGAACGCCTCCGGCGGCCTAAAAATATGGCCTCCGGCGGCTCAATAACCTTTTGAAAAAGGTTCTTGAGAATCTCCAAAACTATTTACAGAACGCTCTGTACTATTAACGGATTTGTTCAAATATTCGCGGGTCCTGGATGCGCCTCCCCCTGGTCGTCGTGCGGGCGCGAAGCCCGCGACGTTATAATTTTTCTTTTAGAGCAGTTAACGCTTGAAATGATCGCTTAACGGCGGGCAAAGCCCGCCTACAATCATTTCGCGGCAAAGATTTGCAAGCAAATCTTTGCAGAGCCTTTCAACTTTTTCAAAGTTTAAATGCTCTAACCGGGACCGGCACGCTCTTACATCCAGCCCCCCGCTCTTCTTTCACCGAGGCGGAACATTTATGCTCGTATTGCTGCATTGCCTGGTTTTTCTTTCCTCTTTTCTGCTCTTTCAGGTGGAGCTCATGGCCTCCAAGGCCATGCTGCCAGGTTTCGGCGGCAGTTACCTGGTGTGGGGCATCAGCGTCATGGTTTTCCAGGCGCTGTTGCTCCTGGGCTACGGCTACGCCCATCTTGCGGGGCGGCTGGCGCAACAAGCCTGGTTCCGGCGCTTGCAGGTTCTTGTGCCTCTCGCGCCGTTGTTTCTTTTTCCCATCCCCCTACGCTATCTGACGGCCCGGCAAGCGGATCTGCCCTTCGCACTGGACATCGCCTGGACCATCCTCTCCTCCATCGGCCTGTGCTTTTTCGTGCTTTCCTCGCTCTCGATTCTCCTGCAGCGCTACCTTTCCAGCGCCCGCTTGCGTCACAGCGCCAACCCCTACGTTCTGTACGCGACATCGAACCTGGGTTCCTTTTCCGGACTTCTCAGCTACCCCCTGCTTGTGGAGCCGTTCCTCGGTTTGGGGCGTCAACTGGCCGTGTGGCAAATCCTTTACGCGATCACCGCCCTCGTGTTTCTCTTTGTTCATTTCTGGGCCGGCAGACTGCCCCAGACGCATGCAGCGGCCCTGGCCTCCCAGGCCCCGGGAGGCGCACGAAGCAGGTTGAGCTGGCTGCTGCTGAGTTGCGCCGGGACCGCCCTGTTTCTCTCCGTCACCAATGTCATCACCTTTGACCTGGCTTCCGCCCCCTTAATCTGGGTTGCGCCCCTGGCCCTGTATCTGCTCAGCTTTGTTCTGACCTTCAAGGAGCGCCCCTGGTATCCCGATTGGCTGGAACAACGCTTTCCGCTCCTGGCGGCCGCGGCCGTGCTGCTTTTCGGCCTGCAACTCCAATCCTACACCCTGCCCATTCTCGCGCTCCTCGGGGTGCATCTTGCGGTGCTGTTGTGCAGCTGCGTTATCTGCCACGGGGAGCTGAACCGCGCCCGCCCCACGGATGTGCGGGAACTCGCCGCCTTTTATATTTACCTGTCCCTTGGCGGTTTTCTTGGGAGCGTGCTGGTCGGCTGGGTCATTCCCCTGCTCTCCAACGCTGTGGTGGAATACGCGGCCGGATTCGCGCTTCTGGCCGCCGGCCTGGCCCTGCGCCGCAGGGAGCGCCTTGCCGCGCGGGATGTTCTGGCGCCACTCGCCTTGGCGGTTATTTTGGCGCTCTGGTCATACGTCGTGGGGCGCGCCACACCCGGGGCGTCATCTCTTATCGCCGCCGCCGCGGGCCTGCTTCTGGCCCTGGTGTTTTTCGCCGCGCAACGCCGCCATTGGAGCCAGGCCCTGGCTCTGCTCGCGGCCCTGTTGCTGGCGCAGGGAGTGGAGCAGCTCAAACCGGGGCAGACACTCCTTGCCAAGCACAGAAACTTTTACGGCATCTATACGATTTACGACCAGGGAGACAAACGCTTTCTCAAGCACGGCACCACGTTGCACGGAGCGCAGTTTCTCTCTCCGGAACGGCAAAACATCGCCCTCACCTATTACCACCGGACCAACCCAGCGGGCGAGTTGCTGGCTTCCGACGTTCTGCCCCTGGAGCGCGTGGCCATCATCGGCCTGGGCGCCGGGTCTCTGGCCGCATACGGCCGGCCGCGCCAGGACATGACTTTTTACGAACTCGACCCCTACAATATCCACGTGGCGCAAAACTGGTTCACGTTCCTGCGCAATTGCAAGGCGCATCTGCGGCTGACGCCCGGAGACGCCCGCCTCTCCCTGGAGAAGGAAAGCAACGTCCGCTTTGACGCGCTGCTCGTGGACGCCTTCAATTCGGATTCCATCCCCATGCACCTCATCACGGTGGAGGCCATGGAACTCTATCTGCAACGGCTCATGCCCGACGGCGTGGTGCTCTTCCACATCTCCAACAAATTTCTCGATCTGGAACCGGTGTTGCTGGCCAATGCCCGGGAAATCGGCGCGTTCGGCCTCCTGAAACGGCGCGTACAAAACATTGATCCGGATGCCGAAGCCACCATATGGGGCGCTCTCACCCGCAGCCGAACCACGGCCCGCTACATGCGCACGCAGCTGCATTGGCTGTCACTCGAAGATTGCGGCCTGCCCCGCATCTCCCCATGGACGGACCGCTATTCCAACATCCTGGCGGCGTTCAAGTAAAACTTTATATTACCCTCTTCATGATTCCCCTGAAATCCTTATGGATCGAAGTTACGTCACCTTCTTGACAATAGTTAACCGGCTAACTATATGGTTAGCATGCTTATTAAATAGGAGGCGATCATGACGACACGCTATGCGCAAGGGCTCAAGATGTTGGAAAAGGTGGACGGACAGGCGGGATTGGACGTTCTGGAATCATTTGCGGCTTTCGCACCCGACCTCGCGCGATACGTCGTTGAATTTCCCTTCGGCGATATCTATTCACGCCCGGGGTTGAGCCTGCGCGACAGGGAACTGGCCACGGTTTCGGCCCTGGCCGCCATGGGCACCGCCGCGCCCCAGTTGCGCGTCCATTTCCACGCGGCGCTCAATGTGGGCATTTCTCCGGAAGAACTTATGGAAATCTGCATCCATATGGCAGTATACGCCGGTTTTCCCGCGGCGCTCAACGCGGCCGGCGTTTTGCGCGACGTTTTGCGGGAACAGGAGCAAAAGGCATAGCCATGTTTTTTCTCAAGGATCTCCCCACAAGTGAAATTCTCGACGCCTACAAGCGACGATTCCCGGCAATGGATGTCCCGGCGGTGAACAACGCGCTCAGGCTGCTGCGCAGCGCCAGCGTACTGCTGCGTGATTTGGAGCAGTATTTCGCGGCCCAGGGTTTTTCACAGACGCGGTTTCTCATCTGCATCCTCCTGGATCGCGAACCCGGCGGCAGCGGTCTGCAAGCGTGCGCACTGGCGGATAAGCTCGACGTTTCCAAGCCCGTGGTCAGCAAGACCCTCGCCGCGCTCCAGGCCGAGGGACTGGTGCAGGCCGCGCCCCACAATGAAGACAAGCGGGCGAAACAGCTCACGCTCACGCCGGAGGGGCGAAAACGGCTGTATGCCCTGCTTCCAGGCTATTATGTCATTTTGGAACGGCACATGGCCCACGATGACGGCGCAGGTAGGGCAGAATGATTGTAAAGTCGAGGGCTTTCGCGCCGCACGACGGCCTGGGGAGGCCTCCGGACGCCGGAAAAACGACATGTCGGCAGGTTATACAAATTATACCATTTCCCATTTCTAAATTAATTTATGAAAACTTCCGGGGGGAAACCTTTTGAAAAAGGTTCTCCCCCCGGACCCCCTTTCCAAAACTTTAAATTTCATAATATCAAACAGATACAATATTGTTTCTGGCATTGTTCCAAGCCTGGCAATTCCTCCCATAGTGCAGAAAGGGGTGCTTTGCCCCGACACTATGAATGGGAAACGATATTAAAACGTTTTGGAGATTCTCAAGAACCTTTTTCAAAAGGTTCTTGAGCCGCCGGAGGCATTCCTAATTTACGCCTCTTGGACTCAAGCCTTTTGGCTGACTAGGCTGCCGGCCGGATCAAGAACCCGCATTGAATTTCTGTCCGGTAGCGTGATGCCGAAATGAACCTGCGGGTCCGACAGCAACCCGGGTCCACTGAGCACGCTGAAGGGCGGGATCACCTCGGGAAGCCAGGCGTCGGCGTTGGGCATGGGGTAGGTGGTGTATTGCGTGCTGCCGACCCCGGAAACAGTGGTGCCCCCTTTTTGGATATTTTGCGCCGAGCGTCTGAAATCAGGGATAGTCAGGCCTTTGCGGCTTCCAGCGGCGAGATTCCCTGTGGGAATTCCGGCCTGTTCCATCTTATCCGTAAAGGAAATGGGCTCATACGTGGTGACGTCCACAATATGCCCTCCTATCTGAACGTGATTGAACGGCGCGCGCTTTTGGGGACCATGCGGAGCGGCCTGCGAAGTCCCGCCCCCCTTGCCGCGGTGGGCCACCCGCTTATCGGCGGCGCCGGAGAACACATCACGCCCCGTAGGGCCCGTGCTCCCCTGCACAACCACAGCGGCGGGCTGGACCGTATGCGCGCCCGTCACCGTGTCTCCGCCCCTGCCCATTGCCGTTTCACCGCCCCCTGTTGCAGCGTCGCGGATCTCAGTGCCGCCCGCACTCACAACTGCAGCTCCGGCAATGCTTGTTTCCGCACCGGCGACCGCCACCGGGGATGCGCTCTCGCCGGTAACGGCGTGTCCAGGAAAATAGCCGTCCGCCACAGCGGGGGCGGATGCGGTTACAACCTGCCCTCCGGAATCGATGATCGCTCCCCTCTCGCCCCTCGTGGAATCACTCCCGGGCACGCCCTGGATGGACGCCGCAGGGGTGGAGCGGCCCGGTTCCGCGATGGTGAGGGAACCTGACGGACCTGTGACCGTATGCCCCGCCGGAGCGGTCACGGTGTGCCCCGCCGGAGCGGTCACGGTATGCCCCGCCGGAGCGGTTACGGTATGCCCCGCCGGAGCAGTTACGGTATGCCCCGCCGGAGCGGTCACGGTGTGCCCCGCCGGATGAGTCACGCTGTGACCTGCGGGTGCGGTGGTGATGTGCCCCCCCGGGGCGGTTGTAATGGACCCAGCAGGACCAACGACGACGTGTCCCGCGGGACCCGCTGTGACGGAGCCCGCCGGTCCCGCGGTCACGCGGCCTGCGGCGACGGGCGTGACGCTTCCCCCCGGAATCGGCGATACGTGTCCGGGGGGGGCGGGTGTTGTCTCGCCCGGCGGATGGGTGATGATGCCGTAATAGCCCATTGAGAGACTCCCTCTTATTCTATTAAGTCGTTACGGGCCATTTGGCAAGAATAAGGGGCTCAGCGGTGCCAGACCTGAAGCTGATCCTTGTACAACGCGCTCTGATCCTTGAAATCATTGTGAGAAAGCCATTTTTCCAACAGACAGTACAATATCACGAACAGGTACCGCGAGCCCATTTCGCGGATACGGAATTTGGAAATGCCTTCCTTGCGGTTATACCACCTGTTGGGGAGCACACGGTAACTGTAACCGCGCACAATGGATTTCAGGGGCAATTCCACGGTCAGGTTGAAATGGTAGGACAACAACGGCTGCAAGCCGGCGATGACATGACGCCGGTACATTTTGAAGGCGTTGGTCACGTCGTTGTAGGAAATGAAAAACATCAGTTTGATGAACATGTTGCCGAGCCTGTTGAGCACGAGTTTGGGCAAGGGATAGTCCACCACCTGGCCCCCTTTCCCAAAACGGCTGCCGAACACGCAATCATACCCCTCGCGCAGCGTTTGATAAAAGGCCACCACATCCTGCGGATCGTCGGAGCCGTCCGCCATGACAATGGCCACGGCCTCGCCCTTGAAGTTGGCCAGCCCCGAACGCACGGCAAACCCGAAACCGTTGGGCGGCGGATTCTCGATACAACGCAGATGGGGCATTTCCGCGCGCAATTCGCCCAATACGGATGCGGTCTTGTCCGTGCTGTTGTCGTTCACCACGACAATCTCATAACGAATGCCGGCGTCTTCCAGGGCGCGCGCCAAGCCGCGCAGGGTGGCCGCTATGTGCCCCTCCTCATTGTGCGCGGGAATGACGATGGAAAGCATATCCGGTATGCCCGCCTTTTCCCATTCGGCCAACGTCTGTATTTCTATGCTCATTGTCGGGGCGCGTCCTTACATTGTCGCATCCGGCTTCCGGAAGAGCGTTCGGGTGGCAACCTGTTACAATCCATAATCCGGATCACCTGATAACACAATAATCCGCAATAATCCGGGTGACCTTTCACGCTGCGGCCTTGCGGCAACCGCTCCAACCCGCTTCGCCGCGTCGCAGCGGTTGCCGCAACGTGCGGCTAACGGTATGAAGAGCCAACATAACGCGAGGTACGGCGCGCGGGCAGCAGGGCTCGGCCGGAATTCATGACAAACAGGCAACAAAAAGGTGGAGTATGTCCCAACCGCAATCACTACCCTTGAAGCAACGTCTCGGTTTTGCAAAGGACCCGATATATCTTGTGGACGGCAGCGCTTACGTGTACCGCGCGTTTTACGCCTACCCGGATCTCAAGCGTTCCGACGGGTTCCCCACAAACGCCCTCTTCATTGTGCTGCGTCTGCTTCTTAAACTATTACGTGAAGAAAATCCAAAGTACCTGGGCTTTTTTCTCGATGGCCGCGGTCCCACGTTCCGCCATGAGCTTTACGCCCCCTATAAGGCCCAGCGCACGGCCACTCCCGAGCATCTGATCACCCAGCTCGAGCCCATCGGCCGTGCAGTGGAGTTGTTGGGCTTCAAGGTGCGCGTTTCCGACGGTGTGGAAGCTGATGACCTTATCGCCAGCCTGGCCATGCGTCTGAAAAAGGAGCGCCCCGTCGTCATTGTGGGGGCGGATAAGGATCTCAAGCAATGTCTGGATGAAAACGTCGTGCTCTGGGACCCCATGGCGAAAAACGACAAACTCGACACCCTGGAAAGTTTTCGCCGCGACACGGGGCTTGAACCGAAGCAATGGCCGGATTTCCAGGCCATTATCGGCGATTCCAGCGACAACATCCCGGGCGTGCCCGGCATAGGTCCCAAAGGCGCAGAAAAAATTTTCCAACGCTACGCGACGCTGGATGAGTTGTGCGCGCATCCGGAAAAGTTGACGCCCGCCGAACTGAAAAAAATTAAACCAGTACTTGAACAATTGCCCCTTTACCGCACGCTCACGGCGTTGCGCACCGAAGAGGGGCGCGACATCTCCCGGGACGACCTGGCCCGCGCCAGCCTGGACGCCACGGCCCTGACCGCTTTTTTCCAGGAGTTCGAATTCCGCTCCCTGCTGCGCGATCTGCCGCAGATCGCCGATTCTCAACCGCAACAGGAAATGGAACCCCCGGCGCAACAGGGAAACGATCCGGTACGGACCGAAATCGCCCCCCCCGCCAATGAACTGCGCGCATTGGTGCAGGATCAGGATGTGGGGCTCATTCAGGCGCGCATGGGCTGCGTCCTGGGCGTGCGTGAGCGGGAATTCCTCTGTATGGAGGCGGAATCCCTCCCTGCCATTCTTGCCGCAGCCACAACAGTGTATACGCCGGACGTCAAATTTCTTTTAAAAAGCAATGACGGATGGAACGCCATCCCTTTAAAGGCCTGGTTCGATCTCGGCGTGGCGGCGTATCTGCTGAATCCTGAAGACCGGGATTACGGTTTTCCCAAGCTCCAGGACCGCTATCAGGATAACGTGAACGTCCATCCGCAAAATCCCGCGCTCATGGCCCTGGCCATCGGCCGGGACCTGCGTGCGCGCATCGAATCCGCCACGTTGGACAACCTCATGCACGAGCTGGAAATCCCCTTGATACCCGTGCTTGCGCACATGGAAGAAGCGGGCATCGGCATCGACCTGGAGGCCTTCGCCAGTTTCCTGAACGAGGTGCAAAAAGAAATCGCGGGCCTGAGCGAGGAAATCTACGCCGTCGCCGGAGGGACGTTCAACATCCGCTCCAGCCAGCAGCTCGGGCAACTCCTTTTCGACACACTGCACCTCAAGCCTGCCGGAAAAACTCCCGGGGGCAGTTCCTCCACCTCCCAGGCGGCCTTGGAAAAACTGCAAGGACAGCATCCCGTCATCGACAAAATCATGGAGTTCAGAAAGCTGGAGAAAATGCGCTCCACCTATCTGGAACCTCTGCCGAAACTCGTTGACGCCCGCAACCGGCTGCACACCACGTTCAACCAGCTCGCCACCGCCACGGGGCGCTTGTCCTCCAGCAATCCGAATCTGCAGAACATTCCCATTCGCGGCACCATGGGGCGGCGTATGCGCGGATGCTTCAGGGCCATGCGGGGTTGTTCGCTCGTCGCCGCCGACTATTCGCAAATCGAACTGCGCGTGCTCGCCCATTTCTCGCAGGACCAGACCCTGTTGGAGGCCTTCGCCAAGGACGAGGATATCCACAGCCGCACCGCAAGCCTGCTCTTCGACAAAACGCCTGACCATGTCACGCCCGACGAGCGACGCAACGCCAAAACCATCAACTTCGGCCTGATCTACGGCATGGGGCCGCAGAAGCTGGCGCGTGATCTGGGCATTACCCTCAATGAGGCCAAGGCCTTTATCGAACGCTATTTCCACAGGCTGCACGCGCTCAAGCAATTCTACGAATCCGTGGAGGAAACCTGCAAGGAACAAGGCTACGTGACCACCCTGGCGGGGCGCCGCCGCTATCTTCCGGACATCACGTCCCGCAACAACATGCTCCAGTCCCAGGCCAGGCGACAGGCCGTGAATACTGTGATTCAGGGCAGCGCGGCGGACATCATCAAGGCGGCCATGATCAAGGCCGACAACGACGACGCCCTGCGCGGCATGGAAGCCCGCGTCATTCTGCAGGTGCATGACGAACTGGTGCTTGAAACGCCCGCGAGCCAGGCCCGGAAGGCGGGGCAGCACCTCGCGCGGATCATGGCCGATGTCGTTGACAAAAAAACGTTCCATGTGCCCCTGAAAGTGGATTGGGGGCACGGCGACACCTGGGACGAGGCGCATTAGAGCATCTCACGCTTGAAAAGCGTGAGATGCTCTAAAAGAAGAAAGAATAAAGTCGCGGGCTTTCGCGCCCGCACGACGACCAGGGGAGGCCCCTGGACGCCGTAAAAGAACATTTAATTCTTTTTTTCAACAAACGCAGTATGTTACAGTATGCATTCCACTCAGAATGTCGAGTGATAATTCCCAATAGAGTTGGAGCGCCTCCGCAGGCATGATTATTTGACCGCGTGAACGCTCCAAGAAACGCGATGGAGAGCCGATATGCCTTTTCAGCTCCAGGCCTGGGACGCCTGGTTGTTCACACTGATCAATCAACAGTGGCGCTGCGGCGTCCTGGATCGGCTCATGCCGGCCGTCTCCTTCAGCCCCTTATTGTGGGGCATGAGCGCGCTCATCGTTTTCTACGCCTGGCGCAGGCTTGGACTGCGCCGGGCCGCGTGTCTGGCCGTATTGCTTGTCTTATGTACCGGCCTCACCGATCTGGCCACGGGTCTGGTCAAGGACGCCGTGGGGCGCGTGCGCCCCTTGAACGCTCAGGCGCAGGCCTGGTACCGGGAGGACGGGCATTGGCGGCAACGGCCGGCGGATTTCATACAGACAAAAACCTCCGGCTCCTCATACCCTTCGGGGCACGCCGCCAACAGCATGGCCGCCGCCCTGGCCCTGGCCTTTTGCGTGCCCCGCGTCAGACGCTGGATTTTCCTCATGCCCCTGATTGTGGGGTACTCCCGGCTGTATCTCGCCAAGCATTATCCCACGGACGTGCTGGCCGGGTGGCTGCTGGGTCTTGTCGTGGCGGGGGCGGTGTTGCTTGCGGCGCCGCCGTTGTACGAGAGATACGTTCTTCCGCCCTTCGCCCGCAACGGAATCACGAAACGGCGCTAGCATGGAGCCTTCAGGTCTTTCATCCCGCAGAATCATAAAGGGGGCGGATATCCCGCGCCTGATGCTGTGGCTGCTGCTCGCCGCCAGCGCGTGCTGGCACCTGTTCGCCGTGGCGCAACAGTTTCAGGCGCCCATTGACGCTCACCATTCTTTTCGCAAAGCCCAAACCGCCATAACCGCCTTTTATACGCTCCAGGACGGCCCCCGTGTGGCCTATGAAACGCCCGTCCTGGGCAAGCCATGGTCCATCCCCATGGAGTTCCCCGTGTACCAGTGGCTGACTGCCGGAGTCTCTGCCGCCCTGAAACTGGATCTCGTTGTCGCAGGCCGGATGTTGTCGCTTTTGTTTTTCTATCTGTGTCTCCCCGCTGTCTGGCTGCTGCTCAAGGAATGCGCGGCGCCGCGTGAGGCGCGCCTCGTGGCCTGCTCCATGCTGCTGGTCAGCCCGTTGTACCTTTATTGGTCGCGCACCGTGATGATCGAAAGCACGGCGCTCTGCGCCGGGTTGTGGTTCCTCGCGTGCGGGGTGCGGTTGCTGCGCGCCCCGACGTTACCGTGGGGTGCGTTGGCCGTGGGACTCGTGTGCGGCGTGGCGGCGGGTCTGGTCAAAGTAACGACGTTCTGCGCCGCCTGCGTGCCCCTGGGGGTATTCTGGCTCACTGCGCTGCCCGAAGCAATACGCGGCGGCAAACGGGAGCGGCCGCGTGTTCTGCTTGTGGTATTGCTTGTCCTTGCGCCCCTTGCCGTGGCCTGGGCCTGGGTGGCGTACGCTGATGCGCTCAAGGCGCGCAATCCCCTGGCGGATTTTTTACTGAGCGACAATCTCAGGCAATGGAATTTCGGTCCCCCGTCTTTGCGCTGGGATGCGGATTTTTGGCGCTTCATGTGGGAGATGACGGGGCATTCACTGGGCACTTCATGGGCGGCTCTGTTGCTTTTGGTGGGAGTCTTAGCGAAAGGCTGGACGCTGCGCGCCATATGCGCCTTGCTGGCCGGGGCGCTGGGCGGACCTCTGGTCTTCGCGAACCTGTTTTACATGCACGATTATTATCACTATGCGGTGCAGGTCTATCTGATCATGGCCCTGGCCGTGGCTCTGGGCGCTGTCATGGCAAGCCGGGGGCGGCTTGCGGGCTTGGCCGCATGCGCTCTTGCGGCGGCTGTGCCGGTAATGCAGGCCTGGACGTACTGCCAGGGCTACGGGCGCTTTATCGCAACGCCGGCCAATGTGCCCGCCGTATGCGAGGTCGTACGCAAAAGTGTGGATAAGAATAAGGTCCTGATGCTCTATGATCAGGATTGGAGCAGTTACCTGCCCTATTACGCGCAACGCAGGGCCCTCATGAATCGGGAGAACATGCCTCTCAACCATCCGCGTATGCGTGCGGCGCTCAACAATATCGGGGTGCGCAACATCGGCGCCGTGTATATGGAGCGCCCCCGAGATGCGGTGATACGCGCCTTGGGATTGCGCCCCCAGGCGTTTTTCCCGGGCCTGTATCTGCCCGCACAAGATATTGCGGGGGCGTTGCAACGTCTCTTCGGCGTTCAGGTTGGAGCGGAACATGCGGAACGCCCCTTATTTGCGGTGGAACATGAAGGGGAACTGCGTCTGGTGATGCGCTCTCCGGCCGAGGTCGCCTTGCCCCTGCCAGGCGATGCGCGCCGTTTTCACGCGGCCTTCGGTGTGCACCCCCAATGGAAGGGGGAGGTCGCTGTTTTCAGGGTCCTGCTTGAATCTCAGGCAGGCTCGCGACGCGAATTGTTAAAGCGATACATTAAGGCTGGCACCGCCCAAAGCCAAGAGGTGCAGCGCATTGATATTCCTCTGCCGCCAGGAGCGCGGGGGCGTCTGCTGCTGCGCACGGAACGGAAAACGCCGGCAAAGGATGCGATTCCGGCGTTCTGGTCGTCCTTTTCCTTTGAATAATGCGATATTTCAGAGCGTTAAACTTTATAATACGGCTTTCGGGCTAGCGCATTTTCGCCTTGAAACAAGGCCTACGAGAATATCACCACGCTTCATTTTTTTCTTTATTCATCTATGGTAGTAAAGGGGAGGGGTGTCTCCAAACAACTTGACCTTTAAAAGGGTCTAGGTTATGTACTTTATTGTTAAATTTTAAAAATATACTCAATTTGCGAGAGACAACTTTCTGTAGGACTACCAATTTGTGTTGCCGGAAGGTATTGTGTATCAGCTAGATAAAATGTTGCCAGGGCGAAAGCGGATATTTTTTTAATTTGGCTTTCGGTTGTAGCCCTCATAATCGGGAAGTAAATGGGGTTTATTTATGACACAAGGGTTCAGCAAATTGTTATCCACAATTCGTTCCTTCAAAAAATCAAACGATCAAAGAGGTTTACTAGAGTTTAAGCTTGATTATTTGACAAATAAACGTGACCTTGCCCTAAAAAATTATCGAAAGTTCGTAGATACCCTTAGGAAGGACAGGGTTAATCAAGATTTGTACATGAAATCCCTTGGCGAACTTTACGATAAAGAACTAAGTGCCCTTGATGTTGTTAGAATTGCGCGGGGAAATTTAAATGAACTAGAACATGCATCCTCTTTTCTGATCAGCATGCTTGGACAACGTAGAAAGAAACAACTCCAAACAATTCCTGGTGGATATTTGGGGTTGACGAAAAAAAGAGATCAGTTATTCGCAAACATAATTGACGTCAGGGTTCCACAAGAATTGTATTGTGGAGATTACAGAAAAATTCCGCGTGAGCTATGCAAAAATGTTGTTCTTAAACCGCGTGATTCTAGTGGTTCCAAGGGGGTTTTTCTTGTATTTGAAGATAATAAAGCCTTTTGTATAAAAAAATCCACTTGGCTGAACGGATGGGACGAAATACTGAAAGAGATCGACGAAGGATTCAAGAAGCATTTTTTTAAAAGCGATGTTTGGTGCGTTCAGGAACTGATATGCGAGAACAAGGAAAAGATGGTTCCCGCTCGTGATATCAAATTCTATATGTTTTATGGACGTATCGGGTTGATACAGGAAGTAGTACGCTATCCCAAACAACAATATGAATTTTTCAGCGAAAATATGGAACTTGCCATCTGTGGACGTGATCATGAACCTCGTTTTAAGGATAAATCTCTCACCATCACCGATAAAGGGGGACTTACCGAAAAACATTTTGAAGTTGCTAAATATGTAAGCAAGCAAATTCCATCGCCTTATATGCGAATCGACTTCCTCTTATCTGATGAAGGCTTAGTATTTTGTGAATTTTCTCATGCACCGGGCATGTGGTCCAGCTTTAATAAAGAGTGGGATAAAATTCTTGGCGACTACTATTTGGAAGCCGAGATCAGGCTCTTGAAAGATCTTGTGAACGGAAAAGTTCAGTTCGATCACTATAAAACTTTCGAAAAGGAATTTCGAAAAATACCGGCGTGACGTTTAGTTACATGAAGTAAGGGTCTGTATCAAGTACGGTTGTCTCCCTATTTTTGTGGTGAAACTTAAGCGCTTTTGTCACCATTCGACGGGCGCCCCCCCTGGACCATGAATACCATGCTTGAACTTGGAAACTCGATTATTTGAGTAGAGTGCATACTATAACATTCTGCATTTGTAGAAAAAAAAGGCAAGAATTAAATTATCCTTTTTCCGGCGTTCAGGGGCCTCCCCTAGCCGTCGTGCGGGCGCAAAAACCAGCGACTTTTTTCTTTTTTCTTTGAGCCCGAAAGTCGTATGCGGAACATTTACGGATGTCCGAATTCCTCGCGCAACCGTCGCAACGCCTCCCGCTCCTTGCGCTGGTATTTTTCCTTGTCCAAAAGTGTGGGTTGTCCCGTGGGCGGAACATCGTGGTGCATGTATTTATAAATGTCGAAATGCTTGCAGGTGTGCCCCCGCAGGTGCATTTCCCGGAACCATTGGCAGCCGACATCCAGAATCTGCTTACCCACATTGATGATAGCCCCAAATGGCGTGACTCTGCCGTGAGGCGCGGTTATGGGCCGGGCCTTTTTCATGTCGATGAGCGCGCACCACTCGTTGACCCTGCATTCGGGCATGGGCCAGGGCTGGCGCTGCAGCAGGGGGTGCATTCTGGGTAAATGATAGGCCCGCATGAGCGAGCCCTCCTCGGGGCGCGTGTTTCTGTACAGGTTTCGCAATTCGGCGAATGTAGGGCGATAGTTCATGTAGGTCTCCGGCTCGCATTTCCCTGTGAACGCGGCCGGGCAATACCAGCATTGCCCGATGTGGCCGATGGCGATATGCCCGCCGATGGCGTCCAAGAGCGCCTCCACGACATCGGCATGGAATGTGGCGTCGTTGTGGATGATCAGGAGATAGTCCTTATCGGTCGCCTCCCAGGCGTACTGATAGCGCACGGAGTGCCGGTATTCGATGTCGTCCAGTTTTTCGTAATCGAGTTGAAAGCAGTAATTCCACTGCCTGGGCATCTTATAGATGATCTTGTCCCGCAATTTTTCCCGGACAAATTCATGATGCCCCCCGTCCATGTTGATGTTGTAATATGCGGTGTTTTCTTCAATAAAATAGATCTTATCTATATGACGGCCGCACGATTGCTCCAACGTGAGCAGGGCCAAGGCGGTCTGATGGACCTTGCCGCAAACGTTTATGGCGACATCGATTTTCGGACCCATTGCAAGCGTATCCTGACGGCGGGAAGCGCTCCCGCGCGGTTATCACTCAGTGCGGAAAAATTTATTTATTCGCGCCAAGTTACAAGTAAAGCCACGCCACTGGCGGGACTTGCGGCGAATGCCGCGGAAACGGGCATGTGCATGTTTTCCGCTCCCGTCACTATGCTGTTCGTGAGAATCCGATTTTTGCATACTGCTGAGCGCGGATGGCGTTGAAAACGCATCTGGGGACCGGACACCGAAGATCCTTAGCGTTCCGCCCGCTGATCAACCGTTATCAGGAACCTTGCGGGGGGCGCAATTCCTGATCCTGCTCATCGATGGCGAGCAGGGGCAAAAGATCCAGCACGATACGCGTGCCTTTGCCTTCCCGGCTGTGCAGCTCCACCTTGCCGCCCATTTCCTCAATGATCTTTTTCGTCATGGGCAGGCCGAGACCGGCGCCCTGCTCTTTTGTGCTGAAAAAGGGGTTGAAGACCTTGTCGCGCAGCTCCCGGGGAATGCCTCGGCCGGTATCGATCACTTCCAGCCGCACGTGTGTCCGGGTCATGGAGGTGCGCATGGTCAAGGTTCCGCCCTTGGGCATCGCTTCCATGGCGTTCTTGATCATGTTGATCAGACATTGTTTGAGCATCTCGCCGTCCCCTTTGACCTTGGCGATTCTGTCGTCGAAGGCCAAAACCGTCTCAATGCCCTTGTTCTGGCATCCTATGCGCATGACTTCCATGGTCTCCGCCGCAACCTTGTTGATGTCCACGATGCTCTGGCGGGAATCCGTGGGGCGGGCGAAATTGAGGATGCTCTTAAGTATCGTGTCCAGCCGTTTGGATTCCTGAAGAATGATGGTGACTTTTTCGCGGGCCGTCTCATCCAGGGAAGGGGCGCGCAGCAATGAATTGGCGAAGCCGCCGATGGCGAAAAGGGGATTGCGGATTTCATGGGCGATGTAGGTGGCCAGCTCGCCGATGGCGGCCATTTTTTCCGATTGCTGGAGCCTTATCTCCATGTTGGTGCGGTTTGTGATGTCCCGGCGGATTTCCATGATGTGCGAGAGATTTCTGAAGGAATCAAACATGGGATAGGTGTAGACGCGGAAGTAGCGCATTCTGCCGTTATCATCAACATAGCTGTGTACTTGTTCGGATTTCTTGCCGGTGCGCAAGGTATTTTTAAAGGGGCAGATCTGCTCGTGGCCGTCGCAGCAGAACCGGCTGCCTTCCACTTCCCAGCAGTGCAGTCCCACAATGTCGTCTCGGGATTTGGATTTACGCTGATAAACGTTCTTGTTGGTATCCACGATAACGCCGTTCGTATCCAGCAGGATAATGTCTTCCTCAACTTCTTCGAAGATGGTGCGGAACAGTGAATTGGCGTATTGCAAATCTGTGGCGCACGCTTTGCTGTGCGCCGTATCCTGCAACAACGTCAGAAAAAGCGCGGCGGCGTGCGCGTCGATGCAAGGTTGCGGGCAACTGGTGTCCCCCTCCCTGCGCTGCAGGTTGATCACGAGTTGCAGATCGGGGTAGGTCTCGCGCAAGGTGTACGGATCGTCATGCACAGCGGGAATTGGGAGTCCGCCCCACTCGATGGCGGCGTCGTCCAGGACGCAGACGGCGCAGAGTTTGAGCCAGGGCATGTGGGTGAGCATTTCCGCGGAGGAAAGAACATCGACAAAGGGTTGTATCAGCTGTCCCTCTCCCACGAGTGCGATGCAAAAGTCCTGGCCAACGGCTCGAATGTCAAAAGGTGAAGGCATGAATACTCCTTGGCGGCTTCCGGCGCTACGTTACTCGGCTGCATAGCGCACGATACGGGGGCCGCCTGCCGAATCGCCTGCATGCCCGTATTCGCGGCATGCATGTAAGCGAGGCGTTTTTTTATGGTGAAGGCCCCGATGTGGTATGGATGCCTTCCGCGCCCGTCCGATAGAGTAAAAGTGGTCCTTCAAATGGGTACCCTTCGACTCAAATTCTTCCCAACAGCATATCGAAAAAAGGAGGGCCTGTGGAGGGGTATTACGGCATATAAAAAGATTAAATAATTCCTCATAAAAATTCCATTGGTCTGACGTCAAGAAATCTATTGTCACCGCAGTATATTTCTGATAGGTGTTCACATTCTACCTAGAAAGGTAGAGTAAAACGTCCCAGGTTTGGAGGTAACCATGGAACAATCAACCAACAATGAACATTCTAACGCCCCCGAGTCCGATCTTAGTTTTGCATCCGCACTCGAAGATTACCTTAATCCTGATTTCGGCGATCTTGAAGAGGGTACAATCGTCCGCGGCGAAGTGGTCAAAGTGGACCAAGACAGCGTCCTCGTTGACGTGAATTTCAAATCCGAAGGCCAAATCCCAACCAGCGAGTTTAAAAACGCCGAAGGCGCCGCGACCATCAAGGTCGGCGATGTCATAGACGTTTTTGTCGTTCGCAAGGACGAGGTCGAAGGCACGATCATCCTCTCCCGCGAGAAAGCGAAGCGCATGCAGCTCTTTGACAAACTCGAAGACATTCAGGAGAAGGATAGCGTCATCACGGGTAAGATCATCCGCCGCATCAAGGGTGGTTATACCGTCGACCTCGGCGGCCTGGAGGCATTTTTGCCCGGCTCCCATGTGGATTTGCGTCCCGTGCCTGATATGGACGCCCTTGTGGGCGAGGAATTCGACTTCCGCGTTCTGAAAATCAATCGTCGCCGCTCCAACGTGATCGTTTCACGGCGCGTTCTCTTGGAAGAGGAACGCGAATCCAAGCGCAGCGAATTGCTGAGCACCCTCGAAGAAGGGCAGGTGATCGAGGGCAAGGTCAAAAACATCACGGAATACGGCGTATTCGTCGACCTCGGCGGCCTCGACGGTCTGCTGCACATCACGGATATGTCCTGGAAGCGCGTGAAACATCCCAAAGAAATGGTCAAGCTCGGCCAGGAAATCACCTTGAAGGTGCTCAACTTCGACAAGGAGAGCAAAAAGGTTTCCCTGGGCATGAAGCAGCTTGTGCCCGATCCCTGGGAGAATATCACCGATAAATATCCCGAAGGCACCAAAATCAACGGCAAGGTCACGAATCTTGTCGATTACGGCGCCTTTGTCGAGCTCGAGCCCGGCGTAGAGGGCTTGGTGCATATTTCGGAGATGTCCTGGACCCGCAAACTGCGCCATCCTTCGCAGATGGTGCGTGTGGGCGAGGAAGTGGAAGTCATGATCCTTGGCGTGGATCAGGACAAAAAGCGCATCTCCTTGGGTATGAAGCAGATTCGCCCCAATCCCTGGGACGTTGTGGCGGAGAAATACCCCGAAGGCACCATTCTCGAAGGCACTATCAAAAACATCACGGAATTCGGCTTGTTCATCGGCATCGAAGACGGCATCGACGGCTTGATCCATGTCTCGGACATCTCCTGGACCAAGAAAATCCGTCATCCCGAAGAGCTGTACAACGTGAGCAACACTGTCCAGGCCAAAGTGCTGACCGTTGACAAGGAAAACGAGAAGTTCACCTTGGGCATCAAGCAGCTTTCCGATGATCCCTGGAATCAGGTCCCCGACCGTTACCCCGTGGGCAGCGTCGTTTCCGGACTCGTGACCAACATCACCGATTTCGGCCTTTTTGTCGAAGTCGAGGAAGGCATCGAAGGCCTGGTGCACGTTTCCGAAATCAGCACCAAAAAAATCAAGAGCCCTTCCGAAATGTTCAAGGAAGGCGTCACCATCCAGGCCAAGGTCATCCATGTGAGCGCCGAAGAACGGCGCCTGGGCCTCTCCATCAAGCAGATCAAGGAAGAAGAGGAGCGCAAGCAGCCTAAGGAATTCCGCTCCGCTGGCTCTTCCGGTGGTGAGACCGGCCAGACCCTTGGCGACCTTCTCAAACAAAAGTTCGAGGAGGAAGATGGCAACTAGGCTCTCGTTCAGCCAGCGTCATCCTTTCCTGTTCGGGCTTTCATTGCTCGCAGCGGCCATGATACTTCTTTTTGGTCTCATGGCCGCTGTTCGTTTTCTGCTCTTCAACCACGACGACCGCAGCGCCCTTTTCTCCAACAAATCCCTTGGCCTGGTCTATGTGCAGGGCATTATCCAAAACTCAAAGCCCGTCACCGATTTCCTGCGCGAACTTGAGGAAAACGACAAGGTCAAAGGCGTGCTTCTGCGCGTTGAATCGCCGGGGGGCGGTGTCAGCGCGTCACAGGAAATTTACCGCGCCGTCGCGCGTTGCAACAAGGTCAAACCCGTTGTCGTCTCCATGGGGGCGGTAGCCGCCTCCGGCGGATACTATGTCGCTTGCCCCGCTCGCGCGATTCTCGCCAATCCGGGCACCATAACCGGCAGTATCGGCGTGAAAATGGAACTGGGCAATTTTATGGGGCTCATGGATATGCTGGGCCTCATGCATGAGAGCATCGTCAGCGGAAAATTCAAGGACGCGGGATCGCCCTTCAGGGAATTGACCGCGGAAGAGCGCGCCTATTTCCAAAATGTTGTCGCCGACCTGTTCGATCAGTTCATAAACGATGTCGCCGAAGCGCGGAAAATCCCCCTGGAAAAGATCCGCCAGGTTGCTGACGGACGCATCCTCACGGGGCGTCAGGCGCAGGTGGAGGGCCTGATAGACGGCCTCGGCGGACTCGACGACGCCGAGAATTTGCTGAAGAAATTGTGCAGCATCCCGGATTCCGAAGACCTGCCCTTTATCGAAGGTCCGAAAGAAGAAAAGGACATTTGGGGCAATATCTTCAAAGGCATGACCAAGGCCACTGTGGAAAGCGCGTATTCCCTGGCCGGCCCCCGCTGGCAGGCGCAGTTCTGACGTCCGCCGTTACCTGTCCTTGTTCGCCCTGTACTATTTTAGGGCTCCGCCACGGGGCATTTTCGCCTTTGGTAAATGTTTCCCCCCGGAAATTTTCATAAATTAGAGCATCTCACGCTTGAAAAGCGCTAGATGCTCTTATGCATTTCCCTGGAACAATTGGAAATTGTTTCAGGGGAGAGCCTTATTTCAAGGCGAAAATGCGCTAATTTAGAAACTCGACTTTCTGAGCACAATATATACTATAACATCATGTATTTGTTTAAAAATTAAGGATTAAAAAAGTCGTTTTCCGGCGTCCAGGGGCCTCCCCTGGTCGTCGTGCGGGCACGAAAGCCCGCGACTTTATACTTTTTTTCTTTTAGTCCGAACGTCGTAATTAGAAATGGGAAATAGTCTCACAAGGAGACGATGTGCCCGGCGGCCCGTAAAAGATCGACCGCAAGTTGCATTTCTTTTTCCTTGAACAGCAGGTAATCCGTATCGAATGTCGAAATCGTGAACACACTGACCCCGCCTATAGCTAAGGGGCAGGTCAACCCCGCCATGATGCCGGTAAGACTGAAATCCAGCTCTCCCTTCACGCGCAGCAAGGCAAAATCCCTCTCCGCCAGCACTCCGGGAGGCACAAGATCGTCATCCAGAATCACGCTGGTTTCGCGGTCCGTCCTCGTTATCGAATAAAAACGCCTGCCATGCAAATCCGGCACAGGTTCATCGGGGCGGAAACGCAGCACCGCATAGGCCCCAGGCACGCGCTCCAGTTGCACCACAGGAAGATCGACGGCATTGTTCATGGGCACCTCAGGCTAGGTGGTTTATTTTATGAAACAGTTATACCTCCGGTGGCTTAAGAACCTTTTGAAAAAGGTTCCTAAGAATCTCCAAAACTTCTTATATGGTTAACCATCTAACCATATTGGAATTTCGAGAATAATCTTCTCAGGTTCAAGGGGGCGCTCCCCCCATGGCGGGGCTCAGTGCATTTTTATTTTCGATTAAATATAGACGCTTTTATGCGTTTGTCTGAAACAATTAACATTGTTTCAAGAGCGAGTCTTTTCCAAAGACGAAAATGCGCTGGGGCAGAGCCCCAAACTACCCTTTTAGAGCATCTCACGCTTGAAAAGCGCTAGATGCTCTTATGCATTTCCTTGGA
>CAZFCK010000049.1:0-23495 GCA_964517355.1 uncultured Desulfovibrionaceae bacterium | reverse complement strand
CCTTTTCAAAGGGTTTCCCCCTCGCATATCCAGTGAATTAATCAGCGTTTCTTTAGACATACACGAGGATTTGCCTTTTCCGCAGCAACAAAGTCAGGGGGCAATTATGCAGTGCTTCCTTAAAAATGCAATCCAAATCCCACATAAGGCTTGAACTGCTTTTCCCTTTGCCCCGCGGAAACCGGCGCGGCTTTGGGCATCTCTTCAAAGTCCTCGTCCATATTGCCGTATAGCGCGCTGATGCGCCCGATTTTATTTCTGGGGCGGGCCAGGGTCAATCCCTCTGCATCTTCCTGGTCGTTCCTGAATCCCACGCGGCGGCCATATCCGGGACCTGAATTGTCATAGCGACTGGGGGGCGACGGCAATAGCTCCCGGCTCTGCTGCTCCTCCGGCGTCAATCCCCTTACCGCGGCGTTCGCGGCTGTTTTTGGCAGCGGTAGGTATTTGCGCAATCCCTGCCCGGGAACAGGCGCGGCTGCATCGGATCGAACCACGGAACACTCTGGAGAACGCTCCGGGGATACGGATTGCGGCATTGCGGGTTTCGTTGTCTTGTCATGGATCGCAACTTTGCGCACCTGGGGCGCTACCGGTTTGCGCGGCACAACCGCCGTGACCGGCAAAGGGGCGGCAGGAGCCACGGGCGCGGCAACCGAAACCGCATGTCGCTTCTTTTCTTGCGCGGTGGCGATTTGCGGGCAGGTCATGGCATCGGCATAGCCACCACGCGCACGAATGGCATCTTGCAAGGCCGTTGCCGCTTCACGACTCTCCAAGGGGGCGACAAGCAGGCGCAGGTACCTGCCTTTGCCGGGAATATCCACCGGCACAATCCGGTGCTGCCTGCCGTGAAGCGCTGCGTGATGCATACGCACAAGCTGCTGCCATCCTTTTACGGCGTTGCCTTCACTCCTGTAGGAAGCCAAATGCACCCCCCACGAAACATCTCCGGCGAACGCCAATGAAATGACATGGACACACGTCACCAAACCCGTAAGAACGACAGTGCGGATGAGTGTACGTCTGCATGAGGGGCGCATGTATCCTCCCTGAAAAATGCATTGAAAACATTATGGCCATACAAAACGAGTCCGCAGCCATGGCCTCGGCAAATAGAAAGCAAAATTCATACCAATACCGGAATAATGTAACATGCTGTTTTTACGTATGATGTGTATCCATTTCTCCCGATTCTCGCGGCAATGACCGTCATGGTCAAAAAAACGACTCCCGTATCTGCCTTCTTGCCTCTCTATGCCGATGAATGTATTATTTTTGTTAATTAGTGTGTTACAAACAAAGACGACGGCTCGTTCACCGCAGATTGCCTGCAAGGAGGCTGGTATGCTCATTGAGGAAAAGGAAGCGAAATTCAAGTACTGTCCTTTATTGAAAACACATGACGACAAATTGAAATTCTGCCAGGGTAGCATGTGCATGATGTGGCGTTTCGACCGTAGTGAACCCGATACGGCAAAAGGTTATTGCGGCCTTGCGGGACATCCGCTGCATTTGCCGGCTCGTTCCTGATTGCGCGCTTATTGCGATAAGCCCCCTTCTTTAGAATTCACAAGCAGCCAGCTTGAGGAGGTTGTTATCATGCGCGATGTATTGGCCCTTTTCCTGCTTGCCCTCATGCTCGCGACAGCGCACCCGGCATATTCTGAACAGACGGCATCCTGCGCCCGTTTCTTTGAAGCAGGCATGCTGCTGGAGTGGTCCGTTTCCAACGGAGTGCAGCAGGTGGCCAAGGGAAATCTGCGCATCGACATGGTGTTCAAAGGAACCTTTGAGGGGACGCAGTTTCCGGCCGCATCCGGCGGCACCTTCGCCATGAACGGCAGTTTTTTGGATGACCGCGTTAAAATGACGGTCCCCCGGTGGGCTGAAACATGGGAGGGCGAATGTACCGAGGACGGCATCAGCGGCAAGGTGCGGCACAACACGTTCACAATGCGCCCCGCGCCGAAAAACGCCGCTCCAATGGGCACGCCCCAGGAGCCCGGGCTGAGCGCCTCCACCGCCGCGGAGCGGGAGGCGTCCCGTTCGGAAACATACGCTTCCTCTCCCGGGACCTTGCAATGGGCGCCTCTCCTCGGAGGACGCGTACCGGACAACGCATTGGCCACAGGACAAGAGCGGGGGCGCACGCTTTACACCTGCCGCACATTCAAGCATGGCGTTGTCAGCGCCGGGAAGATCGGCCAGGGCTTCAACGGATGCAACACGGGGCAACATGGTGTTGAATCATTCGCAGGAGCCTACGACGTTCTTTGCGGCAACGCGGCAAGCGTGGGCTGGATTCCCACAGACACCGCCGGCTACATGGTGGTCGGCAACAAATTCGAAGCGGGACACAACATGGGAAGTCCTCTATACATATGCCGCGGCACCCTTTTCGGCGGCCTGCATCCCGGCCAGATACAAGAAGGCTTCGCAGGCTGCACCATTGGATATGCGGGCAAGGAATACGTAATCGAACGGTTTGAAATCATGACAATACGATGACAACACCCCTGGGCTCCATTGAACGGGGCTACCGTGACGGCCCGCCCCCAACATGGCATATGGGGCTTTGCGGCAGCGCATTTTCGCCTTGAAACAATATCCCATTGTTTCAGGTAAAGGCATAGGAGCATCTAAACCATTCCAAGATTAATAGGCTCCAATGCGTCACGGTGGTTATATTTTTCTTTTACAAAGAGACGAGTGCGAACGCTCGGGAACGGACGAGAGCTGGGGCCGCATAGCGGACATTGCCCAAACGACGCATTCGGCATGTTCCGCTCCGAACAGAGCGCCCACAGCCCCCAGGTGAGAAGATGCGTATTGAAGTGGATACCACGGGAACAGTTGCCGGCCTGCAGCACGTGCTGGAGCACCTGGCGCAAGACCCGGCCGTGCAAAGCGTCCTGGTTCTGGCGTGCGCGGAGAACGATTATCAAACCGCCCCTATCGACGCGCTGCTCGCCGCGTTTGCGAAACCCGTATTCGGGGGGCTTTTTCCCGCCATTCTGCATAACGAAACCAAGCTGGAGACCGGCGTCATCGCTGTGGGACTCCCCTTTTCGCCCCACGTGCATTTCATTTCGGGACTCAGCGATCCCACAGCGGATTTCGACGCGCTGTTGGAGGAGCGGCTGGGCGATAACGCTCCTCCTCCCACCTTATTTGTGCTTGTGGATGGCTTATCCCGCCGCATAAACGAATTCATAGAAGCACTCTATATTAATTTTGGCCTTGAAATCAACTATATAGGCGGCGGTGCCGGTTCACTGCGGCGGGAGGACGCGCTCTGTCTGATCACGCCGCAAGGACTGCGGCGGGACGGCGTGTTGCTGGCCGAATTCGGTATCCGTAGCGGCATCGGCGTCAGCCACGGCTGGAGCAGCGTCAATTCCACCCACAAAGTGACGGAATCCGAATACAATATCGTCCGCTCTCTGGATTGGGAACCGGCGGCGGAGATATACCGCCGCATAGTGGCGAAATTCCGGGGCCAGGTCATCGCAGAACAAGATCTCATCAATGTTGTGCAATCCCATCCTTTCGGCATCGCCACATGGGGTGCCGAACGCATTGTGCGCGATATTCTCCGGATTCACGAAGACGGTTCTCTCACCTGCGTTGGAGAAATTCCGCAAGGCTCATTCGTCGAGGTGCTATGCGGCGACCCGGACTCGCTTATCGCCGCCGCGGGAAAAGCGTTCAGGTTAAGCGAGGAGAACTTGCCCCCCGGCGTGATCCCCTGCTGTTGTCTTTTTATCGACTGCATCTCCCGGGTGTTGTTTCTGGGAGATGCTTTTTCCAAGGAGCTGCAAGCTGTGCGCGAACCGGGTCTGCCCCTCTTCGGCGCCTGCACCATTGGCGAAATAGCCAACAACGGCAAGGACTTTCTGGGATTTTACAACAAAACATCGGTTGTTGCCCTTCTGGAGGGCGCATGAACAACCGCATGCACGAGCACATCTATTACGAAATCGCCATGTCCATCGGCAACAGCCTCAAGCTGGAGCAGATGCTCAAGGAAGCACTCTGCGCTTACCTGCGCAAGCTCAATTGCCGTGCGGGCGTCGTGCTGCAAACCACCCCCGCCTCCAGGCAGGGGCATCTCTTCCAGCCCGTCTATCGCATCCCCAAAAGGGTACAGGCCAACCCCTTGGTGGGGCAGGCCCTCGCATGCATTCCCGCAACCCCGGGACATGGAGCTGCTGCCCGTTTCCGCTCCATGCTCCCCCTGACCGGCTCCCAAAGTGAGGGCAGTTACTACATCTTCGATCTGCCGGATTTCGGTCTGCTTGTTCTTGTAAAAAGCGGTGAAAAGCTCACCTACAAAGAGATACGCTCCCTTATGCCGCTCAATGTGAAGTTGGCCCGGGCCTGCATCTCTTGCATCCAAAACACCCGGTTGCAAACGGAAATTGCGGAACGCAACGAAGCGGAGGAAAAATACCGCAGCTTCTTTCTCAATGCCGTCGAGGGTATTTTTCAAAGCTCGTTGGACGGCAAACTGCTCGACGCCAACCCCGCTATGGCGCGCATGCTTGGCTATGACTCCCGGGAGGAGCTGTTGCGCCAAATGACGGACCTGAAGCGCGATCTGTACCGGAATCCCGACGACCGCAACCAGTTCGTTTCCACCCTGGTCTCTCATGGCTCCATCGCAGGCTTCGAAGCGCAGTTCATGCGCAAAGACGGCAGCTTGCTTTGGAGCTCCCTGTCCGCCCGTCTCGTGCTCGGGGCAGGCGACAAAGGCGCCCATATCGAAGGAATATGCGAAGACATCAGCGCTCCCATGAAGGTGCGGTTCGCCCTGCAACAGGCCAAGGATCAGGCGGAAGCCCTGAACCGCACGAAATCGCGCATCCTTACCGTGGTTTCCCATGAGCTCCGCACTCCCCTGACCTCCATCCTGGGGTTCACAAAGCTCATGGAAAAGCTGATTCAGTACAAAATGACGCCAAGCGTGAAGGATGCCACGCTGCGCTCCAACCTCGACAGGATCCTGGAAAACCTACGCATCGTCACCTCGGAAGGCAAACGGTTGACCATGCTCATCAACAATGTGCTCGATTTGTCAAAACTCGAGGCGGGCCGCATGGAATGGAGAATGGGGCGCACCGATCTCCGCGAAGTAATTGAACACTCCTTTGCCTCCATGCGCCCTTCGTTTCAAAATGCCGGCATCGATCTGGTCATGGACGTACCGCAAGGAGTGCCCGCCTTGCGCGCGGATCGGGACAGACTGGTGCAAATCTGCATCAATCTGCTTTCAAACGCCATGAAATTCACACCGCCGGGGGGGCGTGTCGTTTGCCGCGCAATAAAAGAAGACAAGGAACTGCTGGTCAGCGTGCAGGACAACGGCGTGGGGATTCCTAAAAGATATCAGGATTCCATTTTCGAAGTGTTCAACCAGGTGGGCGACACCCTCACCGGAAAGCCGGAAGGCACAGGGTTGGGGCTTTCCATCTGCAAAGAAATCGTGGAACACCACGGGGGACGTATCTGGGTTAACAGCCAAGAAGGCAAGGGCAGCGAGTTCGTCTTTACCCTGCCCCTCCCGAGCTGAAGCATGCATTCCACTCCCTCAACGGCAGCTCTGGAGAAATTCCCTGTTCCATGGGAATTCCCCTCGCACAAAATCCGGCTTATGGAGTCTCGCCCGGCAGTTGCCGGATCGCATGGTCAGACACTATAGTCCGCAATCGTGCCTGTACCGGTATAAGCACCCAATACGTCCTTTGAAAAATCATATGTCTGAGACATGCCGCCCATGTCCATGGCGTTGCCCGTGCCGCCGCTGTTCATGTAATCCAGGGTCTTCGAGACAACCGCAGCGCCGAAGGTCTGTTTGTCCACAGGCGCAAGACTCGAGCCGGAGTTGTTCAAAGTGTCCAGGGTCTTCGTTACCACCGAAGCCCCCAGAGTCTGCTGATCCATGACGCCGGGCAGTGTAAATTCATAGCCGCTCATGTTGTCACCTCCGCATTGGGAATTACTCATGCCGCCTTCTTGAAAACACGACACCTTTACAGTATCTTTTCGGCACTCCGAGAAGCATACTTTAATAAAAAAGCGCCATAAACTCCAGACCGCAAACACCGCCTGAACAGAACCTCGTATTGTTCACTCTTATCCTTATGATACAGTGCGTTCTACACCATGGCAAGAATTCCCAAAAGATTGCGCGGTACGGAAAACGTCATAATTTAGCCCCATACCGAAGGCGAGGCCTGGCGGCGATAGACGCCGGAGCGAGCCGTTATATTTTTCGCGCTCAGGTTCATGAACGCCATGCCCTTGCCTATGAGAGCCGGAGACACGCATTCCCCGGCTCTATCTCCTTGCCAGACGATCTGTTTGCAGTCATACTGCCTTTTTCATCGCACATCCAGATGCAAGGAGAGCGCCAATGAGTCGCCGGAAACCTGAAGGAACGGCTTTTCCCATCAAAGTGATATATGAATACGAACTTGACGATGCATGCCCCCGGGTTCCGGTCCATGGCGTATGGGGCGGCGTAAGCCCCCACGGAGAAATCGAGATGAACATCTACAGCGAAGGCGACAAGTTGCCGCAGTTCGCCGAACGTATGATCCATCCCGACGGCACCGTAAGCGATGAAACAAGCCCTCTCGACGAACAGCAAAGTAAAACCATTGTGCGGCGTGTCCATGCAAAGCTCTTCATGAATTACCACACTGCGCGCGCGATTCTCGAATGGCTGGAGGAAAAGGTCCAGGCCCTGGAACTGGAAGAAATGGGACCATTCCCTTCGGGGCCCGACAACAGCCCCGCACAATAAGCAAACGCCGCAACGGATGCAGCGAGGAGGTCATTGGTGTCAGTGTTTTTTCGTATACTTCTCACTACCGCACTCCTGTGTGGTTTCTTGATCGCAATGTCCGCAACTTCTCCGCACGCTTCGCTTTTCGGCAACAAAGAGCTGAAAGATGCACTCAACGGCGTTGAAAAGGACGTAACTTCCCTTTTGCAAATGCTTGAACGGCCGGAGCTGCCCTTTCATCATTCCAGAACCAAAAACCTCATGGCCTTTCTGGGGATGGACAAGGGCAATCCCGCCGAGGTGGAACCCCATAAGATCAATGGCGCGGAGGGGGCGTATTGGGAATTTTCCCTGTCCATGGGCATCAACCAAATCGCTTCCTACATGTACAACCCGGCGGTTCCGCCCCAGGCCATCTACCCGGCTTCAGTACGCATGGGCGGCTGGCTCGATACCGGAGCCAAGAAGGCGTTGCAGCCGCTCTATGCAACGTTGCCCGACGCCGAGAATCCGATAGTCTTCCGCGGCACGGAGTACGAAGTCACTACGCCCGATGTTAATTCCGGCACCTATTTCCGGTACGATGTCAGCAGAATGGTGGCCGGCTATCAAGACGCCGACGGTCCCGTTCTGCTCTCGATCTCACGCATGAAAGGCAAAAGTACCGTGGGCATGAAAGGCCTGGCCTTCGGCCCCCCGCAGGATTGGTACTTTTTCTATTCCGGCATCAAGGGTAATCTCATGACCGGCATCAGTTGGGCCGAGTCGCAAATGTACGATTCCATTTCCGTGTTCGTGTTCCGGGAAACCGCCCCCGCAAAGACAAAGGCCAGTCTGTTCAAGTGGGTCAAGGCGGGGTGGAAAGGCATGAACATGGTCAAACACGACCACATTCTTCAAGGCTGCAAGCTTTTCAGCTCCAACATCCAAGATGTGCTGGGCTCCGCCTCCCTGCCCAAGCCCGAGGTCATCGCCGCAAAGGCAGCCGCCATTGCAAAATTGGACAAGGAGACCATGCGCCTTGAGTTGCAGCCCTTGGCAGCGCTTCTGGAGTCGAGCGCCAAAACCGAAAAGGACCTGCAGCGTGATGAATTTTCGCGGCTCGTGCAGGGCGGATATCTGGATACTTTATCCCGCGAAGATATGTCCGCTGAGTTGGTGAAAAGCTTCATCCGGCAATCTCTGGGGCGCAGCGCCATCACTGCGGGGCAGCGCCCGTAAGCATTAGCGCATTTTCGCCTTGAAACAAGGCTCTCCCCTGAAACAATATCCAATTGTTCCAGGGAAATGCATAAGAGCATCTAGCGCTTTTCAAGCGTGAGAGGCTCTAAAACATGTTCCCTTTAGGATGGGGAGGTTGGGGCTCCGCCCCAGCGCATTTTCAGGAATAAAGTCGCGGGCTTTCGCGCCCGCCCGACGACAAGGGGAGGCCCCTGGATGCCGGAGAAAGGGCTATTATGCCTGTTTTTTTCTACAAATAGGTATTGTTACATCACACGCTTTACTCAGAAACTCGAGTTGTTCATTCTATAAAATTTTGGAGGTCCTTAAGAACCTTTTATAAAGTTCTTAACCCACCAGATGCATTCACTTTTCAAAGTCAACATGCGCCAAGCGAACCAGGACACATCAAAACGCAACCGCACGGACGCGATACCTGGGAATATCCCGTCCGTGCGGCATATGCTATGTGCCTGGGGCACTGTCTCTGGCATGTCGGCGCTTTATAGGATGACACCCCTTCCTCTCGGACACTGCACATCATGCCCGGAAGCACCTGAACCGGTTCCGTGCAAGGCGTCCTACACAGTAATGTCCAGCTTCGAACCAAGACCTGTAACAGCTTGAGCCAAGGCCACATTGGCCGCCTGCCCCGACTCGGTTTGCGCCAATTTCACTCCGGTGTCGGGAGCCATGTTCTGATGCGTCATTTCCGCCGTCATTCTTTGTGCGGCAAACGCATTATCCATGCCGCTCATGCTCGATTCCCACTCCAACATGTTCATTTCCGCCTCCAAAGTTTAAACTTGGCCTTTTCATAAAGTCATATCGACCGCTGCACACCCGTTCTTTAGGAAATGCCGGAAAAATATCCTTCCTGAATACAATGTCCTTCCCATGCAAGCCTTTTCCCTTACAAATCACGTAGCGTGCAATACATGTCTTGCGCCGACACACCCTGGCCCCAGGTGCCCGACCAATTAATTTTGTAGAAGTAAACAAATTTTGTTGACACATTTCAAAAAGCAGGAATAATAGCTCCAAGGACGATCAAAAACGCCTGGAGCAAAATTTGTCGATATGTCTTCCAACACTTTGAATCGAGAAATTATCTTCGGCATGGCCAAACGGCTTGCCGATAGTCTCAACAGCCTTTTGGGCAAAAACAGCGAAGTGGTTGTGCATGATTTTTCCGACTTCAACCTGTCGGTCATTCACGTGGCGGGTAACGTCACAAACCGCAAGGTCGGCGCTCCCATCACGGACCTGGCCTACAGGCTTCTCAGGGATCAATCGAAGGCAAACAAGGATTTGCATGGATACAAATCCGTAAGTCCATGCGGGCGGGTGCTCAAATCGTCCACCCTGTTTTTACGTACCGACAATGAAAACATCATCGGCTGCATGTGCATCAATTTCGATATGACGGAATATCTCAACGCGAAAGCCATATTGGATGATTTTTCCCATGGCGGCGACGCCATTGAGCACACCAGGAACGAGCGGTTCGCACACAGTTTCAACGAAACCCTGGATTCACTCATTGAAGAGACGATTTCTCATATCGGCAAGCAACCAGCCTTGATGGATAAAAACGAACGCATGGCTCTTCTGGAACACCTGGAGCAAAAGGAAGTGTTTTTATTCAAGGGCGCGGTGACGCAGGTCGCCAGGCTCCTCGGCGTAACACGGTTCACAATATACAATTATCTGAAAGAGATACGCTTACAGAACAACCAGATTTAGGCATCTTTGACAACACGCGCTCGACTGCGAAAAGGAGGACACATGTTAACGGTGGGAACGGCACAAGCACAACGCGGATCTGTGGCGCATGGTCACATCGCAGTGGGCGAGTTGGCTTTGGGTTCACGTCTGGATATCCCCGTCCTCCTCATTCGCGGTGTTGAAGACGGGCCGACGCTCTGGCTCAATGGGGCCGTTCACGGCGACGAGATCAACGGCTTCATGGCCGTGCGCGCCCTGGCCCGGGACCTTGCGCCCGAGGCATTGCGCGGCGCCATCATCGCCACGCCGCTGTCCAACCCTTTGGCCGTCCAATGGCGGAATAAAATCAACCCCTATGACTTCCTGGATATGGATCAGCAATTCCCGGGAACTCCCACGGGGCAATATTCGCAACGCGCGGCGCACGCCCTGTTCAGTGAAATTCAGGACAAAGCCGACTATCTGATCAGCTTCCACACCGTGGCGACCACTTTCGACGCCCAGCCCTACACCGTGTTCAAAACAGCGCCGGGCGTGGCCCCAGAAGTGAGCCAAAAATCGCAGGAACTGGCGCTGAGCTTCGGCCTGCGGGCCAACTGCCGTGTGGATCTGGCCTCGGCAACCGGGGAGATTCCAGGGGGCGTGGCCGGCGCGCTGGACGCAAGCTGCATCCTGCGCTCAATCCCGGCGTTCATGGCGGAGATAGGTTCCGGCGGCAAATTCGAGCCCGGGCGCATCGCCATCGCGGTGCAGGGCATCTGGAACGTCCTGCGCACCCTGGGCATGGTCGCCGGCTGCCCGTCCACCCCGAAAAAGCAGCTGCTGATCACCAAACGCGCCTTTCTTTACAGCAACACGGGCGGCTTTCTGCTCAATCAAATCCATGCGGGGCAAACGCTCGCAGCAGGCCAGACCATCGCCACCGTCGTGGATCTCTTTGATGAAAGGGAGTGCATCAAGGCGCCGTCCGAGGCGCACGTCATCATGACGCGCACCAACCCCGTCGTGCACACGGGCGACCGTGTCGCCTTTCTCGGCCTTGAATATAGTGAAATTCTTTAACGAATCGTCCTTTCAACAAGGAGCATGGCCATGAAACACTCAGCTTTCCGCTTATTGACCGCCATAATCGCCCTTTTCCTCTTTGGGGCCTGCGGCAGCGCCCCCGCTTTTGCGCAAGAGGGAGCAAAACCGCACATGATCACCATGTCCACCTTTGACATCGGCGCGTCCGGGTATGCGGAGATGTCCGCCATCAACGACGCCATCTTCAAAAAATTCGGCGTCAAAGTCCGCAACGTGCCCATCGGCAACAGCGTTGCGCGCGCCATCGCCACCCGCGCCGGAACCACTCAGTTCTGGCAAAGCTGCTCCGCCTATTATCCCTGCGCCGAAGGCATAGACGATTTCGCCGCCGCCGAATGGGGGCCCCAGCCTTTGGGCCTGGTCTTCATGTCCAACCGCAAGGCCAACTTTTCCCTGGCCGCCACCAAAAAGAGCGGCGTCAAGACCGTGGCCGACATCAAAGGCAAACGTGTCGCCTGGATCGTGGGCAACCCGGCCATCAACATGCAGACCGAAGCCTATCTGGCTTTCGGCAACCTGACCAAAGACGATGTGGAACTCATTGAATTCCCCGGCTATACCGCCAGCTTGCGTGGCATGATCAGCGGAAATGTGGATGTCGCCATGGCGGCCTCCAGCTCCACGGGCAGCTATGAGATCGAAAGCTCCCCCATGGGGCTGCAATGGATTCCCGTACCGCACAATGATACCGAAGGCTGGAACCGCATCCAGAACCTAGCCTCGTTTGTGGCCCCTGTTGTGGTGGATTCCGGGGCGGGCATAGCAGAAGGCGAGACGCTTGAAGCCGGCACGTATCCCTGCCCCGTTGTGGTGGCCTATGACAAGCAGGACGAGAACACCGTCTACTGGATGACGAAAATGATCGCCGAATCCTGGGATCTTTTCAAAGACAACATCCAATCGGGGCCGTACTGGAACATCGACGAATGTCTCAAGGCGCGCCAGGCCATCCCCTTTCATCCCGGCGCAATAAAATACTTCAAGGAAATCGGTAAATGGACGGATGCGCACGAGGCGCGTCAACAAGAACTCCTCAAGCGCCGCGACCTTCTGGCCGCGACCTTCGCCAAGGCCCAGGAAGATTTCGCCGCTACCGGAAAATCCAGCAAGGAATTTCCAGCGTTCTGGGAAAGCAAACGCGCAGACGCATTGACCGCCGCAGGTATGGCCCTTCATTAACCGTTGCAGAACTTTCGGCCCGGATCACGAACTACGGGGTCCGGGCCGGGAAGACGAGGCCGTATTATGAAACGCCAATTGACACCCTTCTGGAAAAACACCTGTTCCATTCTGGGCAGCGTCATTCTCCTGGTCGCCGTTTACCAGATATTCATGCTCGCCCCCCGCGGGTTCACGCTGCAAGAAAACAGTTATTACTACATCATTCTGGGCGTGGCGCTGGCCCTTGTCTATCTTTCCTTCAAACCGCGCAAGTCCGCGGGAGACCGTGTTGCCTGGTACGATATGGCCCTCGGCGGGCTGGGCCTGGGCATCTGCGTCTATTTCGCATGCAACGGACTCTCCATCACCAGCGGCGGCTGGATGTTCGCGCCCCCTAACGATTTCGTGACCGGCTGCGCCGTGGTTCTCCCCCTGCTGGTGCTCGAAGCCTTGCGCCGCACCGCGGGACTCGCCCTGTTCGCGGTCTGCGCCTTTTTCCTGCTCTACCCCACGTTCGCGCACGTCATGCCCTCGTTTCTCGAAGGGCAAAGCCTGCCCTTGGCTTCCACCTTCACCTTCCACTCCCTGAGTCCGCAAAGCCTGGTGGGCATTCCCATCCGCGTGGTCTGCACCCTGCTCATCGGCTACATTATTTTCGGCATTGTCCTGAACAACACCGGCGGGGGGCAATTCTTCCTGGATTTCGCCACCAGCCTGCTCGGGCGCTATCGCGGGGGCGCGGGCAAAGTCGCTGTCCTGGCCAGCTCCCTGTTCGGCAGTATGAGCGGCAGCGCCATCTCAAACGTCATCACCACCGGCTCCATCACCATTCCGGCCATGAAGAAATCCGGTTTTCCCCCCGCCTACGCAGGCGCCATCGAAGCCTGCGCATCCACCGGGGGCGTGCTCATGCCCCCCATCATGGGGGCCGCGGCCTTTCTCATGGCCCAGTTTCTCGGCATCCCCTACCTGCAACTGGTAGTGGCGGCCATCATTCCTTCCTTGCTGTACTACATGGGCTTGTTGGTCCAGCTCGACGCCATCGCAGCCAGATGCGGCATTACGGGGCTCGAACCGGACCAGATTCCGAAAACCAGAAAAATACTCGCCGTGGGTTGGCCTTATCTGGCCGTGTTCTTCGTGCTCATCTACTTCCTGTACCAGCGTGTGGAAGCTCAAGCGCCGTTCTACGCCATCATCTTCATTCTCATCTGTCTGACCTTACGCGGCGCCACCCGCCTTTCCCCGCGCGATTACTGGTCCATTCTGGGCAGAATCGGCCAATCCATAGCCGAACTCGCCGTGACCATCGGCGCGGTGGGATTCATCATCGGCTCCATGAGCCTCACCGGCGTGGGCGCCTCCATCTCCGGAGAACTGGTGGCGCTGGCCGGAGGCAACGTGTTTCTCATGCTCCTGCTCGGCGCCATCGCCAGTTTTGTTCTGGGCATGGGCATGACAACCTCGGCCTGCTATATCTTTCTGGCCATCACTCTCGCCCCCGGTCTGGTGGGACAGGGATTCAACGCCATGGCCGTGCATCTGTTCATCCTCTACTGGGCCATGATCTCCAACATCACCCCGCCCGTGGCCATGGCCTGCTTTCCGGCCGCCAACATCGCCGAGGCGCCCTATCTCAAAGTGGGCAAGGCAGCCATGCACTTCGGGTTCGGCATCTATCTCGTCCCCTTCATTTTCGTGCTGGAGCCCGCGCTCCTGTTCCAGGGCGAACCGTGGGAATGCGTCTATTACATCGCCACGGCGTTCATCGGCGTCTTTCTCGCGGCCAGCGGATTGGGGCGCAACATGGTGGGCATCGGCAAACTGCCGACAGTCCCGGCTTTGCTTCTGGTGCCCTTGGGCCTGATCATAGCCTGGCCCTTGAAAATCATCATAACGGCGCTGGCCCTGGCAATAGCCGTGGCCATGCTGTGCGTCATCCGCCGGAGCAATCGCCCGGTTGCCGCGGAAAACGCGCTCCAGCTTTGAGAAGTCTTTTCTTCAGGAGGATACCATGTCGCAGCTAAAAGAAGCACACGCGCATCAAGCCCCAGGCGAAACGCCCTATGCATGGCGCATTGCCGAGGCGTTGCACGCTCTCACGGTGGACGCTCTGCCCCCCGCCACCCAACTCAAGACACGCCACTGTCTGATCGATTATCTGGCAGCGGTCTGGAACGCACAGGGGCATCCCTTGGCCGCGGATTACGTTGAGCTGGCCGCATCCCTCGCCGGCGGAGAGGGCCATGGAGGCACTGCCACCGTCATCGGCGACGGCCGCGCATTGCCCCCTTTTTGGGCGGCCTTCGCCAATGCGGCCCAGGGACATGTGACCGAGGTGGACGACGGCCATCGCCAGTCCATCATGCATATCGGCACGGTTGTCGCGCCCGTGGTCCTGGCTCTGGCTGAAGAGCGCGGCCTGGACAACGGAACGCTCCTGGCGGCCTTGGTCTGCGGCTACGATCTGGCCATACGAGCCGGCGAATGTTTCGGCCCGGAGCATTACGGCCTGTTCCATACCACCGCCACGGCCGGCGCCTTTGGAGCGGCCGCCGCTGCGGCCAGGGCCATGAACCTCTCTACGGAGCAGACAGCATGGGCCATCGGCCATGCCGGAACCCAGGCGGCCGGACTGTGGCAATTCCTGCAGGACAAGGCCGTGAGCGCCAAGCCTTTCCACCCCGCCAGAGCCGCGCAAAACGGCATCATGGCCGCCAGGTTGGCCGAGCGCAACATTCCCGCCGCTTCGGCCATCTTTGAAGGCACCCAGGGCTTTTGCGCCGTGGCGGCTCCGGCGCCCCAGTATCACAGGCTCACCGACGGCTTGGGAACGCATTTCAAGATAGACGAGGTCAATTTCAAGGGCTACCCCACGTGCGGCCAGACGCACAGCATGCTCGACGCCCTGGGCGCCATCATCGCCGAGCACGGCGTCAAGGATACGGACGTGGTTTCAGTGCGCGCCCGCGTCTACAACCGCGCCGTGGACGTGGCCGGGATCCGCGAACCCGACACCCTGGAGCAGGCCAAATTCTCCAACCCGTTCTGCATGGCCTTCTTGCTGCGCCACGGCGCGCTAACCTTTACCAATTTCACTGAACAAGCCCTGGAGGACGCCGCGGTGCGCGATCTCGCCGCCCGAGTGGAGCTTGTGGTCGACGAGGAGATGAACGCCGGATTCCCCGCGGCCAGACCCTGCGAGGTCAGCGTGCGGCTGACCGACGGCCGCACTCTGCGCGCCGCAAACCGTTTCAGGAGGGGCGATCCGGAAAACCCCATGGATACGCCGGCCATGGAGGATAAATTCGAGCAACTCACGGCTCACGTCCTTCCCGCAACACAACGGAAACACATCGTTGAATGGTGCCTTCACGCTGACAATGAACAGCTTTTACCGCGTCACATTTTTACCCGGAAAGCAGAAACAAAGGAGTAGATTATGTCCCATATCATTGATTCGGAATTCTACAAAAATGGTTGGGGAACCGAGGAAATGCGCGCCGTGTTCGATGACCGCCGCCGTTATCAGCGCTGGCTGGACATCGAAGTGGTCCTGGCCGAAGTCCAGGCCGAACTCGGCGTCATTCCGGCGGAAGCCGCCACGGAAATAAAGGCCAAGGCCAAAATCGAGGAACTGGACATCGATTTCATCAAGGATGAATTGGCCAAGACCGGACACTCGCTTGTGCCTCTGCTCAAGGCCGTGCAAAAACGCTGCGCCGACAACCTCGGCGAGCACATCCACTACGGCCCCACCACGCAAGACATTGAGGATACGGGCGGCGTTCTGGAAATGCGCGAAGCCGCCCGCATCCTGACCCGCGACTTGCTGCGCCTGGAAAAGGCATTGCTGACCTATGCCGAACAATACAAGAACCTGCCCATGACCGGACGCACCCACAACCAGCACGGCCTGCCCATCACCCTGGGCCTCAAGTTCGCCGGCTGGGCCGCGGAACTGCGCCGCGACATCGAGCGTATCAAAGACATGGGACCGCGGGTCTTCGTGGGCATGCTGCACGGCGGCACGGGCACCATGGCCGGTCTGGGCGAGAAGGCCTGGGAAACCATGGAGCGTTTCATGGCGCGGCTGGACCTGGGCGCTCCTCCCACCGGATGGGGCAGCAGCCGCGATGTCGTGGCCGAATACCAAGTGGTCCTGGCCATGGTGGCCGGCACTGTGGGCCGCATCGCCAATGAAATCTTCCAACTCGCGCGTACGGAAATCCAAGAGTTCTACGAACCCCTGGACGAACACTACGTGGGATCGAGCACCATGCCCCACAAACGCAACCCCGAGGTTTCCGAATTCTGCGTGGCCATGTGCCGCGTGGTCATGAACAACGCCCAGCTCGGTCTGCAATCCATGGTCTCGGAGCATGAACGCGACACCCGCAGCTGGCGTCTGGACTGGCATTCCATTCCGGAAAGCAGCATCATGTTGCACAAGGCCCTCTCAGCCCTTATCTTCATATGTGAAGGCCTGGAGATCGACACCAAGCGCATCGCGGAAAACCTGGATATGATGCACGGCATGCTCTTCTCTGAAGCCCTCATGTTCCACCTCGGCGCCAAAGTCGGGAAACAAACGGCGCACCACCTCATCCGCGACTCCATCCTCGGAGCCACGTCCTCCGGCAAGCCCTTTCGCGACCTGCTTCTTGCAAACCCGACCATTCGCGCCAACATCAGCGAGGAGGAACTTGATTCGATCATGGACTACAGCAAACATGTGGGGCAGTCCGCACGCCAGGTGGAAGCGGTGGCGGCCACGGCCAAGCTTCTTGCCGTCACGGACCAGGCGTTCCTTGATTCCTAGGTCTCCAGAAACGCCATCATCCAACCACATCAACCCGTAATGCATTGTCGTCTGACTGCACGGCCTTGTTCCGAAAGAATACGTTGTATGCAACAAAACATCTCAACCTTTTTACATATACGATGCGCTGCATCGTTCGCGCCGGGTGGGGTTGTGTCCGCCCAGTGCCGCACCCTGAGTCGTCATGGACACGCCTCTTCAATACTTTATCCGCGCGGGGTCGAGAGTCGCGCGCGTCAAGAATAGGACAACCTCATGGATTTGCAAGTATTTTTCGCAAACGAAGTCAAGCCCGCCATGGGCTGTACCGAACCTGTCGCCGTGGCCCTGGCCACTGCCGAAGCCGCAAAACATATTATCGGCAAACTTGAGTCCATACATCTCGTCATCTCACTCAACATCTACAAAAACGGCCGTTGCGTCGGCATCCCAGGAACAAACGGATTGCGGGGCAACCGCGTGGCCGCCGTTCTGGGCGCTCTGGCCGGAGACCCGGCAAAAGGGCTCATGGTCCTGGAAAACACGACGCCCGAGCATGCCGCCCAGGCCAAAGAACTGGTGGATGCGGGCAAAATAACCGTCGATGTGGCGCAACAAGGACCCGCCATCATGATCGACGCCACTGTGCGCACCAGCGATGGAGAATGCCGCGTGGTCATCCGCGATCGCCATGACGCCGTTTACAGCGTGGAACTCAATGGGAAATCCATCTTTCACGCCGATGAAAGCGAATTCGCGAAAACAGCGCAGGAACCCGCCTATCTGGCGGAATTAAAGCAACAAAACATCAAAAACCTCTGGGATATGGCCGGTTCATTGGACGCTTCCCTTGAGGCCTTCATGCTCAAAGGCGTGGAGATGAACATGTCCGTGGCGGAAAAAGGACTTGAGGGCGGCCAGTGGGGGCTCGGCGTCGGATTGTCCATGAAGGAGCACAGCCGCAACGACGATGTGCTCTCCACCATCAAATGTTACGCGGGCGCGGCCTCGGACGTGCGTATGTCCGGCGCCCCCTTTGCCGTGATGAGCAGCGCGGGCAGCGGCAATCACGGCATCACGGCCATCATTCCCCTGGCGGTTCTGGCCCGCTCCCGGAACACTCCGGCCCGGGATCTGGCTGAAGCCGTGGCCTTCAGCCATCTGGTCACGGGCTACGTCAAGGCCTTCACCGGACGCCTGACGCCCATATGCGGTTGCTCCGTGGCGGCCGGCGCCGGAGCCGCGGCCGGCATGGTGCGCATTTTGGGGGGCACTCCGGCCCAGGCCGAACGCGCGGTGGCTTCGCTCATTTCTTCGCTGATGGGCATGCTCTGCGACGGCGCCAAAGGCTCTTGCGGCCTCAAGGTCTCCGCGGCTGCAGGCGAAGCCTATGCCGCCGCGCTTATGGCCATGGACGACAGAGGCGTGCAGCACACCGAAGGACTGGTCTCCCCGAATCTGCACAACACGGCGCAGGCCCTGGGCGATCTCTGCCTAAAGGCCTTTGCCAATTCCGATGCCGTGATGGTTGAAATATTGCGCAAACAACCTCTGGAATAATCCTCCTTCCATTGCCGCAAGACGCACGCCGGGGGGAAACCTTCTCCAGCGGTTCTTCCCCCCGGCTCTCCTTCCACCTGCTCTTGTGAACAGTCCATGCAGTATTATTTACAACAATCGTCCATACATCCTTCTCCAAAAAAATGAGGAGGATCATCAAGGCTATAGATGCGCGTTTCAGCGGCTATTGCCTCGCGCAGGAATTTCGGCGTGCCGAACAAGCCGTGCAACGCCGCTCCATCCAGCACTTTCAGCGCCCCCGTAGTCAGGGTCGCAAGGAGTGAATCCACCGTCTCGGCGGGGGGGGGGAACGGCGCATGGTGGGCAGCGCACAACGCAAAGCCCATGGCCGAAGACCACGTGGGCACAAAAGACTCGTAATGCAGCACTGTCGGGAACACGGCCTTGAGGGTGTTCACCAGGCGCACGTGAAGGTCCATCTCGGCCGGCGCCGTGCACCCCGCCTGGAGCGCGAACACGCCTCCGGGGCGCAAGGCCTTGCCGCACATCGTGAAAAACTCTTTGGTAAAGAGTTTGTAAGCCGGCCCATGTTCTATGGGATCGCTCAAATCCGAAATGATCACGTCCCAGACAGGCTCTGTCCGCGCCACGAAGTCCATGGCGTCCTGAATGCGAAGAGTCAGCCGCGGGTCATCCAGGCTTCCCTGATGGATTTCCCGCAAATGTTCCCGGCAGGCCTCCACAACCTGGCCGTCGATATCCACGAGCGTGACCTCGCGCACGCTGTTCCACTTGAAGACTTCCCGGGCTGCGCCCCCGTCTCCTCCTCCGAGCAGCAATACGCGTTGCGGTCCGCCGGCATAGAGGCAGGCAGGATGCACGAGGGGTTCATGGTACAGAAACTCGTCTCCCTGGCAGGTCTGCCATTTGCCGTCCAGGACCAGGGCCTTGCCGTAACTGCCGCTCTCCACCACATACATCTCCTGGAACTCCGTTTTGCAGTGGACATATATTTTGGTAATGCCGCGGCAGTAGCCGTCATAGGGAGTGCTGTACTCCATGAGCCAGAAGTCTGTTCCCAGCGTGACACTCATTGCGCCATTCCCAAGCGTTCACGCTCCCGGGGCAGACTCCCCGGTTCATCGCAGCAGCCGCACTGGCTGCCGACTCCTTTGCCTCTGGGGATCACCACGCAGGTATGGTCGTCCGCCTGCAACGTATCCGCCAGATAATCGCATGCGCGTTGGGGTATGCAGTGTGCGCCGCAGGTGAAACAGTCCACCGCGGCATAACCGGCCTCGGGCCAGGTATGTATTGAAATATGTGATTCAGTTAACAGCCCGAGCGCCGTTACCCCCTGGGGGGAGAACTTGTGGCTGGTGAGCTGGATAAGCTCTGAGTGGGCTTTTTTAGCGGCCTGGGTGAGTGAGCGGCGGATGAATTTTTCATCATCAAGAAGCTCGAAGGGGCATCCACGGAGTTCCAGAATGCAGTGGACTCCTGCTCCGGCATGGGTCATCGGCAACACCTCCTAACATAGACGTTATCCTCCAGGAATGAGTGAGACCGGCATCAACTGCAAATAGCGGTCAATCTCCATAAAGTTCCCTTGGGTTTAGGATCGCGGACACCGGCTCCAACGTTGCGTTGAAAAAGCGCAACGCAACAACCACCTCCCTACGAGATGTGAAGCGCGGTAAGTGGAAGTATCCCACGAAAGAAAATCTTACCCGATTCTCCCTTGGTGTCAATTGCATTGCAGGCCCGCGTCAATATGGATGCCGCGGGCTTCACGGCCTGATGTCTTTATATAAAAATCGAATCATCACAGCAGTCCCACTGTGAACGCGCCCCCATCTTTCCCAAAAGGACAACGTCATCCCCTGCGGCTTCAGGTCTGAATTTCTCAAAGGGTGCCGCGGCCCGAGGAGTTTACAATCCCCGTTCATGACGTATAAGAGAATGCAAGGCATGCGTCGCCTCTCGTTCGACGTGGAGGACAAACGTGACAGCGACAACGATTTGTCTCCGCATCGAGGACCGCATTCCACGTTTTCCGCGGCCACGCCGAGACACACCGCAAGCTGTGCACGCTCTTCCGAATTAGCCATGGTATTATCCGGATAATACTGCATACGTGAACCCGGGGAGGGAACCTCAGCGAAGGGGCCTTCCCTACGTAACGATAGAAAAAGTTTCTGAGACACGCCCTAGAAGCAGGAGCAGATCATGCGCACCCTACCCCTTGTCGCACTATTGGCATGCAGCCTTTTCCTCCTTCCGAGCTTTCATGCGAAAGCTATTGAACTACCCGACTTTATTGACCTTGCAGCCGAAGCAGGCCCGGCGGTTGTCAATATCAGCGTTGAAAGCACTGTCAATCCGTCCGAAAAGATGCGCGATCTTTTCCGTTTTCATGCGCCCAATTCTCCCTTTGAAGATTTTTTCGAACAATTCAAAGATCTTTTTGAAGAGCAGCCGGACAAACCGCGCAAGGAGCAATCCCTGGGTTCGGGGTTCATTATTTCGGAAGACGGTTATATCGTCACCAACAGCCATGTTGCGGACAACGCCGACGTCGTACATGTAAACCTTCAGGGTCATTCGAAAGAAAGCGAATCCTTCGAAGCGGAGATTGTGGGCCGGGACAAGGAAACCGACCTGGTGCTCTTGAAAATCGAGACCGATCAGAAACTCCCGGCCCTGCGCTTTGGAGACTCCGACGCCATGCGCGTGGGCGACTGGGTTCTGGCCATCGGCAACCCCTTCGGCCTGGAGCACACCGTCACGGCCGGCATCGTCAGCGCAAAAGGCCGCGTCCTGGGCTCCGGACCGTTTGACGATTTCATCCAGACAGACGCCAGCATCAATCCCGGAAACAGCGGCGGCCCGCTGCTCAACCGCGACGGCCAGGTCATCGGCATCAACACCGCCATTGTCGCTTCCGGGCAGGGCATAGGCTTCGCCATCCCCGCCAACCTGGCCAAGCGCGTCATCACGCAGCTCAAGGAAAACAAAAAAGTGTCCCGCGGCTGGATCGGCGTGAGCATCCAGGATGTGGACGAGAACACGGCCAAAGCCCTGGACATGAAAGAAGCCCGGGGCGCTCTGGTGTCGCATGTGTATGAAGGACATCCCGCCGCGGAGGCGGGCATCCGCACGGGCGACGTCATCCTGACCCTCGGCGGCCATGAAATCGCCGACTCCAACGACCTGCTGCGCACCATCGCGGCCCACAAGCCCGGCGAAACCGTCGCCCTGACCGTCTGGCGCTCCGGCGAAACACTGCCACTCGATGTGACCCTGGGCGAACGGGACATCGAGGGCCTTATGGCTTCTCTGGGAGACACGCCCTCCACAAGCGAAGTGCCCGAAACGGAAACCATATCCCTGGGGCTCGTGTTGCGCCCCTTGACTCCTCAGGAAGCCGAGGAACTGGGAATGGAGCAACCTCGGGGATTGTTGGTTGAGCGGGTGGAACCGGACTCCGCGGCCCAGGAAAACGATATCCTCGACGGGGACGTGATCCTTGAAGCCAACCAGGAAACCGTGGACACGGTGAAGGATTTCACTACAGTAATCGCGGATGCGCGAAAGGGAAAACAGGTGGTCATGCTTTTACTCAAGCGCAACGGCCAAAACCTCTTCCGCACCATCCCCTTGGACAAATGATTGTTCCGTAACGCATGCCGCCGGTTGCGAGTCGGCCTCCCAGCCGGGATATCCCCCGTGCGGCGCAGCATTTCATAGAATCGAAAACAACCATGGATCAGCATAATGAAAGTATTGACCCCCAGGGAAATCGTATCCGAACTGGACAACTTCATCGTAGGCCAGGACCAGGCAAAACGCATGGTGGCCATCGCCATGCGCAACCGTTGGCGCAGACAGCAGCTCGATCCTGAACTGCGCGAAGAAATCGCCCCAAAAAACATCATCATGATCGGCCCCACCGGCGTGGGGAAAACGGAAATCGCCCGCCGGCTTTCCAAGCTCACCGGTTCTCCTTTCTATAAGGTGGAAGCCACGAAATTCACCGAGGTTGGCTATGTGGGGCGCGATGTGGAATCCATGATCCGCGACCTCATGGACATCGGCGTCAACATGGTGAAAAAGGAAGAAATGGAGCGTGTGCGCGTCAAGGCCGAAGGCCTGGCCGAAGAGCGCATGCTGGACCTGCTTCTCCCCAATTCCCGGCGCAAGGATTCGGGACACCATGCCATTGACGTCACTGACGCGCATGAGTCCACATATGAACAGGATAATTCCACCCGCGACAAATTCCGTAAAATGTTGCGCCAGGGCGCGTTGGACGAGCGCACCGTTGAGGTGGAAGTCAGCGGCGCCTCCCCCCAGGTACAGATGATGGCCATGCCCGGTATGGAGGACATGGAAATGCAGCTGCGCGACATGTTCACGCGCGTCTTTCCCAACAAGAAAAAACGCCGCTCCATGCGCATCAAGGACGCCTACGAGTATATCATCCAGGAGGAATGCGACCGGCTTGTCGATATGGACAAAGTGACGGACATGGCCAAAGACCGGGTTGAACAGAGCGGCGTCATTTTTATTGATGAAATCGATAAAATCGTAACCAAGGAAGGCGGCAGGAATACCGATGTCTCACGCGAAGGCGTGCAGCGCGACCTGCTGCCCATTGTGGAAGGCTGCAACGTGAACACCAAATACGGCATGGTGCGCACGGATCATATTTTATTCATTGCCGCGGGCGCATTCCATCTGGCCAAACCCGCGGACCTGGCGCCCGAGCTGCAAGGCCGCTTTCCCTTGCGCGTGGAGCTTGATTCCCTGGACCGCCACGACTTCCTGCGCATCCTCACCGAGCCCAAGAACGCGCTTACCAAACAATACAGCGCCCTGCTCTCCACGGAAGGCGTGACAGTGGTCTTCACCGACGACGCCCTGGAAGAAATCGCCGCCTTTGCCGAACAGACCAATGAAGATACGGAAAATATCGGCGCCAGGCGGCTCTACACCATTTTGGAGCGCATTCTGCAAGAACTCTCCTTTTACGCTCCGGAACGCCATGGACAAAATGTGAATATCGACCGCGCTTACGTTCGCGCGCAACTTGAAGAGGTTATGGAAAATCGCGACCTCAGCCGCTATATTCTCTAGAGCATCTCACGCTTGAAAAGCGCTAGATGCTCTTATGCATTTCCC
>CAZFCK010000048.1:0-24248 GCA_964517355.1 uncultured Desulfovibrionaceae bacterium | reverse complement strand
GGGGTGGTTCAAAAACTGTGGCTATGGACTATCTCAAACGTGACTTGCTCTAAAAAAGCAGACCAACGAGACCCTCATGGCATCTTTGACGATCCGTGATTGGGCTAACGCCTTTCTTGATGAGGTCAAACGACGTCGGGCCAAGTCCACGTACTCAGAAGCGCGGACAGCGTTCAAGTTCCTCGGCCAGAGCATCAGCCCCAATTTTGAACTGGAGAAACTAACACCGACCGAGGCACTCAAGCATCTCAATGTCCAGAATGACAAACGCTCTGGCAGCGCGGCCAATAAGGACCGCAAGAACCTGTCCAGGGGGTGGAATTGGGGGAAGAAGTTTATGCCAGGATTCCCTCAGGGCTTGAACCCGTTTTTGCAGGTGGATCGTTACCCGAGCAACAAAAAACCCCGGTATGTCCCACCGGAAGAGGACTAATGGAAGCTCATGGCGACTATGGAAGGACAGGACACAGTGATGTTGACGGCGTTCTTCCATCTGGCAGCCAGACGAGGTGAGATTTTTCGCCTCAAATGGATGGATGTGGACTTTGCCTCAGACCAAGTCCGCCTCGGGACCTTAAAGACTGCCGATGGCAGTATGAAGTACGATTGGATCCCCATGACCCAGGAGTTGAAGTCCCGGCTGCTTTGGTGGTGGGAAAACCGCCAACACAAGCACAGCGAGTACGTTTTCACTGTCACGGGCGACAATCGTTTCGAAAACCAGTATGAAGGCGAGCCCTTTAAGGTTCGGCAGCATTTCATGGAAAAGGCTTGCAACAGAGCGGAAATCAAGCCGTTCGGCTTCCATGCCATCCGGCACTTATCCGCTGTTATTCTCTACCAGGCGGGGTACCCGGTGGCCATGATCCAGGCGATCCTTCGTCATGAGAATGCGACTACAACGGAGAAATACCTGAAGCGCCTCGGCCTGGATCCCGACAAACTCAAGGACGCTGTGAAGATCTTCGAAAAACGCGGGCGGTCCAAGGTGATTTCAATTACCTCAAAAAAACCCCGGACAGGATCAGTGCCGGGGCGAAAAACTAGGGATACCCATCGGGATACCCTCTTTATGTGTCAGAGGCCCACTTTCATGTAACCTCTTAGAATCGTTTGGCGTCCCCAAGGGGATTTGAACCCCTGTCGCCGGCGTGAAAGGCCGGTGTCCTGGACCAGGCTAGACGATGGGGACGCACTCTTAATTTTCGTGGCTGGGGGACAAGGATTCGAACCTTGGTTAACGGGGCCAGAACCCGTCGTCCTGCCGCTAGACGATCCCCCAACGCCGAAGCAGTTTCTCTATTTGAAACCCTGGTGCTTGTCAAGCAGAAAATCGCTTTTTTTTCTGCCCGAGAATCGGCTGGGTGGCCGGGGGCTGCGCCGGGTAGAACCAATCTCAGCAATACGCCGCGTTGTCAATCACTTTTTTGCGACTCGGCGTTTCTTCCAAAGGAACTTTCGGGAGAACGTGGTTTTCTCCGACTCCACATGTGCCCCCGGGAGAAGCCTTGGCGCTGCCTTAGCCATGAGTGCGGAGCGTTACGCCCCGTAAACCGGTTACGGCCTGCGCGTTGATCCCCTGAAAATGATATATTCAACCTTTTCGAAATGGTGAGTTTTAGGAAAGGATAACGCGAGAGGGGAAACCCTTTTCAAAGGGGTTTCCCCTCTCGCGCTTTCTATTTGTAGCGAATGTGGAAACGCGGCCTCATCCAGGGAACAAAGCCCGCGGGAAAGAAGCCCTTGCGAGGAGTTTTTCCCTGGAAAGTTGTTCTCCAGGTTGTCGCCTGGTTCCGGAAGCGCTGCGCGCGTTACATGTAGCCCAGGCTTCTGAGTTGCTCCATGGCTTGTTCCTTTTCAGATCCTCTGCCTTGGCGTTCCCTGGTGTGGTCCAGATCCTGCTCCCAGGCAGGGACGCCCGGTTCCACGGGCGCTGTGGCCGATTTCGCACCCAGAGAGCGGTAGCCTTGGCGGTACAGGTCGCAATAGGGAACGTCGTGTTTGTGGATCGCGCCCCAGATGTCGCGTTCGGTGAAATGCAGCAGGGGGTGCAGACGCACATGAGGGGGCGCCGTTCTGGGGCTGACTGGGGTCTCATCGGCGCGTGCGGGGTGTTCGTCCCAACGCAGGGCAGTGATCACGCCTTCAGGTTTCCGCTCCAAGATGAAGCGGCGCAGAGGCACGGTTTTAAGCAGGTGGTTGCATACCGGGGAATCTGGTTCAAAGATGAGTTCAGCGCCGCAGTGTCCCGCCTCTTGAAGGGCGTTGCGGTTGTGGTCGTCCAGGTTCGCAAGTGGAATGACTTTGCCGCATTCGGGGTTTTGTGCCGCGAGGCTCTCGTTGCAGATGATTTCCAGTTCCAGGTTCCACAATTTGCAGACCTGGTATTGAAATGCGCGTGTTTCCGGGAAGACGTTCAATTCGTCGATAAAGAGCAGGCTCGGCATGGGGAGCCCCTGTTCAAGGCAGGCCTTGCGCGTGAACCAGAGGATGAGGGTGCTGTCTTTGCCGCCTGTCCAGCAAAGGACGATGGGGCCGGTGGCCGTGCGGATGACGTGCGCCATGAAATCGCCGGCCGTGCGTAATTTGTCTTCCATTGAAAGGGCGTTCAGGGCTTGGGGGCCGCCTTGATCGAAGATTCGTTCCAGTTCGGATTTCATTGACTATCCTCCGGAGGATGTCCGTATGGCCTGCCGCGCCATGGGCTGCGGCCGTAACAAAGAGGGGCGGATCATTTCTGTTTTTGCATCCGCGTCATAGAGCCATTGAAACAATTGCTGCGAGAGTTCCGCCACGTCGTGTGGCGCGGGCCATGACGCCGCCGCTCCGTGATACAGGTGGAAAGCGTTGTCTTGCGTATGCCCCCCTTGTAATTGGCTGGGTGCGAAGACATGGTTAGCATGGGGGGCGCCCTTGAGCTCCACGCCGCGCCGCGCGAGGAGCACCGCGTCCGGGCCCAGATGCCGCAACGGGCCAGGGCAGGCCTGTTCGGCCGGTATCACCTTTTCGATGACGTGTTGTCCCTCGATCCGGATGTTGGTCAGCAACCGCAGGGCGGCGTCCAGAACTTCTTGGCGCTGATCCTCGGACACCACTCCCTTGTTGAAGCGCGACCGCGTGTTCACGTACACGCGCCCCGGATCGAGTACAAAGACCCTGGTGGCGGCGGGATCGATATCCGAAGGCAGGCGGGGGCGCGTTGTGCGGTAGTTGAGGAGCCCTGCGTCCTGGAGCACGCGGTTGAGATACAGCTCCACCTTCGCCTGGCAAAATCCGTGATCGGAAAGCAGCACCAGGGCCTTTTCGGCGTCCCGGATTTCGGCGAAGCGTTGCGCCAACCGCCCCACAACCGCGTCGATCGTGTTGAAATACTGCAGGAAGGCCTCACGTCGCGGGTGCTTCGGGTCGGTCCACGCATCATGACAGAAATGCAGCAGCCTGTCCGTACCGGTGATGACAAGGACGAACAAATCCCAGGATTCCCGCTCCCACAACATGTCCGCGGTCCTCTCCCGCACCTCGAGGGTGCGGTGTAGCTCCTCGAAAAGCCGGTCATGGTCCTCGCGGCAGGCTGGCAGGTCAATATCTATGTGATAGCCCATGGAGCGCAGTTCCCCGGCAAGATCCGGGGGCCATGTGGCGCGTTGCAGGTCCGGGGCCACGAAGCCCGAAACGAGAACGCCCGGTATGCGCCGCGCCGGATACGTGGCCGGGAGATTTATCACGACGCTGCGCAGGCCTTTTTCGCCGAGCCGTTCGAATATGGTGGGGGTCTTCAGGTCGAGAAACGAGGGGAGACGCAGATCGAAATCTGCGCTCAGATCCGTAAAACCGAAGATGCCGTGTACTCCGGGTCCATGCCCCGTCATGAAGCTGGACCATGAAACAGAGGAAAGCGGCGGTAGGGGAGACAGCATTGGGGCGAAACGGCTGTCCACCGTAAGCGAAGACATGTGCGGCATGATACCGTTGTGCATGAGCGTTTGCAGCATGGTGCAGGGCACGCCGTCCAGGCCTATGACCAGAGCCTTGCGTTGCATAGTGTGTCCTTGTCGGCTGGTGTTTGGCTAGATACTTTGTTTTTTCAAATGGTTAGACAGGCAAAGCGTGGTTTCCGCAACGCGTTGCATGCACGTAACCGCCATATCCCCCTTTTCCTATAGGTTGAACAGGGAATGGTGCTATTTTCCAAGGCCGCTCTGGTTATGTCAAGTAGTTTTCCATGGTAAGGAAACGGGCACGGATGCGCCTGGCGGACTGGGAAGAGCCACGGGGGCGGGATTATTTTGATTTTTCATCCGCCGCAAAAAGGCCTATAGTTCACGGAAAGGTTTGCCGCCCCGCGGGAAAAGGGCGGGTTTCATTGAGCAAACGCAACGGGGGATTGATGGTGAACGACAGGAGCGTGGCGGCGTTACGCCTGGAACACCGTCGCATGTGGCGTTACGGATTATTGAAAAGAGGGCTCGATGTCGCGTGCGTCGCGCTTCTGGCCCCGGTGGCCCTGCCTTTGCTTTGCGTACTGGTCGTAGCGGTGCGGTACGGCTCTCCCGGGCCGGTCTTTGTGCGGCACATGCGTGTGGGGGTCTACGGCAAGCCGTTTCGTCTGTACGCATTCCGTCTTTCTTCCCGGGTATCGGATCAAGAGGGCCCGCTTCCGGATGACGGCATTGGTGAAAAGACCCGCGCGGGCCGTTTTTTACAACGCACGAATTTGGAAGCCCTGCCTTGGCTGCTCAACGTGTTCAAGGGGGAAATGTCCGTGGTGGGCCCGCGTCCGGAGCGGCCCGAGGTCGTGGAAGGATATACGGAGTATCAGCGTTTGCGATTGCTCGTTCCGCCGGGGATCACTGGTTTGTGGCAGATATCCAAACACAAGGGGCTGCCCCCCCAGCGCTATCTTGAATACGATCTCACCTATGTCAGCGCCATGAACGTCTGGCTGGACGCCAGAATTCTGCTCTTCACGCTGCCGCTGCTTTTCAGAAAAGGGAGTCTTTTTTCCTGAGCGCGGCCCCGGGGGGGAGGACCTTTCCGACACTTTCCATTTATAATACAACGTTCGGACATAACGAAAAAAGAATAAAGTCGCGAGGTTTCGCGCCCGCAGGACGACCAGGGGAGGCCCCCGGACGCCGGAAAACGGGCAATTTGCTTCTTGTTTTTCAACCAGCAATACGAGAGGGGATGCCTTGCGCCGACACTATGAACAGGAAACGGTATAACTTCTCAAAATCAAGAAGGCACCTTCTTTTCATATACTGTCAGTTGCGGGAAATACCGCCGGAAGCGTTCGCCGCTCGGCTACGTCAGGGGGCGTCTTCAATCTGTACGAGGTTGCGCCCTTTTTCCTTGGCCTTGTAAAGGGCTCTGTCCGCGCGTTGCACAAGTTCCACCACGGATTCCCCTTCGCGGTGCTGGGCCACGCCGAAGCTGATGGTGAGCCGCTTATCACAGGGGTAGTCATGGTTTTCAGTGGCCTGGCGCAGATGCTCGGCGAGGTTTGCCGCGCCCTGGAGCGGGGTTTCCGGGCAAATGACCATGAATTCTTCGCCTCCCCATCGCCCGGGGACATCCGTTTTCCGCACCTGGCTTTTCAGGAGCTGCGCCGTGTCTTTGAGCACGGCATCGCCCACGGTGTGTCCGAACAGGTCGTTGACCGTTTTGAACTGGTCGATGTCGGCCATGATAATGGAAAAGGGGCGGCCGTATCGCTGGCTGCGCTCCAGCTCCTGAGTGAATGTCTCATCCAGCTTGAGGCGGTTATGGAGGCCTGTGAGTGCGTCGGTGACGGAAAGAGCCTGTAGTTGTTTGTTCTTCAAGGCAAGTTCCGCATGGGCCTCGGCGAGTCTGTTTTGCGTGGCCTTGAGTTCCGAAACATCCACGGCAATGGAGCACATGACCACATTGCCGTTTGGCCAGTGCAGGGCCTTGTCCTGGATCTGGTACCAGTGGTCGTCCAGGGCGTTGAAATGTTCGTAGATTATGGACTTGCCGCTGGGCAGGCCCTGCTCATTGATGGTTTCGGATATCTTGCAGTGGATACAGGGAGCGTCTTCCTTGTAAATGGCCTGGTAGCAGGTTTGCCCCGTAAGGTCGCCCAGGGCCCGCTTGGCGATGCGGTTGAGAAAGATGAGTCTGTGGGTTTTGACGTCCACGACGTAGATATTGAAGGGGATGACGTCGAAAAACGTCTCAACCATATAGTCTTCGTTGAAAAACACGGTGTTACTTACCATATTGCTGCATGATTTTTTCGATGTGTTCGGCAAGCTTATCACGATTGAAGGGTTTGAGTACATAGCCTTTGGCGCCGGCGTCGATGGCGTCGATGACCATCTGCTCCTGCCCGTGGGAAGTGACCATGATGATCAGCGCGTCGGGAGCGTGATCGAGAATGGCTTTGGTCGCCTGAATGCCGTCCATATCCGGCATGGTGATGTCCATGGTCACCAGATCGGGACTGTTGTCGTTGTACGCTTCGATGGCCTGGGTCCCTGTTTTGGCGACTGCGACCACTTCGTGGCCCAGCTCTTCGAGCATTTTCTTGAGTTTCATGGCCACCAGGGCGGAATCGTCGACAACTAAGATTTTAAGGTGCGCCACCTAGGCCTCCTTGTAATTCAGGTCCTGCGAGAAGAGTTTTTCCGGTCCGATGCACATGACGCTCAAGTTGCCGATGCTGGTTTTTATCAAGGCGATATAGAAATATGCGTTCTTATGCCGGACGATGCTTTTGGCTTCGCCGAGCACCACGGGCGGCGTCAGCGATATGACTGTTTCGTTTTTCGGTACGTCCGCGAGGGCGTTGCCGATGACCGTGTTGATAAACTCGCCAGCTGTTTCTTCCAGAAATTCAATTTTTTCTTCATTATTATCCAGATCAAGCTCTTCAGTAAAGGCCTCGAACAGGTGCTCGATCACGGGTTGGTCGAAACTGAAGGCGATATAGAGCCCCAGGTTGCCGCCGACAGCGACCAGGGCGGTGAGATCACGCAGGGAAAGGACTTTCATGTCTTGCAGATCGTACTCCATGCCCAATACCTGCAAGTTCATGTCGTCCTGGAGATATTCGACGCAACGGTTGGTCACCGCGTCGATAAGGCGTTTTACGTCAACCCTCAAGCCCATAGGCGACTCCTTTGAATTCGATAGGTTGAGGAATTCTGAAGAAAAAGTGAGTTCCACGGCCTTGCTCGCTGCGGATCTCAACGTCTCCGTTCAGTTTCCACAACTCTTCGCGGAGCGCGGCCAGGCCCACGCCTCTGCCCGATACCGTGTTGGCGCCATCCCCGGCCGCGTGTTCCGCGTCCCGCACGCCGACGGTGGAAAGACCCTGGGCAAAGAGCAGTTCCAAGGGGTTGGCCGGGAGTTCGAGGCCTTTTTCCCGCGCCACTTGTTGCAGCGCCTCCACGTCAATGCCGCGTCCGTCATCCCAGATATGGAGCTCCAGGCCGCCGTCATGGGTCTTGCGCACTTCGCACCCCATGTTCCCGGCTTCCTCCTTGCCGGCGAGCAAACGTTCCTCGCGCGTTTCCAGGCCGTGATCAACCGCGTTGCGAAACACGTGCACCAGACCGCGAACAAAGGGGATCATAACATTGTGGTCCACCAGCACTTCGTCTCCCTCCACGGAAAAGGGGGCCAGTTCCTTGTCCAGACGTTCCGCGAGCTGCAGGGCCATACGCGGATAGCGATCGAGAAGCTGGCGGATATCCTGATAACGCAAATGGCGCAAAAGTTCCAGCCCGGGCAATAAATCCGTGGGAGTGGCGCCGGAAAAATGTTTGGAAAGCAAGCCCGCCAATTCCAGCAGCTTGTCGGTCGCCCCGGGGGAGAGAACGACTTCGCCGCGGGTTTGGAGGAAAGAATCGCCGAGTGTCTGCCGGATGATCTCCATATCGTCGTCCGCGGCCTGGAGCAGCGTTTCCGGCGACAGGGCGCGCAGAAATTCTTCAGCGGACGGCTCGCCGTCGGCCCGGGCGCTGCAGGCCTCGATCCTGGTTTCCGCTTCATGCAGGGCGTGGGGCAAGTGCACGCAGTCCATGAGCGCGAACAGCCCCTTGTACGTGTGCAGGAGGCGGGAAATGTGCGCCGCGTCCGGCTGCGGGCCCTCGTCGGGCGAAGTGCCCCCCCTCTGCAGTTCGCGCAGAAAGGAGCGCATGTCGTCCAGCACGTTCAACAGTTCGTCACGGTTTTTCACCGCGGCCACCACCAGAGCGAGGCGCTTGCCTTCGGTTTCCACCGCATGCTGCAGCCGGCGCGCCTGGCTGACGTCCGTCAATAGCAGCATCATGCGCCCAGCGCCGAGCGGACGGTATTGCACTTCCACGGTTTTGTCGTGGATCGAAAATTCGCCGGGCATGAGCGAGAGGAGGATGTCCCGCTTGAAGGCATCCGTTTCGCCGCAGATGCGGGTGAGGTTGCGGGCCAAGGTGGCGCGCTCCTCAGGAGCGCCGGGAAGCAGCAGCGTATCCACGGTGTGGCCGTGGATGGCCTCATGGCCGAAGATGGCGCCGCTCTCGCGGCTGTACTCCCGCTCAACGACAAGATCGGGTCCGAAGGAGAGGATGCCTTGCCCGGTGTTGTCGAGGAGATTGCGCAATCTGGTCAGTGCCGTGCTTATGTCGTCCTTGGCTTCCCGCAACGCGGTGATCAGGCCGTCCTTTTCCGCTTGAAGCTCTATCACGCGGCGCAAGGTCCCGGCCATGGCGGCAAGCTCGTCATCGCCTTGATGCATGGGCAGATTACGCACCTGTTGCCCTTCGGCCTGTCTTTTGATCGCCTGATGCAAGGCGGTGAGGGGCGCGACTATGGAGCGGCCGATGGCCCAGGACAGCAGGCCGCTGCATAGGATGAGCCCCGCGACCAGGGAGAGCCCCAAAATGGTGGCGCGTTCGAGTTCTTTGCGGAAATCCGCGGCGTTCGCCAGCTCTCTTGCGGTGAGCTGCCGCAATGTTTCGTTGATGATGTTCTGAATTTCGATCTGGGGCGCGTTCAGTTCTTCGGCCACCAGCATCTGCTCACCGGACTTGGCCTGGATGAGCCAGGAGAGTTTGTTGTGATATTGTTCAAGTATTTCAGTGGAAAGGGTGAGATAGCGTGTCCGTAGGCTGTTGCCGGCGCGATCCGCCAGGGCGGGAATATAGGCCAGCAGCGTTTGGATGTCGTTTTGCGCGGAGGCGTAATCCTTGCCGGAGAAATAGTATCTGTTGACTGTGGCCAGGGCCTCTTGCAGCCAGCGTTGCGCCTTTTCCAGCTCCGGAAGAAGATCGTAAGCGCCTTCTCCGCGGGCGTTGGCGCTGACGATGCCCAAAAAGTTGTTCAGCGTGTCTCCCAGCTCCATGAGCTTGTCGTATTGTTCCTCTTGATCAAGCTTGAGATTGTAGAATGTGTTGAACCCCCTTTGGAAGCGCTGCAATTCCGTAAGCAGGAGGGCTGCGTGCTTTTTGAGCGCGGGATCGGTCTGGGCCTCGTGCTTTATGAAACGTTCAAGCTCCGGGCCGTAAATGGCAAGCTGGGTCACGGCCTTGCCGCTTCTGTCCAGCATATATTGCCAGGCCAGGAGCAGCAGATGCTGGCTTTTCTTGCTGATGGCGTCCACGCGGCTGCTCTGTTCGCGCAGTTGGTCCAGGTCGCGCATGCGTTCGTTCATGCGCGAAACCCCCCACCAGGCCAGCGTGAAAAAAAGACAGGCGACCAGAATGTTGATTCCGGTCATCAGGGTAATGCGGCGGCCGATATTGATGCCGCGTAACAATCGGTCCAATTTTTTTGGCACGGCTCGAGTCCGAATAGAGGTTGATTGTTGTTCGCCGGTACGTGAGAGCTGACTTCGCAAAGCCGTTCAACATGCGACGAAGTCCTTTCACGGGTGATGCCATTTAATAATACTTCAATATTTCAAATGGTTTCATGAATCAAAGAAGGACCGATTCCGAAAAACGTCGGAGTCGGTTCATACCGAAGAGAATAAGCAGCATAAAAACATAGTCTACCTGGACACGCCTTTCCAGCTTTTTTTATTCATGTAGATTGGCGGAGGGGGCGGCGTGATCCTGCCGCCGCCGGTGCGCTTGGCCTGCGTGCGCCGCAAGGATGTTCCGGAGGGGGGCGTTGTCCGGGCGCCGCGAAAGCGCGCTCCCAGGAAAGGGGGCTCCCGGCGACAAAGGCGCCCGCACTGCGCTGCTTGTGTGAACCTATCGCCCGTCCCGCTTGAGCACTTCAGCCGCCGCCTTCAGGGCGGAGAGCGGGATCATGATGCCGGCGGCATCGGCAAGTTCAAGGTTTATGGTCATATGCACGCGTTCGTTGCGGGTTATGGGAATATCCGCCGCAGGTGTCCCGGAAAGTATCCGCAGAGCGGTCTGCCCCGCGAATTCCCCTTGCTCCAGGGGGTCTTTGCCCAGGGTGATGATGGTGAAGCGTTTCAGATAGTCCGCCACACTGCCTGAGGGGATAACGGTGTGCCGCAGGATGAATTCCCTGGCCTGCGCGTCATCCCAGCCCTCTATTCCTCCGTTGTTCATGAACATCAGCATGTCCGCTTCTTCCTGGGCGCGAGCGTAGAGGTCCTTGAACTCCTCGAAATCCCGTGCCAGGTAGGAAAGCATGGCGCCTTGGAAATATTCCTGATTGTATTTCTCTATCACCTTGTGGTCCGTGGCCACGTCACCGCTGATATAGGCGACACGCTTGCCATCGGCCAGGCGCCCCAGTTGCCAGAACAGCGTGTCGAGCGGCTCCACCTCGAGCATTCCCGTGACATTTGCCGCGGGATATCCGTAGTCTTCGGGTTTTGCGTTCACGCCGCAAAAGACCACGGGCACATCCGTCCGCAGTAGGAACGGAACCACGAGATAGTGCTGCGCGTTGTCGTCCGACGCGATGACCACATCGGGGCGCAGGGTCTCGATAAGAGCCATGGCGTCGCGCCCGGCCCGCTCCAGGGATGGTATGTCGTGACGCCGCTTGGTGTCCATGTGCAGGACCTCCAGGCGGACCCCGCTTCCGGCGAGGGCGTTGCGTATGCCTTGGCCGATGCCGTCGGACCAGGCATACCCCTCGTGGTAGGAGTCGACCCAGAGCACGGTCTGTTGCTTGTCTGAGGCCCATACGGCGCGGGGCATGGCGCACCATGCGCACAGCAGGAGCAGCAAGGCGGATGCGCCTGCGGCAAGGGAAAGGGCGTGCGGCATTGTGGGAGGATGATTGCGGACGCGGGTGCTGAACGCCCCCGCTTGTGTTGACAGGCATCTGCACCGCTTCGTTGCGTGTGACATGTCGCCCCCTTGCGCCATTTTGAAATGGACGCCTGTTGCTCGGCGCAATCCTAACTAACTATGGGTCCTGAAATGTCCCATTTGTCTATACAGCCATAACCAAGCCGCTTGCAAGTGGTTGGCGAAAAAAAATCTATTTCACAGCGTGTTAGGTTCATTTGTGTTGGGGTGCGTCGTCCGACCCTGGGGGTGCGTGGCGCCGGGAGAAATAAGCTGACCGGATAACGCCTGGAAAAGGGGCGGGCTCCGGCCGGGCTCCCGGGACTTCCGGCAACGGCGGAGATTACGGGATGCCCGCAATCAGCCGCTCTGAGCGTCCTAGCGCATTTTCGCCTTGAAACAAGGCTCTCCCCTGAAACAATTTCCAATTGTTCCAGGGAAATGCATAAGAGCATCTAGCGCTTTTCAAGCGTGAGATGCTCTAAAGAAATCCGCCTCGCGGCCGATAAGTAAGATACGGATAGATGTTTTGGTCCGTACCCGAGGATTGTGAAACAGGAGGTGATGCGCATGGACGCTCACGTCACCGATATCGAAACCGCGCGCGGTTTCAGTGCTGAAAAAGGAGTGGGGGCTGTTGCTTCCCGTCTGGAAAAGGATTTCCACGCAAAGGACGGAAAGGCGTACCGGCTCGCCGTGGAGGCGGATGCGGAAAATGCCGTGGAGCGTGAGGCTTTGGAAAAGTATCTGGGCGACGTCAAAAGCCGCCTGGGGAGCAAGGGCGTCGAATTGAAATACACCTACCACGAGGAATCCGGTGATCTGCAAGTGGAACTGATCAACACCGAAAACGAAAAGATCATGCGTAAGATACCGCCGGATGAACTGCTCAAGCTGGCTTCCTCACTTAAGGAAATGGCGGGCAAACTTGTCAACCGCTCGGTGTAGTCGAAGCTTGGCGCGGGCCTGGCGGCCGTTTCGGAAACATTGCACAAGGCCCCGTATCGCCTCTCCAACGCCAAAACGGTGGAAGGCCCTGACGGGGCTCTCACCTTGCCTCCGTCATAGGTTGCGATGACGTAATACGTCATGGCAGTTGACAAAAGAGTCTTCGTGACGTTTTGTCCGGGCGTAGCTTTTTCTTTTTAAAAAAATAATCACGTAAAACCTTGCCCCTTCGTTGACAACCACCCCAGGTTGTGCATTATTTATTATATGTCGGATCATCTCTGCTGACCATCGGCCTGGTAACGCACGGAAGCCTGCATGCTTGGCGCCCTTGAGGAAAGGTCGTAGCGCTTGGGGCAAGCCGTCTCCGCCTTTCGGGTTTGGTTGGCGTGTAACATGTTGGACGAAAGTATTATTTTGACCAGATCCTGCCGCATCTCTAACCGTGATCAGCCGCATCCCCTGGAGGCAGCGCCCATGACGCCTTGGAGTTCCACAAAAAAAGGATTGTTCGGCAATTTGCTTGTCGACGGCGGCATACTCAAGCGGGAGCAATTGGAAAAGGCGCTGCAGGAGCAAGCCCAGACCAAGCAAAAGCTCGGCGAAATCTTGATCCAGAACGGCGTGGTCACGGAACGACAGATCGTCGATTTTCTCTCCCGGCATATGCGCGTTCGCCGTTTGAACATGGAGAAATTCACGCCGCGCCCCGAGCTGAGCAAGGTGCTGCCCGAATCCGAGGCCCTTCGCCTGGAGGTTGTGCCGTTGCTGCGCAAGGGCTCCCTGTTGCTGGTGGCCAGCAGCGATCCGAACAACATCAGCGTGACGGATGCGTTGCAGAAGATTACCCGTTTCGAGATCGAACCCGTAATCTGCACGCGCATGGAGTTCAACGAAGTTTTCGCCGAGGTGTACGGCAAGGAGTTCAAGCCCGAAGAAGAGAGGCTCATCGATCTGGAGGCCATAAGCGATGCGGAAATCGAACAAGCGCCCGAAGAAAGCGACGCGACCATCAACATCAGCTCCCTGCAGAACATGGCCGAAGAGGCGCCGGTCATCAAGCTCGTCAATTCCATCCTGATCAAGGCGCTCCATGCGGGAGCCAGCGACATTCACGTGCGCGCGGTGCGCGACTCGGTTCTGTTGCAGATGCGTATCGACGGCAAGCTCAAGCGGTTCGACGCATTTCCCAAACACTATTTTTTTCCCATGGTTTCGAGGGTGAAACTCCTCTCGGGACTGGATATTTCCGTAACGCGCATCCCCCAGGACGGACGTTTCTCCTACCGCATGCAAAATAAGGAGATCGGCGTGCGCACGTCCACCATCCCCACCATCTACGGGGAAAAAGTCGTTTTGCGCCTGCATGTGCAAAAGCACACCCGTTTCACCCTTTCGGATCTGGGGCTGGCCGAGCGCGAGCAAAAACTCATCAGCCAGGCCACGCGCAAGCCTTACGGTATGATTCTGACCACAGGCCCCACGGGCAGCGGCAAGACCACGTTGCTGTACACCTTGCTGGACTTGATCCAGGATCCCACCATCAACATCGTCACGCTGGAAGATCCCGTGGAATCCCGTGTGGACTACATGACCCAGATTCAGCTCAACACGAAGGCGGGCATGACCTTTGCCAGCGGTTTGCGCTCCATTTTGCGTCAGGACCCGGATGTGATCATGGTGGGCGAAATCCGGGACCACGAAACAGCGTCCATCGCCGTGGAATCAGCCATGACCGGACACAGGGTGCTCTCCACCCTGCACACCAACGACGCGGCCGGCGCGGTGGCCCGTTTTTTGGAAATGGGGCTGGAGCCGTTTCTTATCGCGAGCACCATGCTCATCGTGGTGGCGCAACGGCTTGTGCGCAAACTCTGCCCCCATTGCATCGAGCCCTATCAGGCGAAGGTCAAGGACCTGCGCGTCATGGATCTGGAGCCCAGCCCCGGCACGGTCATGCACTTTTTCAGGGGAAAAGGCTGCAGCATGTGCGGCAACACGGGCTACAAGGGGCGCGTGGGCGTTTTCGAGGTCCTGAATGTGGACGACGCGGTGCAGCAGTTGATCATCAAGCGCGCCTCGGCCATGGAAATCCGCAACGCGGCGGTTGCGAGCGGCAGCCTGCGCACGCTTAAAGCGGACGCGGCGAGCAAGGTGCTCCAAGGGCAGACTTCCTTCGAGGAGTTTTTAACCGTGGCGGTGTGAGCGAAGCCCACGCGCACTCCACGACAACACGCATGGAATTCCGTATGAGGACCAAGTGATGCAAACTTCCCAGCCTGCCTGCGGGACCGATGGGTGCCCGAGCCACATTTTCGTGGCCAGGCAGCCCATATATGACGCCAATCATAAAATCTGGGGTTATGAGCTGTTCTTTCGCCCCAGCGGCGAAGCCACCTCCGCCGACATCCAGGACCCGGAATCCGCCACGGCCAGCGTCATCGTGGACGGTTTTCCCCTGGCGTCCGCAGGGGTGGAGCCGCATCACAAGCTCGCCATCAATCTGACGCGCTCCATGGTGTTGCGGAAAATCTACGCCGCGTTGCCGGCTGAACGTTGTGTGGCCGATTTGCCGGGCGACATGGACGACTCCGCGTATCTGCAGGCCTGCGCCGCGCTCAAAGATCAGGGCTTTCTTCTGGCCACCGTGGTGCCGGCCAAGACCCAGCTGGTGAAAATGGCGGACATCCTGCGTGTGGATGTTTCACGTTTTTCGGAAAAGCAACTGATTAACCTTGCGAATCAATTAAAGAAGCTTTCATGCCAGGCCCTGGCGCAAAAAATTGAGACCAAGGAAACCTACGACCTCTTGAAAAAGCTGGGCTTTCATCTTTTTCAAGGCTATCTTTTCAACAAGCCCGAAATCCTGCCCGGGACCTCGCCGAACCTCACTAAGATAGCCAAGTTTCGCATCCTCACGGAACTCGCGGACGAAGACTTCAACACTGAAGAAGTCACGCGCATGATCTCCGCGGACGTCGGCCTGAGCTACCGGCTCATCCGCTTCATCAACTCGCCGTATTTCGGCTTGAGAAATAAGATTTCCTCCATTTCTCACGCCATATCCCTGATGGGGCAGCTCGCCCTGCGTCAATGGCTCATGGCCGTGACCCTCTCCAACGCCGTTGAAAGCGATCAGGGCAAGGAGATTTATTTCCTCTGCATCAAGCGCGCCCGGTTTTTGGAGCAACTCGCTGAAAAATCGACAAAGGTGAAAGCCAAAGGCGACAGCCTGTTCCTCTTGGGATTGTTTTCGAAGCTCGATGTCCTGCTCTGTCAGGATATGCGCGTGTTGGTGCGGGAGCTGAACCTCGATGAACAGATATCCCGCGCTTTGTGCGGGGAGAAGACCCCGTATCACGACTTTTTGGCTTTGACCGAAGGGCTTGAGCACGCGCAATGGGACAGTTTGACGCCCACGATGAAGCAATTGGGCCTCGGAGTCTCTGATGTGGCCATCACGAACAATATGGCCATTCTCTGGGCCACTGAACTGTTGTCCGCCACCCAGGAAAACTGAACTTCCGGCAAGGAGACCCCCATGCTCGACGCAGCGCGAACATTGTTCCTGGAAGAATGGCTGATTTCCGTTCTCGTGCTGTTGGCCCTTGTGGGGCTGGGGAGCGGACTATGGTATCTTGCTGCCGCGCGGCGGAAACGCCCCAAACCCTCCACCTCGGCTATGGAATCCGCCGGGGTTGCGCTGACCCCGCTGGACCTGATTGAGCCCGCGCCTCAGCGTGGACAGCGCGACATCTCGCGTCTGCAAAAGGCTGTGGAGGTTTTGCGGCAGGCGCCAGTGAGTCCCAAGCCGCCGGGGCCATTCGCCGAACCTGACGAAGAAACAAGGAAAATGGTCATGAAAGGGCTCCAGGGGCTGGACGCCTTTGGGCTGACATTTGCCAAAATGCGCGTCTTCAACGACCCCAACGCCAGCCTGCAACACATCTCGCAGGCCATTACCTCTGATATCGTGTTCTCGTCCAAAGTGCTCAAAACCGCCAACTCCCCATATTTCGGCATGCAGGGGCAGGTTTCCTCCCTGCATCACGCCGTGTTGATTCTGGGGCTCAACAATCTCAAGACGCTTTATTTCCAGGATCATTTCAAGATGCTCGGCTCCGAGACCGGCCCCCTGGCCCAGATTCGCAACGCGGTATGGAAGCATTCCATTTCCACGGCCATCTGCGCTTCCCATATCTGCATAGCCTTTCCTCAAGTGGATGCGGAAACGGCGTTCACTCTCGGTCTGATCCACGACCTCGGCAAACTGGTGCTCGCGGATATGGCGCAGCAATTGCGGCAGCGCGATAAGACGATCCCGGCATATTCCCTGGATTGGGATCTGGAAAAGGAATACGCGCAGCTTGGCGTCAATCACGCCTGGATTGGCAAGGTCGCGGCCGAACAATGGAAGCTCCCGGGCGAAACCGCCGAAGTGATTGGAGCGCATCACACCCTGGATCTCGGTACCGAACCTCCGCCCTCCGTATCGGCCGAAGCGCAGCTGCAGACATTGGTTGTGGCCGATTTCCTGGCCCACGCTCTGCTGAAGGGCAACGCCCTGGAACATCCGTTGCCTGAAAGCATCGCACGGGTCATAGGCGATGGAGAGCGGTTGATTCGTATTCTCGCGGACCCCCAAATCATTGATGAGCTGAAGTTGGCCAAGGTGGTTCACTGATGTCCGGGGGGAGACGCGCCGGCTGTGCATGCTTCGCTTGTTTTAAAGCTTTAAAGAAGAGATGAAAAAGCGGCTCGCTACGATGGTGTTGGCGGGTATCGTTGTTTTTGCTTACGCGCCCGTGTGTTATCACGATACATTTGTTTTGGGCGACAATATCAATCTCATGGAAAACACGGCGTTGCGTGCATCGACTGCCGCCAACGCGGCTGTTTTTCGGAAGCGCTCCTTGTTTCAAGGCGAAAATGCGCTAACGCCCTATGAGGCGGGCGTCTGGGCGCCGGCAGAGTGGAAGGGCACGGTGCAAGGCTTGCCAAGCGGAAAGCGATGCCCTATAAAAAGGCGGGTCGGCAGTTCACCCAGGCGTCGCCGCTCCCAACGGAGTGCTAAACCTGCCTTTTTTCTCGAATCGAGCACCTTATCCCCGTGCCGAGTCGTAAGACGGCGACCAACGACAATCCCGCTTCAGGGTAGGCGCGTGAGCGAGGATAAGTCATGTCTCGAATCCCTTTGCCATTATATGTGGGCGATATGTCGCAATTCGCCCGTGCCCTTGGAAAGCAGCTTTCCGGTCTGGAACGCGCGCCGAAGCATGTGGAACTGTTGCACATGCTTTCAAAGGCCAATGGTTTCCGCAACTTTCAGCATTATAAGGCGCAGCAGGAGGCGGCAGGGAGTGTGCCGCGTGAAAAATCCGCTACGCCCCCTGATCTGAACGAGGTCCTGGTGCGGCGCATCATCCGTTATTTCGACGCCGCGGGCGTTCTATCGCGTTGGCCCAAGAAGTATTCGCATCAGGGCATATGCTTGTGGGTCTTGTGGGCGCGGATTCCCGCGCGCCAGGTGTTTCACGAGCAGGAGCTCAACGGGCTCTTGCGGGCGATGCATGCCTTCGGCGACCACGCCTTGCTCAGGCGTGAGCTTGTGGACAGAGGGCTTATGCGTCGGACTGCCGACGGGAGGGAATACCGGCGGCTGGAGCGGCGCCCCTCGCCGGAGGCGGTTGCCGTGATCCGTGAGGTCGTCAGGTGAGTTTGTCCTGAGCGCCGCCATGTGAGGACCGCTTGCCGCAAAGCGCGTTCTGATTCGACGTTTTTGAGGAAGAGTTCCGGGGGAAACCTTTTACAGGTTTTCCCCGCGGAATGAGGCGTTGCCGTTTAAGGTTGTCGGTGGTTAGCGCATTTTCGCCTTTGGTGAAGGCTTGCCCCTGAAACAATGTTCATTGTTTCAGGGAAGTGCATAAGAGCATCTAACTTTTTTAAAGCTAAGATGCTCTATAGGGGATCGGCATCCCGGAGTTATGAGGCGGGGCGTCCCACAAGGTGCACGCTTGTGGCGCGCAAGCCTTCTTCGCCCATTTCAGCCGCGAAGGTCACGCCGTCTCCGGGCTTAAGGTCGTCGAAATTCCGCCCCAGCACGCTGTTGCGGTGAAAATACACGTCGCGGCCGTCGATTGTTTTGAGAAAGCCGAAGCCTTCGTGATAAAACAAGCGATCCACCAGCGCCACGACCTCCTGCTCAGGATGGGTTTTTACTTTTCCCTTTTGTTTTTCGCGGAGTTTTTGCAACGTCACCCAGGCCGCCTCAAAGGCCTCCCGCAGCAGCATCCCCACATCCTTGTGTTGGTCTTGGTCCATGGCCTCGCGCTTGATCACGAGATCTTTGCTCGGGGGCACGTTGCACTCCAGCCGAACGCTACGGGACAGGCCGATGTTTTGCGGTTTGAACTCCTCCTCCACCGTGACGCGCAACGATACGATATCCGAGCATAACTTTTTGAGCTTCGCCGCCTTGACGCGGATGAGATGTTCGAGATCAGCGGATTGATCCAGTCCACGGAAGGTGATTTCCAAAGGGATGTCCATACAATGCACTCCTTGGTTTCCGTTTGCTCCCCGGCGGCAGACTCCCGATGCGGCGGAGAAGCTCCCGAATCCGCGGCATGCGCCGGTTATGCACGGTGCCTGGGAGTCTGTTCCTGGAGACTTTGATTCCCATGTAACATGAAATGCGCGCATTTTACACCCTTTTTTGTCGCATCCCATGTTTTTTGTAGTACGCGGCGGTCTGGAATAGATTGCGGCGCATAAACATGGATGGGGGAGCGTTTGGGAAGGTAGGGGCAGGACGGGAAAAATTAATCATTATTAGTAATGTTGTTGCGGCGTGGGTGAGGGGCGAGCCGAAAGCGCGGTAACATTGTAATGGTATGCGTTGAAACTTCGCCCATTACATTTCCTTCCGTTCTGGTGCGAGACTCGTCCCTGAAACAATGATCATTGTTTTAGAGCATCTCACGCTTGAAAAGCGCTAGATGCTCTTATGCATTTCCCTGGAACAATTGGAAATTGTTTCAGGGGAGAGCCTTGTTTCAAGGCGAAAATGCGCTAGGGAAAGGTCTATGAGCGCCTGATACTTTTTACCTTTAAAGATTGGGTAGTTGAGATGGGGCGCCACAAATCCCGACGGGGGGCGCTCCCCCCTGGACCCACGAATATCATGCTGAAAAAAATGTCAATATTCTTATAAATTATACCAGTTGAAAAGTTTTGGAGATGGTTGAGAATATGCTATAACTCTCTTAACTAAATGTAAATATTGTTGTTTTTAAAATTGCACTACTTTATGGCGCACGAGGGGGAGCGCACAGCACGGCGTTGCCGCGCCATTGCAAGGCGATAATGCCGAAGTCCTCGCCTTGAAAAGGCACAGCGCCGAAACGGCGCACGGGAGTATAGCAGGAGCGCAGCCAGTCCATGATCCGCAGACCGTAATCCTTGCCGAACCATTCATACCCGTATTCCTTTGTCCTTTTATGTATCAGGAGCACGATGTCCGGAGGAGACGCCTGCAACTGGCGCATCAGGTCGTCTTCACCGAACATCAACATTTCCGGGGGCATGAAGTTTGTATACGAGGTGGGATTCTCGCGCCGAGAAAGGAAGTTGACCATGACGCCTTCGGGCAGGGCCATGAGCGTGGCCTCCGGGGGCACGTCACTCTCCAGCCAGTCCAGAACCTCTTGCACACGCATGCCCCGGTGGTCGGCGAGGAACCTGTCCCCATCGCGCCCCACAGCGTACATGTCTATGGTATACCATTGCCACGTCAGGAAAAGGGGCAGAATACAGCTACAGGCCAACACACATCCCACGCAGAGATAATATGCTCCGGCATTCCAGCCGGGGCGCTTCAGGTGTTCCGGAATCCAAGAAAACAAGAGGCAGATCATAACCACGGTGGCCGGCATGCCCAGAGCAAAGCCGTAATGATAGACCAAAGGGCGCAGAATTATTTTTGCCAATAACAATAGTGAAATGAAGCAAAAGATGCAGGCCAGCCCCCAACGTGGGGAGCGTTGCCGCCACGCCCTTACCCCCGTCCCTATGCAGAGCAGGACGAGGAAGACGGTGTAAGGGCTCGTGAGGCTGACTGTCTGCGGCCAAAGCACGAACAGCGCCACGATGAGCGCGGCCGGTAATATGGCCGTTATCCTGGCGAGAGACGGGGGCATTTTTCCGGAACCGGCGACTGTTGCACCGCCGATGAAGAATGCGTACAGCGCCATTCCCAGCCCCATCTTCAGGAGGCTGCCCGCAATGTCGTCAGTGCCCATGAGCTCTTGATAAAACGGGAGAGCGCGCAGATCCGGCATGTTCACGTAACGCCACCCTCCAATGAAACCTTGGACGGCGAGATCAGCGGGTAGCCACTGGCGCAGCAGGCCGTATGCGGCGAAAACGGGGAGCAGCGCGGCAGCCGCAAAGAAGGGTAGAAAAGACAGTGCTTGCCGCAGGCCTCGCAGTCTGGCCAGGAAGATGCAAAAGGCGAGAACCGCCCCGGACGCGGCAATGAAAAATTCAGGTTTGGTCAGAAAAATCAGTCCGTAGCATGCCCCCGCCGTAAGCCGCCAGATAATCTTATTCTTGGAAAGCATGGCGGACATGCAGGCCAGGAGCCCCAAGCAGAGCAACATGCCATGCGTCATCTCATGAGAATACGGCGTGATGAAGTTGTAATTTCGCACCCAATGGTACTGGGAAAAGCCGAAAAGCATGACCACGAGCAAACAAGAAAGCAGGCTCGCCGTTTCCGAAGCCACTCGGGTTGCGATTTTGTAAATCAAGATCAGCAGCGCAATGAACAGCGTCAGATTCGCCGCGGCCAGCACATGCAATCCCGTGCCGCATATCTTGAACAGCGTGTAGTTCCAGGCCGGACTTAACGGGCCGTTGAAATAGAAGATGTCTTTATAAAGAGTTTTTCCTTCGAGCATTGCCCAGGGCACGTATAGTTCGCGGCCGAAGTCCACGACCGGGTCGCACCACTTCCATAAACTGGTGCACAACATGACGAGTAGACTGAGGCAAACGAGCAGTATGCCGTATCTGGAGCGAGTCTTTCCTTGTTTCGAATTCAGTGGCGAGGCCTGGGGCATGGTGGTCTGCATGGGCTGTTCGTATTGTATAGGTTGTTGAAGGTCTATTGGAGAAAAATTAGCACAGGATGCTGCTCCCGCATCCATACGCCACAACAGAAAAAAGAATCCTTTGAGGGAAGCAGGCTGTCGAAGGCACGCTAACTGATTTTCGCTTTGAAACAAGGCTTGCACATAAAAAATGTTCTATGGTTTCAGTTTAACGCATAATAGCATCTAGACATTTTCAAGATGACTATCCTCTAACCGCCTTACGCATTATTCCGACAAAATGACGAGATCTGATTCACCCGCACCTGTGTATCATGAAACTGCAGTTATTCAACGCCCCATGCGAAGAAATTTCCCCGGTCATAGCTGCGAACTCAAGGAATTCATTGTTGTAAGGAAAAGCTTTCATAATTTGCATCTGCATGCTACAAAATGAGGCGATGTTCCATCGACAAGGACCTTTTAACATGTTGCCGTTTGGACTGGCATAACAATGTAATCCGCGGAGAGGGACATGTTGCGAAACAGTGTATTGCTAACGGCAATGGGCCTCACTGCGGTGGTGGTTGTCTGGGGAGTGCTCGATACGCGGGGTCTTGCGGATTTCGCGGACCAAACAGTGCAATTTTCCTTTGAAAGCCGCGGCTGGTTCGTTTTGCTTACGGCCAGCACAATGCTTATTTCCTGCGCATGGCTTGCGCTCACCTCGAAGGGCTCGATACGTTTGGGCGCTGATGACGACAAGCCCGAGTTCTCGACCTTCAGTTGGCTATCCATGATGTTCGCCGCGGGCATGGGCGTGGGTCTGTTGTTCTATGGTGTCGCCGAGCCGGCGGAACATTTCCGGATTATCTCCGAACATATGCCGGACAGCGAGGCCGCAAGCGCGGCGCTGTTCGTAACGATTTTCAACTGGGGGCTGCATGCCTGGGCCATCTACGGCCTTGTCGGGCTGGTCATTGCCTATTTCGGTTTCCGCAAAGGCTACCCCCAGATGATAAGTTCGCCCTTTATCGCGGTTTTCGGTCCAACAGGCTGGCCCGTGCGCGTCGGCTGGCTGGTGGACGTACTCGCCATCTACGCCATTGCCATCGGACTGGCGGGGTCGGTGGCCATGGGCGTCTTTCAGGTGCAAACGGGGGCGGTGCGGCTATTCAATATCCAGGACGCGGGATTGGAACTGTCGCTGCTGATCTTCGCCGTATTGTGCGCCGCCTATTTCATTCCGCTTTTGCGGGACTTGGGCACGGGCATGGCTCTGCTCTCCAATACGGCCATAGTCATCACGGTGACGCTTTTATTATTCGTTTTGTTTGCGGGGCCGACTGGCTTTCTCATGAATTCGGTGGTGGAGTCTTTGGGGATATACGTGGACAACGTGTTGCGGCATGGGTTCACAACATACACCTTCTGGGACCAGAAGGTGCAACAGTGGTATTTTTCCTGGACATTGAATTACTTGACATGGTGGCTGGCATGGGCGCCTTTCGTGGGGGTGTTCATCGCCAGAATATCCAAGGGGCGCACCATCCGGGAATTTTTGGCGGGTGTGCTGCTCGCGCCCACGGGGTTTTCCCTGTTCTGGTTCGGCATCCTGGGCAGTATGGGCTTTTACCGCAGCTATCAGGGGCGCTACGACCTGGAACTCGCGCACCGGAATATCGATCAGGCCATGTTCGCATTGCTTGAGACGCTGCCCTTGCAGCATTTTTCATCCGCGGCCACCATGCTGGCGGCCATGTTGTTCATCGTCACGAGCGTGGTCAGCGCCACCTATGTGCTGGCCATGTTTTCCGCCAAAGGCGATCCGAATCCCTCCACTCGCCTTAAAGTCGTTTGGGGCCTTATTCTGGGGGCCTTGAGCCTGGTGATGATCATCACCAACAGCGTAGGAGCCGTGCGCTCCATTATCGCCCTTTCCGCCAATCCATTCGTCTATATCGTGCTGTTGCTGTTGGTCTGTCTGCTTAAGGCCCTGAAAGCCGAGAAGGGGAAACGCCCATGACGCTTTTCAATTTTTTCGACAGCCTGTTCAACATCCTCGTGTTTTGTTTTATCGGGCTGCTGCTTTATCTGTACTTTCGGCGCGAAAAGTCCTGAAGGCTCCTTGTTTTCCGTCATGCACGTGATGAGCCTCCCCTCCCTTGTGGGCGTGCACATGGGTATGGAGCACGGCGGCGTCTCTCGGAGTGAATTTACCATCTTCCAGGACGAGAAGCCGCTCCACGGTCTGATCCAGAAAATCCCAATCATGGGAAACGATGCACATCGCCTGGGGCAGCTGCGCCAGCAGGGTGATGAGCCGTTGCCGCGTGGCCGGGTCCAGGTCGTTTGTGGGTTCGTCCAGCAACAGCGCCTTGGGGCGCATGGCCAGAACCGTGGCCAGGGAGACCAGACGTTTTTCCCCCCCGGAGAGCCGGTGCGTGATGCGTTGCTCGAAACCATGCAAACCGAGTTGCTCCAATGTTTCACGGGCGCGCTGCATGGCCTGCCCGGGAGCCAGCCCCTGATTCAAAGGACCAAAAGCCACGTCTTCCAGCACCGTGGGCATGAACAACTGATCGTCAGGGTTCTGGAAAACGAATCCCACCTCATTGCGCAGGCGGCGGAATTCCGGTTCGCGGCGCACAGGCTCGCCATGAAGATGGATTTCGCCGGATTGAGCCGGGAGCAGTCCCATGATCAGCTGCAGAAACGTGGTTTTCCCACAGCCGTTGGAGCCGATAAGCCCCAGGCGCTCCCGCCCGAGCGAGAAATGGGCGTTGTCGAGCACTGGAATACCGCGTGCGGGGTAAGTGAAGCATAAACCTTTGGCTGCGATGATGGGGCACGAACTCATGCGGATTCCTTTAGAACACATCTTTGAAATTGGTTTGCCGCCGGCGGCTTAAGAACCTTCTGAAAAAGGTCCTTAAGGAAACGCTGATTAATTCACTGGATATGCGAGGGGGAAACCCTTTGAAAA
>CAZFCK010000047.1:0-24375 GCA_964517355.1 uncultured Desulfovibrionaceae bacterium | reverse complement strand
AGGGAAATGCATAAGAGCATCTAGCGCTTTTCAAGCGTGAGATGCTCTAGCGCTTCGCGGTTGCTTTCAGGTGGGAGGGTGGGCAGGTTCATGCGACACCCCCTGACGCCATGCGATTCAAAGCCTTTTGCAAATCGTCTTGAAATTTACTGAGGGTCAAATTCAGCAGTTCGCCAACGTGGCACAGAACGCCATCACCCGCCGCACCGCATACGCTTGAAAGGGTCAACACCGGATCAAGGGTATTCTCCACCAGGGAAAAGATTTGTTCGGCCTGCTTAGGGCTGAGTGCTTCAGGGCATAGAGGCTTGCCCTGTGTTTCAGGCTTGCGCGTCGTGGGAATCGTGGATACTTTTGACTTAGCCATGATGACCTCCTGGTAAGGTTGTCAGGGTTAGGCCTCCGGGACGTGCTCGAACACTTCCGGGGGCCGCTTCTATTTACTTCGCCCACTATGGGCGAGGTGTTCAGTTCTGGTGCAGGTTGATGACCTTGGCGGCCTCCTGTGGCTTTTCCTTTAGGGCTTCATCCAGGACACTGACGGATTTGCGCAGGGTGTCCGGGGCCATATGGCTGTATCTGGTTGCCATTGCCAGGGTCTTGTGCCCCAGCAATTCCTTCACGGCAAAAATCGGCACGCCATGTTCCACCAGCAGGCTGGCAAAGCTGTGTCGCAGCGTGTGAAACACGACGCGAAAGCGCCTGTCTTCCACGTCCTCATTGAACAGCCTGTCGGCCACTTCCTGAAATACGTTGCTGATCTCGGTACGTTTACGGCCATGTCGGCGGTCAGGGAAGATCAAGGCATCTTTTCCTTCCTGGCGCCGTGATTCAAACACCGCCCTTGCGCCCTCAGTGAGGAAGGCTGCCCGTGTCTCGCCGTTCTTGGTATTCTTGAGCAGCAGCATGTTGCGGTCAAAGTCCACGTCGCCCCAGCGCAGGGCAAAAATCTCTCCAGCCCGAAGCCCGCAGTGGAGTGACAGCAGCGCCATGTCGTGAAGGTCTTGGCTGCGCTCTGCCAGCGCCTCCAACAGCATGTCAGCCTCGGCCTTACTCAGGAAACGCATACGCCTGTTGTCGGCCTGGGGTTTCTTTACCAGGCTGACAGGGTTGCGGCCTTCGTAGAGACCATGGCGCGCAGCGAAATTGAACACCTGGCGGACGGTGCCCAGACAGTAGGTGATGGTCTTGGGGGATTTCCCAGCGTCGGACATCTTTTTCTTGAGCTTCTCCAGGTGAAAGGCGGAAATGTCCTTCAAGGGCTTGGCGTCAATGACGCCTGTCAGCCAGTTACGAAAAAAGCCCTCTTCCTTGTCACAGGATGCCTTGGCTTTGTTTTGGCGCTGGTTGGGCATGTAGTGATCGTGAAAGACCTCGGCAAAGGTGGTTTTGTCCCGCTGCTCCTGCGCGGCACGCTCTTGCTCGGCCTTGCGCCTGGCCTCGGCCTTGGCGCGTTTCTCTGCAAGCGTCCGCTCGCCCTCGCCTGTCCTGGCGGCCTCTCGTAGTTCACCGAGCTTCAACGCGGCTTTTTCTTCTGTCCAGCCCTCGGACTGTTAACCACCATGTTGGGAGTTCGAGTATCTTCCGGGGAGCCCAAAAAAACCATTGATCAAACGGCGGAGCCATTTTAAAAGGAAAAACCCCAGGGTCATTACGCCCTGGGGTTTTTCTATTGGCACCAAACGAGGCAGCCATGCGCTTCACTCCCATCATCATGTTGATCCTGTCCAATATCTTCATGACCTACGCCTGGTACGGCCATCTCAAAGACCTGCGGGCGAAACCCCTGCTGGCCGTCATCGCCATCAGCTGGGCCGTGGCCTTTTTCGAATATTGCCTCCAAGTTCCCGCCAACCGCATGGGCAGCGCCTACTTCACCCTGCCCCAGCTCAAGGTCATGCAGGAGATTCTGGCCATGGTCGTTTTCGCTTTCTTCTGCTTCTTTTATATGCGTGTAAAATTGTCCTGGGACTTCTTGTGGGCCGGGCTGTGCCTGGCCGGCGCGGCATTCTTCATGTTTCGCAACATGTCCGGCCCCCAGTGATCCCTTGGCCCGAAGCGCGCGACATTCTCCGTTCCAGATCTTTGCACCCGGATTGCAAGCGCCACTCCCGCCTCTTCTTTCCAAAAACCTTGCTTTCTTCCCCCTGATTCTTCAATTGTCCGTTACGACTTTCGGATTTAAGGAAACCCTGATTAATTCACTGGATATGCGAGGAGGAAACCCTTTGAACAGGGTTCCCCCCGGAAAAACCTAACAAGTCTTTAATCAGTGCTTCCTTAAAGATAAAAAGTAGTAAGTCGCGCCCGCACGACGACCAGTGGAGGCGCCTGGACGCCGGGAAAAGGACAATAGTATTCTTTTTTTTCTACAAACTGGCGGACATGCGCCGGAGGACAACACGAGCCTTCAAGCGTTAAAGGGCTCTTCCATGGCCTGTGCGGCTCACCCCAAACAATTTCAGGCAACAGCTTTCGACAATGGCATCATTGACTCTTCCTTCCGTCGGGAATAACCTCATTTAAGGCGGTTGTGCCCATGCGTTCAACCTCATCGCACGCGACAGGCACCAAGATGCAGAGCACACACTCACGGCGCAGGTCTCTCCGCGAACTTCTGGCCACGGCTTCGCCCCTCCGTTCGGGCGACGTTCTCGCGGGTGTTGCGGCACGCACCGAAGAGGAACGGGTCCAGGCGCAGATGCTCCTGGCCGAGGTCCCGTTGCAACGCTTCCTGAACGAATGCGTTGTGCCCTATGAAGAAGACGAAGTCACCCGCCTGATTATCGACCGGCACGACGCCCAGGCCTTCGCCCCCATCCGCAACTTCACCGTAGGCGAATTCCGGGACTGGCTGTTGACCGACGCCGCCACCACCGAGACGCTCGCCGGCATCGCCCCCGGCGTTTCGCCGGAAATGGCCGCCGCAGTCTCCAAGCTGATGCGCGTGCAAGACCTTATCCTTGCGGCTTCGAAATGCTCGGTTGTCACGCGCTTCAGAAACACGCTGGGCCTGCCCGGCCGCTTTTCCGTACGTCTGCAGCCAAACCACCCCACGGACGACATCAAGGGCATCGCCGCTTCCGTGCTGGACGGGCTTTGTTACGGCTGCGGCGACGCCGTCATCGGCATCAATCCCGCCACGGACAACCTGGACAACATCATGCGGCTGTTGTGGATGCTGGACAGCGTCATCCAACGGCACGCCATCCCCACGCAAAGCTGCGTACTCACTCATGTGACCAGCACGCTGCACGCCATTGAAAGGGGCGCTCCCGTTGATTTGTGCTTCCAGTCCATAGCCGGCACGGAAAAAGCCAATGCGAGCTTCGGCGTGTCCCTGGCCCTGCTGCGGGAGGCGCACGAGGCAACCCTTTCCTTGGGCAGAGGCACTGTGGGGCGCAACGTGATGTATTTTGAAACAGGCCAGGGCAGCGCCCTTTCAGCCAACGCGCACCACGGCGTGGACCAGCAGACCCTCGAGGCCCGCGCCTATGCCGTGGCCCGCGCTTTCTCCCCCCTGCTGGTGAATACGGTGGTGGGATTCATCGGACCGGAATATCTCTACAACGGAAAGCAGATACAGCGCGCCGGACTCGAAGACCATTTCTGCGGCAAACTCCTTGGGCTGCCCATGGGCGTGGATATCTGCCACACCAACCATGCCGAAGCCGACCAGGACGACATGGACGTGCTGCTGACCCTGTTGGGCGCCGCGGGCTGCAATTTCATCATGGGCGTTCCCGGCGCGGACGACATCATGCTCAACTACCAGTCCACCTCGTTTCACGATGCCGCGTACCTCAGAAAACTGCTCAAACGCAGTCCCGCTCCGGAATTCGCGCAATGGCTCGAATCCCTGGGCGTCCTCGGCCCGGACGGCGATTTGCGCCCCATTTCCAGCTCGAACAGCCTGCTGGCCATTCCATCCCAGCTCAATGCCGTGCAACCCGCCGCGGAATAACGCCATGCCGGACGCCACGCCCCCCATCGTCACCACGGACCCCTGGAGCGAACTGAAAAACTTCACGGACGCGAGAATCAGCCTGGGGCGTTGCGGCAGCAGCCTGCCCCTTGCCGAAAGCCTGGCCTTCAAGCTGGCCCACGCCCGGGCGCGCGACGCCGTGTGGCAGCCCTTCGACGCCCGGAAACTCGAAAAAGAACTTGAAGAGCTGGGTTGTGACTGCCTGCTTCTTTCCAGCAGCGTGGCGGACAGAAGCGAATATCTGACGCGCCCCGACAAGGGGCGGGCGTTGAGCGAGGATTCCCGCGCGCTCCTTGAAAAACAGGAACAAGGCCACGACATTTGCCTCGTGGTGGGCGACGGCCTCTCCGCCCGCGCCATTCACGAAAACGCCGCGCCTTTCCTGGCGTTGTTCCTGCCCCATCTGCATGCCGCGCACCTGCGCACTGCTCCCGTCTGCCTGGTGCGAAACGGCAGAGTGGCTATTGCCGATGAAATCGCCTGCATGCTTCAGGCCACCCTTTCCGTTATTCTCATCGGCGAACGCCCCGGCCTGAGTTCCCCAAACTCCATGGGCATCTACATGACCTACAAGCCCTCTGTCGGCGCAACGGACGAAACCCGCAACTGCATCTCCAATGTGCGCAGGGGCGGCCTGCCCCTTGCGGAAGCCGTACGCAAGCTCGCCTATCTCGCGGAAAGCGCCCTGCGCCTCGAAACCTCGGGAGTGGGGCTCAAAGACAACATGCCCCAAAACTATCTGCCCTTCGGCAACGACTTGGGCGTGTTGGACATATGAATTTCCGTTCCCGCGCCTGAGCGCCGGCCGAACAGCGCCACACAAGAGCGTACGGCGATATTTTCCCGCATTACCGGCTGACGCCCCTTCATCGGTCTGGAATCATTTCCCTTGCCCCTTACGCGCCTCATGGCTATCCTCGAAGGACCAGCCCTGCGCATTGTTCGAGGCCAGGGAGTAACGTAAGCTTATCATTACGGCTTTCGGACATAAAAATATTCGCGGACTCTCGCGCCCGCACGCCGGCCAGGGGAGGTCCATGGACGTCGGAAAACGCTTTTGTGTTTTTTTCTAAACAAATGCAGATGATTATGCTTCATGCTTCATCCGGAAAACCGAGTTAAAATGATTATATTTTCTACCTATAAAATGTTTTGGAGATTCTTGAGAACCTTTTGCATAAGGTTCTTAAGCCGCCGGAGACATTCTTGTTTCAATCTTAAAACGCTCTAGGCGGCACATGGTGCCATCCATGAGCAGAGCCCGCTATATCCTGCACCAACTCCGCAGCCAATCACTCGGCTGGACCCTGCGCAAACTCCTGTGGCGGGGCAACCGGGCGTTGCGCCATGCCTGCGCCCGCTCCCGCGACGCATTGCTGCCGCCGCTTGTCCCTGTTTGCGAGCCCCTGCCCGAGCCCTTGCATTCGCTCCCCGAGGTCCCCCAGCCGCCCCCGGCCGTGATCGCGCTCCAGCAAAATCATTTCTGCGACCTGCTGGGCTCGGGGTGGCGCTCCATGGCGAGCGCGACGCCTCCGGCCAACGTGCCGTTTTCCTTCAGCGCTACGCAAAAAAAAATCCTGGACCTCCTACCCCAGACCTACAGGTCCATGGAGTGGCACACCGACCATATCTTCAGGCATTCCTGGTCCGGCTCGACATGGTACGGGAAAATCACTTTCGGCACGGGGCGCGAAATAAAGTACCCTTGGGAGTTGTCACGCCTGCAACACCTCCCCCTGCTGGGTCTCGCGGCACGGCAGGCCCCTTCCGATGCGGCCGAGGCATTGCGACAGGAATTCCGTTGCCAGGTTCTGGACTGGATCGCTCATAATCCCCCGCGCTTCGGCCCGAACTGGGCCTGTTCCATGGAGATTGCCATACGCGGGGCGAATCTCGCGCTTGCGCACGACCTTTTCCGTAGCGCGGGCGCACGGTTCGATACGGCCTTCACCTTCTGGCTGCATGGCTGCCTGCGCGCCCACTGCTGCCACCTGTTGGCCAATCCCGAAATTTACGACGGCTTCCGCAACAATCATTATCTGGCCACCGCCGCGGGGCTGCTTTTCATTGCCGCGGCGCTGCCGCCCTCCGCATACGGCACACGATGTCTGGCCTACGCGGCCCAGGAGCTGCTCCATGAAATCATGACGCAATTCCTGCCGGACGGAGGAAATTTCGAAGCGAGCGTCCCTTACCATCGCCTTGCCCTGGAGCTGGCCGTGCACGGCCTGTGTCTGCTTTTTTCCCTGCCCATGGAACGCATACGCGCCATGGCGGCCTGCACAGCCTCGCGCCGCACGCCGCTGATCGAAGGACACGGCGCAAACCTCCTGCGCCTGCGGCAAGCTCCGGAACAACACGAAGTCATGGAGCGCGTGCGCCGCGCCGTTGCATTCATGCGCAACGCCTGTTTCGGCCCCCCCGGACATTCCACCATGTTCCAGGTGGGAGACAACGACAACGGCCGGCTCTTCAAGCTGGAAACCCGTTACGTTTTTCTACCCTGCCGCTCCCTCTCGCGCTACGACAACCTGAGCGCGCAGACGGCTCTGACGCCAGAAAGAGAATACCCTTACGAGGAAGCGCTCGATTGCGGCCATGTGTTCACGCAACACGCGCGGCTCGCCGGGCTTGCGGGGCTCGACGCGGCATCGCTCGCCGATCCGCCCGAAGCCTTCGCGCCCTTTCCGGACTTCGGCGTGTTTTTTTACCGCACGCCGCGCCTGCGCCTCTGCCTGCGCGCCGGCAGCATCGGCCAAAACGGACGCGGCGGCCACGCCCACAACGACCAGTTGTCCCTTTTGCTCGCCTGCGACGGTCTGGACTTTCTGACCGATCCCGGCACGGGGCGCTACACCTCCGCGCCCGCCGAGCGAAATCTTTTCCGCTCCACACGCATGCACAACACCGTGTCTCTTCCCGAGATGGAGCAGAACCGCTTTTTCCCGCATACCCTTTTCGCCATGCACAACGAAGCCCGGACACAGGTGCTGCATGCGACCCCGGATTCCTTCGCGGCCGAGCATTACGGCTTCGGCGTCCCGCACCGGCGCAGCGTGCGCATCTTTCGGGAAAAAATCACCATCGAAGATACGATCTCCATGCCCTATGCCCTATTGTGGCTGCATCTGCATCCGGATGTCTGCGTGGAGGTCCGCGACGCCGGACGTGTGGCCCACTGCCGCCGGGCGGAAAGCTCCATCACCCTGAACATCAGCGGCAATGAATGGCGGCTCGACCAGGCGCCCCATTCACCGGCCTACGGCTGGATGCAGTCCGCTCCGTGTCTGCGGGTCGCGCAGAGCGCAGCGCAATTCCGCTGGAGCATCGAACCCTGCTGAAGATATGGACTATTTTCTGCAAAAGGATAAAGATGACTCATGCTTGAAGTTGCACTGGCACAGGTGGAAGGTCTGGATACGCCGCACGTCTCCTGCGCCGTAATCCAACGCCTCTTGCACGCCCTGCGGGGAAAACGCCCCGCGGCCCTGTTGTGCTACGCGGCCGCGCATTTCGATCACGCGCGGCTCTTACAAGACATAGGCCGGACATTTCCCGGAGTGCCCCTTGCCGGATGCACCACCTGCGGCGAGTTTTCCACGGACCTCGGTTTCAGTGAAGATTCGGTGATCCTGTTGGCCTTTGTCAGCGACCGGTTGCACTTCGCCGCGGGATTGGGGCGCAAATTGCGCATCAATCCGGGGTTGTCCGCGCAAATGGCCCTGGATCGCTGCATTGACCGTCTCGGCGCGATGCCGTCGCTCTGTCTGGCTTTCGTGGAGGGCGTTCCCGGCATGGCCGAGCGTGCGGTGCAGGATTTGAGCATGCTGCTTGGTCCGCAAACACCCTTGCTCGGCGCGGTGCCCGGACAACTCGCCGACGTTCCCGGAAGCGTGCGCCTGTTCTGCGGCAACGAAGTCGAACAGGACGCCGTGTCCCTGTTGTGCGCCGCCGGACCGGCCGCGGTTTCCACCGGCATCAGCCACAGCTGGCGCCCCATCGGCGAAACCGCCATGGTCACGGAAGCATACGGGCACAAGGTGCAGCATATCGGCGAACACGCCGCGCTGGACTTCTACCGCCATTATCTGGGGCCACACGCCATTCCATCCTGGCAATATCCCTTGGCCGTGTACGCCGATCCGCCCCCTGCGTCTCCAGATGCGAACCCCCCACCGCAAACAAGCAAAAACTTCTATATCCGCTCCCCGTATGAACTGGACGAGGAAACCGGCGGCATCAGCTTTGCGGCGGCCGTACCTGCCGGGGCATTAGTGGGCATCACCGAAGTCACGCCCGAACGCATCCTGGAAGACATTCCCAACGCCCTGCGCCACACGTCCTACCCCTTCAAGGGGGCGCCATGCGCGGCCCTCGCCTTTTCCTGCGTGGCCCGCAAGGACATCCTGGGACTGCGCGCGCGCCTTGAACTGGAAGCCCTGCGCGCGTCCCTGCCCGAAGGACTGCCCATAGTGGGCTTCTACTCCCTGGGCGAAATCGGCCCCACCGAACAAGGGCGTACGAGCCACCTGCACAACTGCACCATGCTCGTGCTGCTGCTGGGAGAACACGGCTACCATGCCGGATATGCGCTGGCCGCGCCCGCGCTCCATGACGAGGAGGATCACTGCGCCCTTGCCGTTTCCGAGGAGAGCATTGAAACACTCAGGCAACAAACGCGGTTCCTGGAATTCAAACTCCAGCGCAGCCAGGCAGCGCGCCAGCGTGTGGAACTCGCCCGTGACATGGATACGGCCCTTCTGCGCACGGTGAACCAGGAATTGCAACAGGTTACGGACCAGCTCAAGCTAAGCGAAGAAAAATACCGGCGCATTGTGGAGACTTCGAGCGAAGGCTTCGTGCTCATGGATCAGAACATGGTCATCCAGTACGCCAACGACGCCTATTGCCAGCTCACCGGGCATTCCAGAGACTATCTTCTCGGAAAAAAGCCCTCCGACCTGCTGACGAAAAAATACAGGTTCTATGAGCGCGCCCAACGCAACGGACTGATGGGCAACGAGCACAGGCGCGTGGAAGCGGCCATACTCCATGCCGACGGACACGAGATTCCGGTGCTCGCCCACGTGAACACCCTCAAAAACACCAGCGGGGCGCTCCTCGGACACATGGCTTTCATCACGGACCTGACCGAACAGAAAAAGGCTCTGCTCCTTGCGGGCGAACTCCAGCAAAGTTTGATGCCCGCGAGCACCCCCGCCATCCCCGGCCTGGATCTGGCCGGCCGCAGTCAGGCCTGCGGCGAGGTTGGCGGCGACTTCTTCGATTATCTGGAGTGCGACGACATCAAGGATTCGCTGGTCATCACCGTGGCCGATATCCAGGGGCACGGCGTGGACGCCGCCCTGCTCATGAGCGCCGCGCGCGCTTTCCTGCGTATGCGCGCATCCCAACCCGGCAATCTGGAGCAGATCGTCATGGAGATGAATAGGCATATGGCCCGCGATCTCTACGCTTCAGGGCGCTTTTTGACCTTGCTGTGCGTCTGCCTGAGCCCCGGCCGCAACAATCTGACCTGTGTGCGCGCCGGTCACGATCCGGCCCTGCTCTACAATCCGGCCAACGACGTATTCGAGGAAATGCCCTGCTTCGGCATTCCCCTGGGCGTGGACCCTGATGCCCGCTACTCGTCGCACACCCGCTGCAACGTGCCCCGAGGCACCGTGCTGGTCATGGGTACGGACGGCATCTGGGAGGCGCACAACAGCCAGGGGGAAATGTTCGGAAAAAACAGGCTGCGCCAAGTCATTCGCAAACAGGCCCGCCAACCGGCGAGCGTCATTCTGGAAGCCGTGTTCACAGCTGTGGAGGACTTTACCAGGGGCGTCAGGGTCGAAGACGACCGCACCCTGGTCGTGGCGAAGCTGCACGGCGATTCCGCAACCGGAAAAAAGAACTGATTTTTTTTCGTACTCGAATTCCCAGCCTTTTCCCTTTCCAAGACGCATCATCGAAAGGAGGCCAGGTGGAGCACCTCGCACCAGGGGGATTCCTTCCCAGAAAATACCTGCATGCCCTTATGGAGAGACCCTCCGGGCCAAGAAGCGCGATGGGTCCGCGCCGGCTGCGCGGACCCTTCACACGAGGAGCCTGCTCGGGAACGCAGGCCCACCCAACGTCCCGGCATTATCTAGGAGAAACCATCTTCCAATAATCCGCTCCGGCTAAAGCACCTGGCCAGGAGCGGCGGGGAATCACTGTAGCCGCCTTCTTTCTTCCGCAATCTTGCCGTGCGGCACGTCACAGGCATGAGGCGCAATCGCCGTACACCAAAAGAACACGGCCCTTACCGATTACTCAGTGGACCAAGGCGATTGTCAACTTTTATATAAGCAAAGACCGTACCGTTTTTTTCTTTTTCCTATAACAAATTTTCTTCCCTAATTACAGCGAGTTACTTTTTTAAAAAATAAATATGCCCTGGACGCAGTCTTTTGATTCACCTTTTTCGGAATATGTGTCAGAAAAAAATGAAAGGGAGTCAGATATGACAGACACGTATTACGCATTGGCCTTTCCCATCACGGCACGCAGTGGACGTGTCCTGTTGGTCGAAGATACCCCTGCTTCGCGTATCTTCGCGGTCAACACCCTGGAACAGGCCGGCCACCACGTGCTGCAAGCAGCCAGCGCAGAAGAGGCGCTCAGCGTTCTTGCCTCCGAGCCGTGCGACATGGCTCTGGTGGACATGCGGCTGCCGGACTTCCCGGGAGATGAACTGGCCCGCAGAATCCGCAACACGGACGGCGGCGGCTGGGACCCGGCCATACCTCTGGTGGCCATGAGCGCCTCGAATATGGAGGAAGACCGGCTGCTCTGCCTCCAAGCGGGGATGGACGATTACCTGATCAAACCCGTGAACGGCGAAGCGCTGTTGCGGGTCGTGGCGACGGCCATGAACCTTGCGGCGCAGAGAGACGCCCCCCACAAACATCATGCGCACACCCCCCCCGTGGGACTCCTGGACGTGGACGCCGCCCTCAGCCGCTTGAACGGCAAGCTGCAACTCTATCAACGCATGGCCGAGGAATTCCTGCGTGAAAGCGTGGAGATGAACGGCCAACTCCGCCGGGCCCTGGATAAAACCGCGCCCTCCAAGGCCGATCACGCCCTGGCGCTACGGCTGGCGCATTCACTCAAGGATTGCGCGGACATGCTCGGGGCGCGGGCGTTGCGCAGCATAGCCGCGGATATGGAAAGCGCGCTGCGCGACATGCATCTGGCCCAGGCCCGCGTCCTGGCGCCGGCTCTGGCCGCGACCTTGGACGAGACATTGGTTCTGCTCTCCCAACACGTAACCGCGAATTGAGACCATGGCCCGGATATTGACCATCGACGATGAGAAACTCGTATGCATGCTGGTGGAGGAAGCCGCCCGCGAAATGGGACACACCCCGTTTTGCGCCCATTCCCTTGAGCACGGCTTATCCCTGGCTCAGGAGCAGAACTGCGACCTGATCCTCCTGGACGTGTTGCTGCCCGACGGTAACGGCTTCGGCTTGTTGCCCTGGCTGCGCAACTTGCCCCAGCCGCCTGAAGTCATCGTCATCACCAGCCACGGAAACCCGGACGACGCCGAAACCGCCTTGCGCCACGGCGTGGCCAACTATCTGCCGAAACCCTTGAGCGTGGACAAAGTGGCCCTCGCCATTGAGCGTTCCCTGGCCTTCAGGCACGCCCAGCAGGACGCCCCATCCATTGCCGGGTTCACCCGCGCCGGCGTCATCGGGCAAAGCCCGGCCATGCGCTCGTGTCTTACCCTTGCCGCAACCGCCACCTCCAGCGAAGTCAACGTGCTCTTGTATGGAGAAACAGGAACGGGCAAAGGCTTGCTGGCTCGCGCCATCCACGCAAATAGCCAGCGCTGCCAGGGGCCGCTGATCACCGTGGACTGCGCCGCACTCACCGAAAGCATTGTGGAAAGCGAACTTTTCGGCCACCTCAAAGGTTCCTTTACAGGGGCGGAGCGCGACCGCCAAGGCCTGGTGGCCCAGGCTGACGGAGGAAGCCTTTTCCTCGACGAGGTTGGTGAACTGCCCATGAGCATCCAGCGCGCCTTTTTGCGCGTGCTGGAAGAACGCAGTTTCCGACCTGTGGGCGCGAGGCACGAACTACAGAGCGATTTCAGGTTGATCGCGGCCACCAACCGCAATCTGGATGAAATGGCCCAACTGGGGCTTTTTCGCAGCGATCTGCTCTATCGCCTCCAAGGCCTCAACATAGCGCTGCCCCCCCTACGGGAGCGCATGCAAGACCTTATGGTCCTGCTGACCTACTTCATGGACGACCATTGCCTGCGCCGCAATATCTGCAGCAAAGAGGTGGCGGATGATTTCATAGAAACCCTGCGCGCCTACCCCTGGCCGGGGAACGTGCGTGAACTTTCGCACGCCGTGGATCGCGCCCTTGCCGCAGCAGCCATGCAGCCAACTCTTTTCGCCGCCCATCTGCCCCTGGAAGTCCGCGTCCACGTCATGCGCAGCACCATGGAAGGGCACGCGCAGCCGCACCCCGGCGCGTCGCACACCGCAACCGCGCCCGTCAAGAACGCCTATCCCCCGCTCAAGGAATTCCGCACACGCAACGAACGCGAGTACCTGCTCGGACTCCTGCGGCACGTGACAAACGATGTTCGCCGCGCGGCCGGCGTTGCCGGCATATCCAGGGGGCATTTGTACGAGTTATTGAAAAAACACAACATCGAACGCCAGGAGAATTGACGCGGTACTTGGTTGCTGCTTGCTTTGGCGCCCTGTCGTTTATCCGCCTGTCGTTTATACGAGCGAAAGCTGTTCCGCTGGATTGACAACCTCACGCAGACATTCCTGGCCGGTGCGGGCCGCCACAATGCGCGTCACGGGCACGTCGCTTCCGGCAAGCGCCCCCGAGCGGGCCGCTATCCGTGAAAGCGCGGCGCAACAGGGAACTTCCATTTCCAATACGGTGAGCGAGGAAACCTCGTTTCCCTTGAGAATGTCGCGCAAGCGTTGCACATAAAACGGGGCGTCGTCGAACTTGGGACAGCCCATGAGCACCACTTTTCCAGGGACGTAACGCTGGTGCAGGGCGGGCACGGAAAGCGCCGCGCAATCCGCAAGCAGCAGGATGTCCGCGTTTTTGAGAAAAGGCGCATCAGGAGGGACCAGACGCAATTGCACCGGCCAATGGTGCAATGCCGAAGGCGTCCCATCCGTATCCGGCCTTGCGCAAGCGCACGTCTGCTCCCCAAGACCGTGGCAAAGCGTTGCGACTCCGCCTTCTGGGCAGGCCTCAACGTGCGAACAATCCTCGTGCTCAGCCAGCAGGCGTTCCACGGCCTCTTCATCAAAAGCGTCGGCCTCGCGCCGCACAATGCGCAATGCGCCTGTGGGGCATTCGCCCAGGCACGCCCCCAGACCGTCGCAATATTTCTCCGCCACCAGCCTGGCCTTGCCGTCCACTATCCTTAGCGCCCCTTCCGCGCAATTGGGCACGCACTGCCCGCATCCGTCGCAAAGCGCCTCGTCTATTTCAATGATCTCACGAATGGCCATGATCCCCCCCTGGTTGGAATAAATTGAAAATTCAACTTTTCTACTCGATTTTCCGAGTGGAGATTTTTATAAACCGTGTATTTTTTGGAAAAATAAAAAAATAATTAGATGTGAGGGGGGAAACCCCAAGGGTTTCCCCCTCCGTTCTTCGCCCCCGTGCTTAGCCGAGAATCGCCTGCAAATCCGCATCAGGAGTGCTGATGGGCTTGATGTCGAAATGCTCCACCAGATATTGCAACACGTTCGGTGAGAGGAACGCGGGCAACGAGGGGCCGAGCCGGATATTCTTGATGCCCAGGTACAGCAGGGTGAGCAGGATGGCCACGGCCTTCTGCTCGTACCACGAGAGCACCATGGAAAGGGGCAGTTCGTTCACATCGCAGTCAAAGGCTTTGGAAAGAGCCACAGCGATCTGAATGGCCGAATAGGCGTCGTTGCACTGCCCCACATCCAAAAGACGCGGGATGCCGCCGATGGCGCCCAGTTTTTTGTCGAAAAAGCGGAATTTGCCGCAGGCCAGCGTCAGGACGACGCAGTCTTCAGGCACTTTTTCCACGAATTCCGTGTAGTAATTCCGTCCCGGCTTTGCGCCGTCGCACCCCGCGACCAGGAAGAAATGGCGTATGTCGCCGTTTTTCACGGCGTTGATCACGGTCTCGGCCACTCCCATGATCGCGTTCCGCGCAAAACCCACCATCACGGAACCTTTGTCCCGCTCCCCGGTGAAACCAGGCATGGCCAGCGCCTTTTCGATGACGGTCGAAAAATCCTTGTCACCTTTGGCATCCGCCGGGATATGGCGCACGCCGGGCCAACTGACCAGCCCTGTGGTGAAAATGGCGTCTTCATAAGAAAGCGCCGGCTTCTGGATGCAATTGGTGGTCATGAGGATGGCGCCCGGAAATTCGCTGAACTCTTTTAACTGATTCTGCCAGGCCGTACCGTAATGTCCGAAGAAATGCCCATATTTTTTGAGTTCGGGATAGCCGTGGGTGGGGAGCATTTCCCCGTGGGTGTAGATGTCGATGCCTTTGCCCTGGGTTTGCTCCAACAGCATTTTCAAATCGCGCAGATCGTGCCCGGAAACGAGAATGGCCTTGGCCGGCCTGTACCCCAAAGGAACTTCCGTGGGCACGGGATGCCCGTAGGTTCCCGTATTGGCCGCGTCGAGCAGTTCCATGGCGCGCAGGTTCACGCGGCCGCACTCCATGACCAGCGCCAGCGCGTCTTCCAGAGTCAGATCATTACGCAACGTGGCCGCTAATCCCCTGTGCAGGAAGCTGTAGATCTCCACGTCCTCCTGCCCCAGAATGCGCGCGTGATCGGCATAGGCGGCCACGCCCTTCATACCGTAGATGAGCGTCTGTTTCAGGGATTCAATGTCCGCGTTGGGGTCCTTTTCCTCGGGAATGGCGTGCTTCTCCCCTTGCCGGATCATGCCTTCAAGGGAAGCTTCCGGAGCGAACGCGGCGGGCCCTTCTTTCGGAGGCGTGCCGCCCCTTTGTTCCACCTGGGCCGCCAAGCGTTCGCGCAACGCCGCACAACGCTGGACAAGCGCCGCGATGCGCTCCGGGTCGAAACTCACGTTGGTCAGCGTGGCGAACGTGGCTTCGGCCGTAAACACATCCACCTCGTTGTCGCGAATGCCCAGGGCTTCCGCCGCCAGAGCCACCTGGGAAAGCCCTTTGAGGGCGTACACAAGAAGGTCCTGCAGGGCCGCCGTATCCGGACTTTTTCCGCACACGCCTTTTTTGGTGCATCCTTCGCCCTTTGCCGTCTGCTCGCATTGATAACAAAACATCGCGTCCTCCTGATTTGTTGCCTGCGCGCCATCTGCGCGAGGATCATTGCATCTTGCTGACGCCCCTTGTATGGCTTAGCTTATGGAAATCCACTTTGACTTATGTCAAATGCAGCGTTTTTTTCCAAGCCTTTTGTTTTTTTTATACGACAAAACCGCGTTTCATTCCCGCGCACACGTTGGAGGACCAAGATCGACATGCGCAACGCCATAGATAAAATCAGCTTTTTTAGTGGATTGGAAGAAACGCACCTGGAAGCCCTTGCCCGCATTTCCAGCAGCAGCCATTTTGAAAAAAATGAAATCATTTGCAGCGAGGGGCAGGAAGCGGGCGGGCTCTATGCCGTGGCAGGCGGCCTGGTGCGCATCTTCAAGGCCTCCCTGAACGGCAAAGAGCAGATTCTGCACGTCTTCGGCCCGGGCGAAGTGTTCGCGGAGGTGGCCTTGTTCAAGGGCGCGGCACTGCCCGCCACTGCACAGGCCCTGGAGCCAAGCGAAATCGTGTTCATCCCCAAGCGGGAATTTGTGGAGCTGATCCGCGAAGCTCCGGACCTCGCCCTGAGCATGCTGGCCCTGCTTTCCCTCAGGTTGCGCAGCTTCGTCTCCAAGATAGAGGAACTGAGCCTCAAGGAAGTCCCGGCGCGGTTCGCCCAGCACGTGCTCCTGCTCCAGGCCGCACAAGGGGGGCGGGACATTCTTCTGGATCTCCCCAAGGGGCAGTTGGCCGCGTTGCTGGGGACAATCCCGGAAACGCTCTCCCGCATCCTGAAAAAATTCTCCGAAAGCAATCTGTTGGACATACAAGGCCAGAGCATACGCATTCTGGACCAGGCAGCCCTGGAAGCCGTGGCCCTGGGCAAAAAACTCTAGAGCGTCTTTACTTTGAAAAAGGTAGATGCTCTTATGCATTTCTCTGAAACAATGAACATTGTTTCAGGGGTGAGCCTTTTCCAAAGGCGAAAATGCGCTAGACGGCTTCCGATGACGCCGCACAATAAAACGCCGTAGACTGGTATTTTTTGAATCCATGTTGCAGCGCCGTTTTCCATAACGGCAATTCAGGTGATGCGTTCACCCGGGCTTTGGTGTAGGCTGATATTCCAGTCCTTTGGCGTCGTGCGTTGTGCGCAGACAATTACCCGGCTACGGTGAAGCATGTTTTTCTTCAAACGCAAACCTCGCGGCCCGGAAATCTGGGACTTTCCGGATCTGGACGCCCTGATCCGCTCCGGCGCGGCTTTCGTGCGCGAAATGGCGCATCTTGCCGTGCGGCAAAGGGGCTGCTGCAACGTTTGCATCAGCGCATCCCCCGAGGTCTTGCAACTGTGCGCCGCGCTCCCGTTTGGCCCGCAACACGCGGCCATCGACTGGAGCAGTCTGCACGTCTTTTGGGCCTGGGAACGTTCCTTGTCCGCGGAGGACAGCGCGGAAAGCGCCCTGCAACGCACGAAGCGGGCCTTGCGCAACACGCAGCTCCCCGGAGTGAACCTGCACCCCATCCCCATGGAGCACGGCACTGCCAGGGCCGTGGCGGGTTACGAGCACGAACTCGAGCGCCATTTCCAGCAATCCGCTTCGATTGAACCGCCGCCTTGGGATATTCTGCTGATCGACGTGGGGGCCGACGGCGGCCTTGGCGGACTGCTTCCAGGCGATCCCGCGCTGAACAAGCCCACCCGCTGGGCGGCCGCGTTGTCCCACGGCGGCGTGGGGCTGACCTTGCGCGCCCTGGAAGGGGCGCGCAACGCCCTGCTTATCGCCGCGGGTCCGGATAAGCACTCCATCGCGGCCCGGGCGCGCACCCCCGACCCCGCGTTCAAGGAACTGCCCGCCGGCTGCTTCACGCCCATGGGCCGCCGCATCTGGCTGACCGCCACGTGAATCCCGGCCTCTTGCCATTGCGGCGCACAGCGCTTACTTACTTCCTGACACCTGCCGCGCAGCCGCCACCTCGCGGAACACGGCAATTGACACCACCCTGCAAAGGGCGTTACTGCCCCTTTTTTCGCGTCACGATTATTCTGACCTGGAGGGGTCTTCTTTTCAGGCCAGAAATCCGCCAAGGAGTGTATCATGAGAGAAAGAGTCGAAGCTTCATTGGCCAAGGTGAAACCGGCATTGCAAGCGGACGGCGGCGACGTCGAGTTGGTTGATGTGACTGACGACGGCATCGTGAAGGTCCGTCTGCAGGGCGCCTGCCAGGGCTGCCCCATGTCGCAGATCACGTTGAAAAACGGTATCGAGCGCATCGTGATGCGCGACGTGCCCGAAGTCAAAGCCGTTGAATCCGTATAACGAATTGCAAGCCCCGCGCGATTCGCCTTTACTCGCGCGGGGCATTTTTGCGCCATCCTGAAAGCGAGGACCTGATGCCCACCCCACCTGTTACCCGTTTCGCCCCCAGCCCGACAGGGCATTTGCATATCGGCGGCGCTCGCACCGCGATTTTTTCCTGGCTCTACGCACGCAGCAACGGCGGCTCTTTCCTTCTGCGCATCGAGGATACGGACCGGACGCGCTCCAGCGATGAGATGACCCAAGCCATTCTGCGCTCCATGACGTGGCTGGGGCTGGACTGGGACGGCGAGCCCATCTACCAGAGCCAGCGGTTCGATTTCTATAACCAGCATATCGACAAGCTGCTGGAAAGCGGCCACGCCTACTGGTGCGACTGCACGCCCGAAGAAGTGGAAGCCATGCGCGAGGAAGCCCGCGCCACCGGGAAAAAGCCCAAGTACAACGGACGCTGCCGGGAACGGGGATTGGGACCGGGAGAGGGGCGCGTGGTGCGTTTCAAAGGACCGCTCGACGGCAAAACCGTTTTCGACGACGTGGTCAAGGGCACCATCGCCGTGGACAACGGCGAACTCGACGACATGGTGCTGCGCCGCCCGGACGGCACGCCGACCTACAACCTGGCCGTGGTGGCCGACGACCACGACCAAGGCGTTACGCTGGTACTGCGCGGCGACGACCATGTGAACAACACGCCACGGCAGATCCTGCTCTACAAGGCCCTGGGCTTCCCCGTGCCGCAATTCGGCCACGTGCCCATGATCCTGGGGCCGGACAAGAAAAAACTTTCCAAGCGCCACGGCGCCCGTTCCGTGGTGGAATACGAAAACGACGGCTATCTGCCCGAAGCGGTCGTCAATTACCTGGTGCGCCTGGGCTGGGCACACGGGGATCAGGAAATTTTCTCGCGCGAGGATCTGCTGCGCCTTTTCAGCGTGGAGCAGCTCAATTCCTCTCCTTCCGCTCTGGACCCGGAAAAACTCAACTGGCTCAACAGCCACTACATCAAGGAAGCATCTCCGCAACGCCTGGCCGGACTGCTGGCGGAGCAGCTCGCGACACGCGGATGTGCGGACGCTCCATTGGATATTCTGGAAAAAGTTGTTCCCCTTTTCCAACCCCGTGCGAAAACCATGGGAGAAATGGCGGAACAGAGCGCCATCTTCGTGACCCCGGATACCGCGCTGGAATACGATGCCGCGGCGGTCGCCAAATTCCTGACTCCCGAAGTCAAGGAACACCTGGAGCGCGTAATCGCTTTTCTCGAGCCCATGGAGCCTTTTGACCACCCGACCATGGAAGCCGCCTTCGCGGCCTACATCGAAGAGCAGGGCGTCAAGTTCAAGCTGCTGGCGCAGCCCATCCGCGTAGCCCTCACAGGCCGCACCTTCAGTCCCGGACTGTTCGAAATGATGGAAGTTCTGGGCAAGAAAAGCACGCTTGCGCGGTTGCGCGCCGCATTGGCCCTGTAGAGACGAGGAAACGCCGATTCATTCACTGGATATGCGAGGGGGAAACCCTTTGAAAAGGTTTCCCCCCGGTAAATGTTCATTAAATAAATTAGAATCGGGAAATGGTATTCCATGTGCGCGGCAAAGGGTGGCGGGGCGATTGTTCCTATCCGAGGGGAAAACTCTCTCATCTTGCGGAGAAGTTCCCCTCGGATATCTTCATTTTTTCCTGCGCGCCCTGAAAATGTGCTTGAATGTTGCCTTACCACAACGGTACCGTGCTTTTTTCCGGCAACTCCCCGAAAAAGGCGATTTCCGCCGCTTTCAGAGCGTTGCCGCCAATGCCCATCAGCACAGCGCCAACCTGTAGACGAACCGCTCGTAAAACCCGCTCACCCGTTGCGCGGTGGGAACGCTCATTCCCATATCGCGCAAACGGCAATACAAATGCAGCGGGTTCATGCGGTGCTGCAACCTTGCTCTGAAAGCGATCATTGGAGCCTCTCCTGTTTTCCCAGTTATCGGCTGTTTCATGAAAAGCTTTACCCTTCCCAAGCAAACCTCATGCCCGCTTTCATTATCTGCGCAATACAAACAGGTTCCATGCGGAGCGCCGCACCATGGAATTTTTTGCAGCGTCAAGAACACCACACGGCGTGACGCTCCAACACCCGCGGTGCGCGGGGATATGTGCCGCGGCTCCAGATTTTGTTGATGCGTACAGCTTGTCTGTAGCAACATGAGCTTTTTCGCCCTCGCTTGCGTTCACTGTGCCCGCCTGATAAATATGTAGCCGCATGTTTGGTTGCAGAGGTCCGCAGGGTGCGATCACGCACTGGGACATTTCCCATAGGAACAAGTTGTTGCAATCACGCTCTACAGATTCGTTCGTAGCCTTGCCGGATCTGTAACGCGGCTCTTGCCGCATAGCCACGGGCACTAGCGCATTTTCGCCTTGAAACAAGGCTCTCCCCTGAAACAATTTCCAATTGTTCCAGGGAAATGCATAAGAGCATCTAGCGCTTTTCAAGCGTGAGATGCTCTAACGTTACAACCGCACGACGGATAGGGACATTTTATGCAGGTACGCGCCAGCGGCATTTTGTTGCACGTCACTTCGTTACCCTCCGCTTTCGGCGTGGGCGATATGGGCCCCTGGGCCTTCCGCTTCGCGGAGTATCTCGCCACGCTGCAACAAAGCTACTGGCAAATTCTGCCCCTGACCCCCACGTCTCCGGCCATCGGAAATTCCCCCTATTCCAGCGCCAGCGCGTTTGCCGGCAACTTTCTGCTCATCAGCCCCGAAGTGCTCGTGGCCGACGGATATCTCGCCCCGGAAGACGTGCCTCCTTTCCCTGAGCACGATCCTGGACGCGCGCACTACGAGCAGGCCGAACAGTTCAAAACCTCACTGCTGCAAAAGGCGTTTATCCGCAACCGGTCCGGCCTGGATACGAACTACGCGTTTCTGCGTTTTGTGGAGCACAATGCCTTTTGGCTCGACGATTACGCCCTCTTCGCCACCCTCAAGGACCGCTTCCACGGCGCTATGTGGATCGAATGGCCCACCGAATACCGCGACCGTTTACCGGACGCCCTGGCGTACTGGCGCAAGGATGCCGCGGAAGCCATTCTCTACGAAAAATTCGTCCAATTCATCTTTTTCAACCAGTGGCGCCAGCTCAAAGAGTATTGCAACGACAAAGGCGTGAGCATCATCGGCGACATGCCCATCTATGTGACCCTGGACAGCGCCGACGTATGGGGCAATCATGCCATTTTCAAACTCGGCCCCAAACGCACGCCCGAATACGTCGCCGGCGTACCCCCCGATTATTTCAGCGCCACGGGACAGCTCTGGGGAAACCCGGTCTATGACTGGGACGCGCTGGGAAAAACCGGCTATGACTGGTGGATCAAACGCATGGCCCACGCCCTGGGCCTCTACGACATCATCCGGCTCGACCACTTCCGCGCTTTTTCCGCCTATTGGGAAGTGCCCGCCACGGAAAAAACCGCCGTGAACGGCGAATGGATCGACGGCCCCGGAACGCGCTTCTTCACCAGCCTGTTGCGCCGCATCCCCACCTTGCCGCTCATTGCCGAAGACTTGGGGGTCATCACGGCTGATGTTCGTGAACTCAAGGACACTTACGGCTTTCCGGGCATGGTCATCCTCCAGTTTTGTTTCGGGCAGAACTTGCCGGACAATCCCTACGCGCCCCATAATCATACCCGCAACAGCGTGGTGTACACCGGAACCCACGACAACAACACCGTCAACGGCTGGTTCTACAACGAAGCCTCGCCCGATGACCAACACCGTTTTCTGAAGTACGCCGGCCTGCACAACCACGACGGCCAGGCCCATATGATCGCCATCCGTCTGGCCATGGCCAGCGTGGCCAATACCGCGATCTTCCCCATGCAGGACATCCTCGGCCTGGGAGGAGAAACCCGGATGAACACCCCCTCCAGCAGCAACGGCAACTGGATGTGGCGCGTGCGCCCCGAAGAACTCGACCTGCACAGGGCGCAGCACTTCTTCGACTTTGCTAAACTCTATGGCAGGGTATGTCCTGCGTGACCGGTCGATAAGTCCCATTACCCCGAGAGGTGCTCCATGAAGCCCAAAGCTCCTCTGTTTCTTTTTCCCACTACAGATACTCTCGATACCTATATCAATTTCCAGCGCTATCATCTCAGCCGCTACGCGGAAATCGGCATGGCCCTGTCCGGGGGCGAAAACATTCCCAGGCTCCTGGAAATGATCGTCCACGAGGCGCGCGACATAACCAACGCCGACGCCGGCACGCTGTACATGGTCAATGACGAGCGCACCCACCTCATTTTCGTGATCATGCAAAACGAAACAATGAACGCCTTCCTCGGAGGACTGGAGGGCGACGAAATCACCATGCCTCCGGTGCCGCTCTTCATTCAGGAAAGGGAGAATCACGCCAATGTTTCCTCACACGTGGCGCTTACCGGAGAAATAGTCAACATACCTGACGTTTACGAATCAAAAGATTTTGATTTTTCCGGCACCCGCGCTTACGACGCCACCACGGGCTACCGCTCGCGCTCCATGCTGGTGATTCCCATGCGCAACCATGAGAAAGACGTCATCGGCGTGCTGCAACTGCTCAACGCCCGCCATGAAAAAACCAGCGCGGTCACGGTCTTCAACGACGAGTATGTCACCCTGGTCGCCGCCCTGGCCTCCCAGGCCGCGGTCACGCTCACGAAAACGCGGCTGATCCTGGACCTGGAAAACCTGTTCGACGCCTTTATCCGCAGTATTGCCGGCGCCATTGAAGAGAAATCTCACTACACCGGGGGGCATATCGCCCGTGTCAGCAAATTGGCCACCATGATCGCGGAGGAAATCAATCAAACCGAGCAGGGTGCGTTTCGCGAAACGCACTTTTCATCTGCTGAAATCGAAGAAATCCGCCTCGCGGCATGGCTGCACGATATTGGAAAAATCATAACGCCCAAGTATCTTATTGATAAATCAAAAAAATTGGAAACCATTTACGATCGCGCCCATCTCGTGGCCACCCGTTTTCAGCTCATTGCCAAATGCATGGAAAACGCATGGCTGCGCGAAACCCTCGCCCAATCCAGAGCGGAGGAAAACAACGCGCCCCCGCCTGATCCCGGGCAGGATCTCCAAAACCGGCTTACCCGGTTGGAGGAGGAAAAACAGTTCATCCTCAAGTGCAACGCGCCGGAAAACCGGCTCACGCAAACGGACATCGAACGCATCAAGGCCATTGGCGCAAAGACTTTTGTCTGCGACGGCGAGGAGCGCCCCTATCTGGAAAAGGATGAAGTGCACAACCTCGTTGTTCCCAAGGGCTCATTGACTCAGGAGGAACGCCGGATCATCGAAAACCACGCCGGCGTCACCTACCGCATGCTCAAGAAGCTTCCGTTTCCGAAGCATCTCAAGCGCGTGCCGGAATTCGCCGCGCATCATCACGAAAAACTCGACGGCACGGGATACCCCTTCGGGCTCACAAAAGACGAGTTGTCGCTCCAGGCGCGCATCATGGCTGTGGCCGACATTTTTGAAGCCCTGACGGCCCCGGACCGCCCCTACAAGGAGCCCATGCCCCTCTCGCAAGCCATGAGTATTCTGGGCTCGATGCGGGATGCGGGGCAAATAGACAGCGACGTTCACGACCTGTTGATAAACAGCCAGCTGTTGCTGCATTACGCCCGTGAAGAACTGCGTCCGAATCAAGTGGATATCTCGCTCAAGGACGTGCAAAATATTTATTCGGGAGATGTGCTGGCCCGAAATGTGGAGCGGCTGCTCCTGGCCCCGCCACGGCCGTGCGCTCCGCGCCCCAGGCCTGTGGTGCTGGTGGTGGACGATTCGGAAAGTACCCGCATGCTCCTGCATTATTTTCTGAAAACCACCCCGTATCTCATGGAATTCGCCTGTAGCGGGCTGGAGGGCCTGACGAAACTCGTCAAATGCAGACCAGACCTTGTTCTGGTTGACCTCGAACTCCTGCCCATGGACGGATATGAATTCGTGCACCGCATTCGGGAGTGGGAGCAACGGCACGGCCTTCCGCGCCGCAACGTGGTCGCCATGGCCGCCCCCTATTTGCTGCATCACGCATCACGTATCAACGAAGCGGGCTTTACGCAGACCATCAACCGGCCCTTCGGAAAAAAGCAATTCCTGGAATTTCTGGCCCCCTTGCTGGAAAACGCCGCCCACTCCACTACGTGTTGATGAATAACTTCGCTGGCTTTCGCGCCAGCACGACGACCAGGGGAGGCCCCCGGACGCCGGGAATACCACTGTTTCATTCATGTTTTGTTCAACTAGCGCATTTTCGCCTTGAAACAAGGCTCTACCCTGAAACAATTTCCAATTGTTCCAGGGAAATGCATAAGAGCATCTAGCGCTTTTCAAGCGTGAGATGCTCTAATGCAAAATGCCCTAAAGCATTTTGACGTTGAAACAGGAACGCCTTCGGCGACTTAAGAACCTTTTGAAAAAGGTTCTTAAGAATCTCCAAAACTTTTATCTGGAAATGAAAAATGGTATAACTTCTTAAAATTAAACGATGTTGGGAAGGGGAGAGCGCGAGAGGGGAACCCCTAGCTCCGCTGTCGGCATCCGTTAGGCGCGAAACGACCGCGCCTAACGGCTGCCGTTAACAAAGGGTTTCCCCTCTCGCATTTTCTTTTAAAAACGAATTTAGAAGCACGGCCTAGCGCATTTTCGCCTTGAAACAAGGCTCTCCCCTGAAACAATTTCCA
>CAZFCK010000046.1:0-24806 GCA_964517355.1 uncultured Desulfovibrionaceae bacterium | reverse complement strand
CGCGCTCTCCCTTTCCCAAACTTCTTAATTTTAAGAAGCTAAAATCTATCCGTTGTTTTTTTTTGTTTTTTTTGCGGAATGGTCTTCCCGAATCGTTATATTTTTGAAACAGGCCCTAAAGACTTGTTAGGTTTTTCCGGGGGGAAACTTTTTTCAAAAAGTTTCCCCCCGGAAAACATGGCGGCATTACCCGCCCAAGGGGCGTGGCTTCGGCGGAATGAGCCGGTCTTCATCCATCTGCGCCCAAAACCGCCAGTCTCTTTTCTTTCCGCCCAGGCGTTCCAGGGCGCGCTTGCCCAAGAACAGGGGCAGCGCCCCCAATCCCACGGCCGTGCCGCCGAGCACGGCAAGGGCGTAACGCCAGCGCCCCCGCACCGCGGCGTTGGCCGCGATGAGCAGCCGTAGCGGCGTGCAGAGCAGATAGGATTTCGCGATCCTGGACAACGGGAAATTGCGCAACACCACGTAGAAGCTGTTGCGTTCGCAGTAAAAGAGGCGGCGCATGGGCATGCTGTTCAGGGCCGTGCCCCCGTAGGCGTGCAGCAACGTGGCGTCCGGCACGCAATAGAGCCTGCCTCCTGCGGCGCGTATGCGCAGGGAGAGGTCCACATCTTCGGAATACATGGAAAAATAATCGCAGAACCCCCCGATGCGGCGCAGCACGTCCGCGCGCAGGAACATGGCCCCCCCTGTGACGCCCAACACCTCCTGCGGCTCGGAAGCGGGCGCGTAGGGCTCGGCAAAGCCCGCGTCCCAGGTCTTGCCCGAGAGGCTGCACCTGCAGCCGCGGGAATTGACATATGTGGGATGGGATTGAAAAAGCAGGACCGGCTGGCATCCGGCGGCGTGCGGCGTCTCTTCCATGAACGTCGTCAACCGTTTCAAGCAATCCGGGGGCAGTTCGGTATCGTTATTCAAAATGAAGACATAGTCCGGCGACTGCTCCAGCGTCAGGCGTATGCCCACATTGTTGCCGCGCGCGAAATACAGGTTTTTGGGGTTGCGCAGCACGGTCACGCGCGGGTCCGCCCCCGGCGTCAGACTGGGCACGGCCTCCACGGACCCGTCGGTGGAGGCGTTGTCCACAACCAGCAGCCGCAGGCGCACGTCGCGGCTGTCCAGGACAGTGCGCACACAGCGCTCAAGAAAGCGTTTACCGTTGTAGTTCAGTACGATGACCTGGATCAGGGGGGTGGGCATATTCCGCTCTCAACGTTCCACGGCCTGGGCGTCGCGCAACGCAGCCCACGCCGTTTCCTTTGCTCCGCGCACCAGGCGCAGATAGTTTTCCGCATAGCGCTCCTGCGCGAATGCCGGGCCGCGTTCCCGGACAAAATCCCGCACCGCCCCGGCATGGCGCTGATAATCGCGCAGCAGCACGCCCAGGCCCGCGTCCATGGCTGTCATGTCCACTCCCCGGAGTACCACGCCCAGATCGTGTTCGGCCACGACACGGGCCGGATTGCCGTAAGGCCCCACCAGCACGGGAACCCGCAGGAGAAAAAGCGCCTCGTACAACGTGTAGGAAAAGGTTTCCGGCCAGAGCGCGGGCAACACGACAAGCTTGGGGCGGTAACGTTCGGCCAGGGAGCGCAGCTCCCGCCAATCCCTGTAGGGGCGCACCGCGTCCTTATACGGCCAGTCCGGGGCGTGTCCCCATATTTCAAAGTCAAGGCCGTGCGGCCTTCGCTGTCCGAAGTATCGCGCGAGCAGCTTCGCGCCCTTGTGCGGACTCACGAAGCCCAGGTAAACCGCCAGGCCGCCGGAAGATTCGGATACCTCGGAAGCTTGGGGAGCCGGGACGGCATCTTCCGGGGGCGCATAGGGCAGAAAATGCGGCAGGACCTCCATGCGGCGGCACAGGCCTGCGCCATCAGGGGCGCTCTCCAGCGCACCACGCTCCACAAACACGTCGCGCGCGCTTTGCGACGGAAAAAGGATATGCTGAAAACAATCAAGGCGGCGCGTCAGCAGCCCGGTGTCCAGTCCCCCTTCCACGCACCGCCCCCCCCTGTCCGCGCAACGCCCGGGCGCGCCTTTTTCGCAATAGCGCACGGCGTCGCTCACGAAATTCGAGCGGGGGCACAACAAATGAAAATCATGCACGGTAAGAAGCTTCAAGGTGTTGATTTCAGGCAGCAAGGCCTCGACGGGGGCGAGACGCTCAAGATGATGCACGTGCAGGGCCAGGGCGCCGGAGCAGAAATCACGCAGCCAGGGCGCGTTGCCCCCTCTCAGAGTGTAGCGCTCCCCCGTGCCCAGGCAGGAGACAGCGATATCCTCACCATCCGGTTCCGGCGGAAAAATACAAAAGGACGCGATACCCCGCCGCTCCAGGGCCTGGGCAAGACGCGCCACATGCAATTCCGTGCCGCCGAAGAAACACGACGGGTCGTTGTGCAGCACGAAAACCACATACGGCGCGCGCAATCGCCGCCACGCCAGATGAAGACCGATGATCGCCCTGTGGTCGCGGGTCGGGTCCGCGGCCACATAGGCCTCCACGTCGGGAAAATACGAGGGGAACCGTTGCGCCAGAATGCGGTGGTTGCGCTGGATGAGCTGCTGTTTCTGCCACTCTTGGAAAGATTTGGTCTCATAATGCGGCACAAAGGTTTCCGTGCAGATCAGATGCCTGAACCCCTGTCGCACAGCGCGCTGGCACCAGTCGTTCTCCTCGCCGTAGCCCTGGGCGTAGAGCCCCTCTTCAAACAACCCCACCCGCTCCAGGGCCGCGGCCGTGACGTACATGCAAAAGCCGACGCCCGTGGGCGCGGAATAATCGGGAGACTCCAACCCCAGGGCGGCCACGCAGTCTATGACGCGCTGCGCATCCTTGGGAGGCAGGGGCGCGCCGCGCGGCCAGTCGAAGATGCTGGCGATGGTGGCGCTGTTGCTGAGCGGCGTGACGCTGGCCGCGTCAGGATGCCGGGCGGCCGTGGCGCGGAGCGCGTGCAGGGCCTGGGCGTGCAATTCAATATCGCTGTTGCACAACAGCACGTCGCATCCCGGCCCGACGGCCATGAGTCCGGCATTGGCCGCGGCCACAAAGCCCTGGTTCTCCGGCAGTCGGAGCAACCGCACCTCGGGCCAGCCGAAAAAGTCCTCCATGGCGTAGTAGGCGTGCAGCAGCGGATCCGTGGAAGCGTCGTCCACCACGATGACTGACGTGGGAAAATCCAATTGCGGCAGCATGCGCCGCAGGCTGCCCACCAGCTTCACCACATATTCATAGCCGTTGTAGACCGGCACCACGATCCGCACCGGAGAAGCCGGACAAGGTATTGAAGGAGCGACGCGCGCAATGGCGCGTTCCTGCGCGGCCGCGCCGCGCCGCCACTTCCGCTTGGCGCGCAGCCTGCCCAGCACGTTGCATCTGCCGAGCGCTCCGCGCGCAAGGGCGATCAAACGCCAGGAACGGCTCCGCAACACCGCGTCCAGCCGCGATTCCAGATAGCGCACTTTATAGGCCAGGGCCCGGTCAGCGCCCCCTTCTTCGGAAATGGCGCCCAAAGAGCGCTCAGCGCATTGCTCCGGATCGGCGCGGAGGCTTCCACCGGGCTGCACGATGATTTCCCGAAAAACCTCGCCCGGTTCGACGGCAAGGGGCTCCCCGTCGCGATGGACCGTAAAATCGCGGCTCTTTCGCCCTCCAAGGCATGCGATGCGGTATCTGCGGTCATTCATAGCGGATGGCGGTGACGACCTCCATGCGGCTGGCCTTGAAGGCCGGATAATATCCGGCGCAAAAGCCCACCAGCAGCGACGCCGTGGCGCCCGCGACCGCCGCATACATAAAGAGTTCTTCATTGGGGCGCGTTTGCAGCAGGTAGCACAACACCTCCACCGTGCCGCGTCCTAAAAGTACGCCGAAGATGGCGGCCATAATGGTGACGGTCAGCGCCTCACTGAGAAACTGCACCATGATATCGCTGTCCGTGGCGCCCATGGCCTTTTTCAGCCCTATCTCCCTGGTGCGCGCCTTGACGGAGGACATCATGCCGTTCCAAATGCCGAAGCCGCCGATGAAAATGGACGTGATCACTGAAAAGACGATAAAGGCCTGCACCCAGAAGACCATGCGTTTGACGTGGTTGAGCGGCCCCCAGGACACATTGATCACAAGTCCCTCAGTGGACTGCACCGCGGCTATGGTTTTAGGGATGTTGTCCGCGACCATTCCCACATGATCCCAGGAGGCCGCGCGCACGTACAATTTCGGCGGCACCAGATGGCTGATGCGATCCTGGCTGGTGGAAAAGGGAATAAAGGCGCATTCCATTCTGTCGTCGGCGCTTTTGCCCCCGAGTATGCCCACAATTTTGTACAACGACTCCTGAATCTGGATATATTGGCCCACCACGCCTTCAAGAGTGCCGAAGATGCGCTGCGCCAGCGTCTTGCCCAGCACGCAGACCCGTTGGCGTTCCTCGACCGCTTTTTCACTGAAGAAACGCCCCCGTATGGGTTCCACCGTGGTGACCTCCCAGTAATAGGAGTCGATGCCCATGAGGGTATAATCGGAAATCTCGTTCTCGTTGTACGTGGTGTACCCCTCGCCGAAGGTGAGCAGGCTGGCGGCGTAGACTCCGGGCATCTTGCGCACGGCCTCCACGACTTCATCCGTAAACTCCAGAGGATCGGTCAGCCGTTCCTGCGCCGAGAGTCCGCGCTCGTATTGGCAGCGTATCACGGTTGCGCCCCCCAGCAATTCCAGGTCGTTGTTGAGGGTGTTCCGCACCTCCGACCCCATGGTGACGAGCATGATCAATCCCGCAATGCCCAGAGCGATGGAAAAGAAAATCCCGAAGAATTTCTTGCGCACGCGAAAGACGTAGCGCACGCTTACTTGAATTATGTCAACTTTCTTGGAAGAACGCATGGCGGCTGCATATCGTAAATTGTCCCGGCAGGCAAAAGGGAACTGTTTCTCGCCGCATCATGCCGGGAACCGGTTCAGGATTTCGAGAAATCATAGGAGATGACGCGCAACAGTTCATCCACGCTGGTCATGCCGCGCATGACCTTAAACATGCCGTCATCGAACAGGGTGCGGTATTTGTCTTTGGCGTAGCGCGCCAGCTCATTGGAGGACGCGCTTGAAAGCACGTAATCCTGTATCGCCGCGTCCACGGGAATCATTTCGTAGATCCCGATGCGCCCCTTGTAGCCCGAGCCCTGGCATTGATGGCAGCCTGCCCCGGAAAACCATTGCGGCTGCATGTCCACGCCGAAGCGTTCCAGCAGGGTTTCGCCGTAGACCCTGATCTTTTCGGGCGGTTCCTTTGGGGTACGGCAATGGGGGCAGAGTCTGCGCACCAGGCGCTGGGCCATGACGCCCTTGACCGGCGAGGCCACCAGAAACGGCTCCACGCCCATATCCACGAGCCTGGTAAAGGCGCTGATGGCGTCGTTGGTATGCAGGGTGGAGAGCACCAGGTGGCCGGTGAGGGACGCCTGCACCGCGATTTGCGCCGTTTCCAGGTCGCGGATCTCACCGATCATGATGATGTCCGGGTCTTGCCGCAAAATGGAGCGTAAGGCACGCGCAAAGGTATACCCGATGTCCGCGTGGGTCTGAATCTGCGTGATGCCGTCCACCTGATATTCCACAGGGTCTTCCACGGTGATGATCTTCCGGTCGCGGGTGTTGATCTTTTCCAACGCCGCGTACAGCGTCGTGGATTTACCCGAGCCCGTGGGACCTGTGACCAGGATGATGCCGTTTGATTCGTGTATCCAGGACGTTATGCGCTGGAAATGATCGGGCTCGAACCCGAGATCCTCAAGCTCGAAGCTTTTCTTGTCCTTGGGCAAAAGGCGCATGACGATGGATTCGCCATGCACTCCCGGCACGGTGGAAACGCGGATATCCACTTCTTCGCCTCCCAGGCGGATGCCGAGACGGCCATCCTGGGGAAGCCGCTTTTCCGAGATGTCGATGCCTGAAATCAGCTTCACGCGGGACGATATGGCCGCGAACCGCTCCTGGGGCAGGGAGAATTTGGTGTAGAGCACGCCGTCGATGCGGTAGCGCGCCTCCATCTGGTGCTCGCCCGGCTCGATATGGATATCCGAAGCGTTCTGCTCATAGGCCTGGGCCAAGAGGTTGTTCACGAATTCTATGACCGGGGCCTCTTCCGCGAGTTCACGCAGAAAGCTCACGTCGTCGGTCAGGGACGAGGTGGCGAACTGGATGCTTTTCTGCACCAGATCAACGGCCTTATCGAAATCATAGGATCGGCACAGCCTGTAGTTCACCGTGTGTTCGGTGAAGATCTTTTCAAAAAACTCAAAGGAAAAGTCTTCGAAATAATTCTTTTGCGTACAGTAAAGGTCGCCGTTTTTACCGAACCAGACCAGCAGCCCCTGGTCAATCCACCAGTCCGGCTCAATGCCCGACATCTCCATGGCCTCGAGATAGCTGGCCGCGTCATCCGGAAAATCCGAAACGGAAAGCACCGGAAAGGTGTAGAAGTCCTTGTACACCGTGAGCAGGGAATCTTCGGACAACGCGCCGATGCGAATGAGAATGGAACCGATGCTTCCCCCGTAGGCGTCTACGTAAAGCATGGCTTTTTCATAGTCATCTTTGGAGATCATGGTGTTCTCCAAAAGATACGTGGCCATTAGAGACATGGATACGCCTTATTCCTTGGAAGCGGGAGGTTCTGCGGTTTTGATGCATTCAACAGTGTTGCGCATGTACGTGACGCTAAACTCATCGATCGCCAAAAGGCGTTGTATATCGCAGACAAGCGTATCATTGCAATTGACTCGCGATGTATAGCACGTTGAGCAACATCCGGTAACAAAGAACAACACTGCCAGCGGAAAAATCAATAATCGCAGCATGGCCTCTCCTGTCAGTGCAGCAACGAAGCAATAGCTTCGTAGGTTTTTTTCGCGGTCGCATCCCAACCGAAATGCATTCCGGAGGCAAGCAGACCGCGTTTCATGGCATCCCTGCGCGCATCGTCCAGAGCCAGAAGGCGCATCTTTCGCGCCAGATCTTCACGCGATGCGGGATCGAAATACAGCGCATGGCCGCGCCCCACTTCCGGGATACTGGACACACGCGATGTCAGCACCGGGCAGCCGCAGGCCATGGCCTCCAGCACCGGCAGGCCGAACCCCTCGTGAAAACTGGGATAGACGAAAAAGCGCGCCCCCGCGTAGAGCCGTGAAAGATCCTTATCCGGAACATATCCCAGATGGATAACATTATCCGGCAGTTCAGGCCAATGCCACCCTTTCCACCCCGCCACCACGAGTGGCAGGTCCAACTCCTTGCCGGGAAACGCGGCGAGCAGCCCCTGCATGTTCTTTCTCGGATCTCCCGATCCGACAGTCAAGACAAAGCGCTCCGGAAGCCGGTACCGGCGCACGACCTCCTCCACCTCCCGCTCTTCCCAGGGGTGGAAAATCGTCTCGTCAATGCCCAGATGCGTCACGGTCACGGGTTTGCCCCCCAAACCCGGCAGCAACAGCTCGTAATCGTTGCGCGTATGGTGCGAAACCGTCAGAATGTGATCCGCATACGCGAACCGTTTGTAAAAAAACGCATCGAAAAACAAGGTGCGCTCTTTGGGGTGCCATTGCGGAAAACGCAGCAGGGAAAGGTCGTGCAGCGTGAAAAGCACCGGGGTATCCGCCAGCGGGGGCGGAAAAAACGATGTCTCGTGAAAAAGGTCGAATTCGTGAATGCGGCGCCGCAAAAACGCCTCGCGCTTGCGCATGAGCGCATAGCGCAAGCAGACGGAAACGCTCCCCGGCAGCTTCCAAAACGCTGAGGAACTGGACATGACGCCGGGTTCGGCATGGGTGTTGTGCAGGGACTTGGCAATGTCCCCGCCCGTCCAATACGATATGTCGAGCTCGTCCGCATACAGCTTCCCCATGGCCGCATACAGGGAAAGGACATAGCGCCCTATGCCCGTGCTCACGCGCACCGCGGGAATGGCGTTGACAAGGATCTTAAGACGTTTGCGAGAGTTCATCGTAAAGCTTGTAGTACGATGCTGCCATTTGCGACGCGGTGAAGTTTTCGTAAAATCTGGTTCTGGCCCCTTGCGCGAAATCCCGTACGCGCCCTTTGTCCAGATAGATGGCGTGCAACGCCTGGGCCAGGGCGTAAGGGTTGCGCGGGGGCACCACGAAACCGGTTTCCCCGTCCAGATTCACATAGGACGTGCCTGTGCCGATTTCACACGAAACAAGCGGCTTACCGTGCATGGCGCCTTCCAGCAGCGTGATGCCGAAGGCCTCCGAACGCAGATGCGAAGGAAAAACCACGGCCTTGCACAACGAGAGCAGCGCGTTCTTATCCTCCTCACTGATCTTGCCGACAAGGTGCACGTTGTCCAGACGGTGTTTCAGCTTGTACTCCTTGATGGAGTGTTCCAATGGGCCGGACCCGGCGAGCACAAAGCGGTAGTTGGTCAGCTTGGCGGCCTGCAACAGATAATGCAGCCCCTTATAATAGCGGAACACACCGACAAAGAAAAAAAAATCCTGCCCCACGAGCCGTTTCCATTTCTCGATCCTGGATACGGAGGCTCCGGCAGGGGAAGGGGCGTTTCCCCGCTCCCGCGTATCCGCAGGCGCTATGCCCAGGGGGATGATGCGCACCTTTTCCTTGTATCTTTGCAGCACGGGGCTGGAGGCGAGGTAATTGGGGGAGGTGGCCACAATGCACTTTATTCTTGACAAAAAGGCGTGCATGAGCGGTTTATAGAAAAAGAACAGATATTTTTGTTTCACTATGTCGCTGTGGTACGTGACAAGGGCGGGCTTGTCGATGCCGCGCAACAGATAGAAAAGGTCCGCAATGGGATAGGGAAAGTGAAAATGCACGAAATCGCAATGGCGCACCAGGCATCGATACTGCCGGTACAATGAGCGTCCGAACGGGGTGGAGGCGAAATACAGGGAGCACGGCGAACGCACTATGGCGTGCTCGCGGCAATTGAGCACCGGATACTTCGTGTCTCCGGAAAGGCACAGCACCACGCTCTCCACACCCAGGGGGCGCATGCCCACCGCGAGCTGGTAAATGGTCTGCTCCACCCCCCCGAAGGAATCGGGCAGGTAGTTTTTGAAAAAATGCAAGACCCTCACGCTAGTCTTCCACCACTCCCGTCAACCGAGATTTCAGGCTGTTGGTGATTTGCACCGCGTCCTGGTCGTCGTCGATGATGTAGGGAATAATAAGCATGACCAGCTCGGTGCGCTTGTCGTTTTCCTTTTCAACGCGGAAAATGCGGCCGACCAGGGGTATGTCGCTCAGAATGGGCACTCCTGAGTAGCCGTGCGAGCTGTCGGTGGAAATCAGGCCGCCCAGGAGCACCGACCCGCCATCCTTGAGGCCCAGGGTGGTCTCGATGGTGCGCGTGAAGATGTTGGGACTGTCGATGTTGGAAGACGTGGAGTCCGTGGTCTGGCTGACTTCCTGGGAGATTTCGAGATCCACGCGCCTGCCGGAGTGCACCGTGGGCGTGACGGTGAGCAAGGTACCGGTCCGGCGGTACTGGATTTGTTGATACACCTTGCTGTCGTCGTCGTTACCCGAAGACTGGCTGGTAATGGTGGGCACGTCGGTACCAACGTCGATGGTGGCCTCGCTGCCGCTCTTGACCATGATGCGGGGGGTGGAAAGCACCGTCACGCGGCTCTTTTCGGCAAAGGCGTTCAATATGGCGCGGGTTTTGCCCCCATAGTTCAACACGTAGGAAAAGCCCTGGGTGCCGGCAGTCAAGCCGTCCAACGTGCCGTATTCTCCCACCCAGCCGCCGTCCGCATCGCTGCCGTAGTAATCCTTGAGCAGCCATTCGACGCCGAATTCCTCCTCATTGGAAAGCGTGACTTCGGCTATGGTGACTTCGATGAGCACCATGCGCGGCGCCTGGTCCATCTCGCGCACTATGGGCAACAGCACCTCCCAGACCTGGCGCGACCCCTGATAGATCAGAGCGTTGCGCGCCTTGTCCACAACAAGGCTCCCGGCCTCGCCGTTTGATGCCTTCTTGCTTTTGGAAGCCTTGCCTTTGCGGGGCGTGACAATATCTTCGTTCGTCAGCATCTTGGCCTTGAAAGGCTGTTCAGCGCCCGTATTTTTCTCGGCGCTTTCGTCAGTTTCCTTTTTCTCGGCCGTCGCCGCGGTCTTTTTCTGGGTTCCGTCGATATTGACCGAAATTCCGCCGGACTCGTTGATATTGGCCACAATGTCCACGAGCACGTCGTACAGATCCTCGGCGTTGGTGTTCTGCACATTGTAATAATAGACGCCCGTCGTCTCCATTTTCTGGGCCAGTTCGTTGGGCTGGTCCAGGGTGCGCACCCAATCTCTGATGTGCGCCAGGCTTTGCTTATCCGAGGCAAAGGCGATCAGGGAGTTCACCGTCTCTATGGGCAGCAGGAACACGCTGGCGTTTTCCGAAACGCCGCCCTGGCTCAATCCGACGGAATAGCCTTCCGTGGAGAGTATGTTTTGCAGCATTTCAGCCAGATCCGCCGCGGTGAGGTACACCGGTTCGATCCGTTCGCTGAAGCGCCCCCGCATGGTGGGCTGGTCGAAAATCTTGATGGCCTCCACCACCTGGGAAACCATGGGCGGCGACCCCATGATCAGGATGGCGTTGCGCGGCTGGTCGCTGAAGATTTTAACGTCGTGCCCCTTGTAGGCCTGGTTGATCCATTCGGTCACGTTGGCCGCCTTGACCACCTGCAAGGGCACGAGTTGAAAAATGGGGCGATGGGTCACGGGCACGTCGGGCAGGGTGCGCCCACTGATGATCAAGGGCGGCTCGCCCACCAGAGCGTCCGGCTTGGCCACGGAAAAATGATAGACCTCCCCGATCTTCTGCACGGCGACGCCGTAATTTTCAAGGACCTGCCGCGCCAGATAGTCCAACTCCGCGGCATTGAGTTTTTTCCCGGAGCGCAGGGTCACAAGATCCCCGCTCTTGGAAATAACCGAGGAGATTTCAAACGTCACGTGCAGCATGTTGCCGTAGATTTCATTGATAAAGGCTGGCAGAGGCAAGTTGTCCACGCTCACCTGGTACGCTCCCTTCGCGCTGAAGTCCCCATCCTGGGAAGCGCCCGCGGGACCGGAATATCCGGGCACGATATGCGGCGTGGACTTGAAGCGCGTGGCCTGCTCGGGAGCGGCCTGCTCGGCGGGCAGCTTGAAATCCTCAATGGGCGTATCGTCCGGGCTACGCAAAGGCTCGGGCAACGAGATCGTGTTTTTCTGGTCCTTAGCGCACGAAAGCAGCAGAGCACTGACGACCACGAGAATAATGATATGCAATTTCATAATGAATTCAGGACATAGTAAAAGTTCAGGTAGAGAATGAAATGTTTGGGTTGCATCAAGTCGATGGAATGGATAAGCGACTTGAGTTCTTCTATTGTCACAATGTGTTCATTGGTTTCGATATAATGTAAAATCGAAAGCATGTCATCCGGTGTCTTTTCAGCCTCAAGCAAGACCGGCAGCTTGCGCACTTCCCCAGCGGCGGTATCCAGAATTACAGGGGAAAAAAACGTGATCATGGTTCCCCTGATCTTATATCGGGTAATAAGATTGTCCATCCACTCCTGCACATGGACCTTCATGACGCTGTCGGAGCTCGCCTCATACAATCGCGCATTGAATTCCCTGAATTGCTCCGCAACGTTATTCTGATTCTCCAACGCTCCACTTTTCTGCGCCAACGATTGCATAAGCTCCAGTTGATCGACATCTTCGGACAATGAATTCTGCAGCGTCCGCACTGAACGCACGAATGCGTCGCCGGAGTACAGCACGACAATGGCCACAACCGCGTACAGTAAATATCTGATCCGCGCATTGGCCCGCAGTTCAGCGCGCAGACCGCTCAAGGTGTCAGAGAGACTCATGGGAAACCTGCATGGTCACGGCGTACATTGTGTTTTCATACGTATCCACACTGATATTCGAATATATTTCGTTCTCTTGCAGCCGCGATACAATGTCAAGGGGCTTCAATCCGGGCACCGGTGCGATGAACTGCAACGTCTCCCCCGTGAATTGCCATTGCGCGAAGGCTGAAATCTCCGGCAAGCGCTTATGCACGTCGCTCAGCAGCTGCAGTTGCGAAAATCCCCGCACCGTTTCCACCAATACCGCGTATTTATTATATATGCCGTTGATCCTGTTCTGCGCGGCCCTGATAGGCGCCACCTCATCCTGAACGGCGGAGAGCCGCCGCGAATAATCCCGCGAATACTGGGAAAATACATAGTACCGGTAGCCGAAGTAGGAAAGCAGAAACACCACGGCCACTGTTCCGAGCTTGACCCAAAAACGCTCGCTGCGGATGTTGAACATCTCCATCACGTTGAAGCGCCGGGTCCAGGGCCGCGACAGATACGCCGCCTCTTCCACGGCGTAGTCTTCCTGCGGGGGCAGGTCGTTGCTCATGAAAAACAACTGCAACTGCCTTTCTTCCGGAAACGTGGGCCACCAGCGGGAGGACGTGATCACGCCGTCTTCCCAGAGCTGCCCCTCATACCCTTCCATGCATTGCACCAGCCGGAATCCGTCCTCCTTTTTGCTGCCCAGCAACAGGGTCTCGGGCATCACGTTGGCAACCGTCACCCCTTGGGCGTACATGCCGTTTTGCACCACGGTGTCGTCCCAGATCCATACGCAGGCCTTGTCGCCGTGATAGAGGATGTATTTTCCGGTCTCCTGAAACGGGCTCCATTGCAGAATTTTCACTTGCAGCGCGTTCCTGCGCTCCTTGGGATCAACGGACTTGAGATTGAACTCCTTGAAATAGCAAAGACTTCTCGCGACAAGCCATTGCCGGGGGCGAAACGTGCTGTCCTGGGGCTTTACCGTGTCGATCCCCTGGATGAAGCGCTGCTTAAAAAATGGATTGGGATATCGCATCGGCTTTCTTGCGCAGGGCGTCCCCCAATACGGCCACGGGGAAATACACCGCGTAATCGGTCTTTATGGGTTCGATAAAGGGCACTTTGCTCCTTTCCTCCGTCTCGTACACAATTTCCCGCGCCGTCATGGCCTTCTCCGACCACAACGTCAAACGCACGAACCGGGAAGGCGTGAACGTAAGCTCCAGCTCGTTGAGGTTGAGCACCTTCCCCGCGGCCGCGTACACCTCGTCCACGATAATGAACGGCTGGGCCGTGCGGGCCTTGATGATGTTGTCCGCCTCCTTTTCGCCCACGCCGTCCACCAGAAGCAGCAGCTCCCTGGGCGCGTAATTGAAATTTATCAGCCCGGAAGCGTCCTGAACGCTCACCAGCCGCGCAATGGGCAGGGGCTGCCACAGTTTGGGGTATGCGTCCCAATCCAGCACGTCGTACATTTCCCAGCTGGTCATGAGCATGCGGTTGGGAGGTCCTTCCTTATCCGCTCGCTTGTACAAGATTTTCTCGGCACCGTCGATACGCTTCAGATTATCGCTGTCCATAAAATCCAACAGCTTGTTGATCAAAGGCATCACCGCGCCCGAAGGCACGCCCAGGCGTTCCAAGAGGTAGTTGTACTGCCCGGTCAGGGAGGTCATGTTCAACAACCCCCCTTCGTCCTGCAAGGTGAAACGCGCCATGCCGTAGCCCTTGTAGGGTGTCCCGTCTAGGCGCAGGTACTTGTTCTCCGTGCCCGGCAGCAGCAACCCCTTGTAGTCGGGCCTGCGCGTGGCCAGGAGGTAATAGACCATGCTTTTCGTATTGATCACGTCCACCTGGGCCCGCACCTCGTCCTTGGCGGCCTGGGTGTTGGCTATCAGGTTGTCGATCCACAGCGAAAAATAGGAAACGGCCAAGGTGAGCAAAGCCAGCATCCAGATGGTGAAGACGAGGATATAGCCCCTCTGGTCTTGAGCGCGCATCAGAACGTTGCCCCCATCAGCACCGGCAAGCGGTCGTCCCAGTCGATTTTACGCGAATCCACGCGCGCCGCCCAAAAAAACTGTTCCCCCCTGTCCCGCATGTTGAGCATGATATTCTCGGGCAGGGAATTGCTGGCCTGCCCCATAGGCGGCCAATGGCGAACCACGCGCTGTTCCTCCGTGACGTATTGGAAGCGCACGTTGTCGTTGTCGAAACTGGCCAGGAGAAGCGGCTCTTCAAGAAGCTCGTCTTCATACATAAGATTGTAGACACGGTCCTTGCGCTCCAGGCTCAGGGTGAAAAAAACCGGCACGCCCATGTAGCCGTTCAGCGGGGCGAGGGTCAGGCCGCTCATCTCATCCTCATCGCCCTTGAAAAAGTGTTCTCCGGCGCTGAAGTCGGGCACGATGCTGCGGCAGAGTTCGCTGAACCACTGGTGCTCCATGAACGTCGCGCTTTGTTCGTCCAGGGCGCGCAAATAGCGGAAACGCAGGTCCAGCACCTGTTGGAACCCCTGGATGATCAATACGGACACCAGCGAGGTGATCACCAGCACCACGAGCACCTCCAGCAAGGTGAAGCCGTCACGCCTACGAGGGGTGGCCATCATTCCTTGTATCCGGTCAAAAGCAGTGTGGTGCGCACAAGAACCTCTTTTCCGTCCAGCAACTCGAAATGCGTCTTATACACGCCCACCTGGAAGCCGTTGCCGCTGTAGGTGGAGCGTATGGACTGGTTTTCCTCGGCATCCCAGGTCAGCACGTAGTCGCCCAGCTTCACCCTTCCCGTGGGTTTGACCATGGGATTCACGCCTTGCGCCACTTCCAGGACCGAGCTTTCCAGAAGCATGCGCCGCTGCGCATCCTCCACCCGGCGAAAGGTGTTGTAATGGGTGTTGATCAGCGAGAACACCGAATAACCCACCGTTGCGACCAGAACCATGGATACCAGCGCCTCCACCAGGGTGAAGCCGCACGCGGCGCCCGGACGTTTGCCTGCCGCCGCTCCTGGCCGCGGCCCCTGGTTCTCACTCGGTCGGCAAGAGCCGGCACAAAGGCGGATACAGCACATACTTGTATTCTCGCTCCCCATAAACCAACGTCAATTCGCCGCCGCGGCAGATGCCGCGAAACGTGTACTCAATGGGCTCTTCCACAACGACCGACCAGCCCTGCGGCAAGGCCAGGTCCTTGTTCTCCTCGGTGTACTCGCCCTCCAGGGTAAAGGGGCGCCCCTTCTGCAGCGCGTGCAGACCGAGCTGCGACAGGGTGCGCACCACATCGTCACGCTGGGTGCCCAATTCATAACTTTGATACATCTTGTCCAGTTGCGTGAGCGTGGCGCCCGTCACAAGGGCCAGCAGCACCAGAACCACGAGTATTTCAAAGAGCGTGAAGCCCGAGGAAACGGACCTCGACACCGCCTTAACCCCCCGGCGGCAAATAGCCTATGTCGGCGTTCTTGCCCGTGCCGCCGCGTTTGCCGTCGGGCCCGAACGAATACAACGCAAAGGGCAGGCCGTCTTTGCCCGGCGTGGAGTACTGATAGGGGTTGCCCCACGGGTCCAGGGGCACCTCTTCGTCAAGATAGGGACCGTTCCAGAACCTTCTGGCCTTGGGATCGCCGGGGCGCTTATACAGGATGGCCAGCCCTTCGGCCTCGGTGGGAAAGCGGTTCATGTCCAGATTCAAGGTCTCAAGCGTGCTTTTCAGCATTTTCACCTGAACTTCCGCGGTCTTGACCTTGGAATCATCAACCTTCGTAAACAGGCGCGGCCCCACGAGCCCCGCCAGCAGGCCGATAATCACCAGGACCACGAGCATTTCAAGGAGGGTAAAACCTTTCATGTGTTCCTCTCTGCTTCAAACGGCTATGTTGTTGACACTGACAATGGCGAGGATGATGCCGGCCATGATCAAGCCGATGACGCCGCCGATCATGATGATGGCCAGGGGCTCGATGATCACCAGCATGCGCTTGGTTCTCGTGCGCACGCTCTGCACGTACAGCGTGGACAACGAGCGCAGCATGGTGGGCAACTCGCCGGTCCGCTCGCCCACCCGGATCAGGTTGTAGCCCAGCGACGTTATGGCGTTGATGTTGACCATGGCCTCGGACAACGAGACCCCGCCCTTCACCGACTGGATGATCAACGACATCTTGGAGCGCAGATCAGTGATGGAAAGAAACTTTTGCGAAAGTGAAAGCGCGTCTATCAACGCCACCTTGTTTTCCAAAAGCGTGGAAAGCATTCCGGCCCAGCTCCCGAGCTGCGCTTCAAGCATCCAATGCCTAAAAAAAGGCATTTTCGCAACAACATCTCGAAAATTTTGCCTTATTTTTTCACTCTTCAAACCGTAAAGCACCATGCACAAAATCACGGCCGCGCCGATGCCCACCCATTGCAGATTCTCGTTCACATAGGTCCCGGTGCCCATGATCACCTTGGCCAACAAGGGAATCTCCCCCTGGGCCCGATCCAGCAGCTTGGTGAACTTGGGCACCACCACCACGAAAATGGCCATAATGGAGATCAAACCGAACAAAATCAAAACGCATGGATAGACGAGCGCGCTGCGGAATTCCGTGGCGAGCTTCATTTCATGCTCCCACTGCTCCACGCCCTGGCGCAACGATTTGTCGATCTTGCCCGTGAGTTCCCCGGCTTCGGCCAGGGGCAGAAAATAACTCGGCAAAGGCAGGCCGCTGTCCTTCAGGGCCTTGGACAGGGAACCGCCGCGACGGATGGTGGTGGCCATGGCCGAGGTCTTGGCCGCCAGATCGGGCTGGGTCACTGATTCCGACAGGGATTCCAGGGTTTCTTCCAGCGTCACCTTGGATTCGAGCAGCGTGCAGAGCTGGTAGAGAAGGACGATGATGTCCTTTTTCCCCGCCTTGCCCTTGAAGCCGCGCGCCTTTTTCCGCTGCTTGCGCTGCTCCTGCTTAACGTCCACGACGTTGAGCCCCTGGCGTTGCAGCGTACGGATGGCCTCCTTCAAGCTCGCGGCCTCCACCATTCCCGCAAGCGAGCTGCCGTCTTTATTGAGTGCGCGGTACGTGAAATGCATTTTCTTTCAGCGCCTTTTTTACCGTGATGCTCCGCTACGCGCCCGCACGTCTCACGGGCATTGTTTTAACATATCCGGCCTGCGCGAAACAGGACGGACAGAGCCGGTTGGTATTGGAATGTGGCATACTGCCTTACGCACACCGTGGCTGTCAAAGGCATTATGACACGCTCTTTCCTTGTATTCCAGCTTGTTGCAAAAGTTTTACAGAAGCGCCCCTGCCGCGCACTCATGGTCCCGTGAAAACGGTGGCGCGGCGCGCGGTTTCGCGGCGGCCTTATCCTTGCGGCGGCGGCAAGGCGCGGCACGTGAAAACGCCTGTTCCCGCTCCGCTCCCCTACCGCACATGACGAATTTTTCATACCACACGACAAACTCGGCTCTTGACAGAAAAGCCGTTTCAGTGTCCATGATCGCTCCATGGAAGCATACACCATTCGTTTCGAGCCCACGGCCGACGGCCTCTGGCTTGCAGAGGTGTTGGAATTGCCGGGCGTTCTGTCCTATGGCGACACAGTGGAAAAAGCTGTTGTCGAGGTCATGATCCGCGCCACATTGGCGATCATCGACCTCAACGACTACAGCCGCTGAAAAGCGCCGGTGGATCCTTGAGCGTGGCCGCTTTTGTTGACGCGCCACGTTCTTTGCCGTAACTTTCCGCTCTCCCCTTAAATAACGCTATCGTATTAACCGACAAACACACCGCAGGAATCGCATGATGGATAGTATCCGCACTTTGCCTGGCGACGATGTACGCCAAATCATGTGGCGCTTCAGCGAGCGCTTTGATATGCAGATGGCAGTCCAGTCCTCGCGCAGCGTGGCCCGCGGCCTGGTGGCGCGTCTGGTCGCCGACGGCGCGCGCAACTCCCATGACTGGAACGAGACAAAAGCCCAATTACTGACCGCTTTCGATCAGGCCGGGCTCACTTCCATTTTTATGGAGCCCGAACAGGGCGGCTTTATCCCGGGACCGAAAAACCTGGCCCTCTCCCTCACGGCCTTTGAACTGGCCTGGGTGGACGCGGGGGCGGGAACATGCAGCATGGCCAGCTTCCTGGCCCTTTCCCCCATCCACGAACGCGGCACGGCCGAGCAATGCGCCAAATACCTCGCCGCCTGCGTACCGCCGCAGCCAGGCGAGGATCGCCAGGTATGGAGGGGGGCCTTCGCCCTCACCGAACCCATTCCCTATGTGGGCGTGGACACCGGCGTGCTCGTGGGCAAGGCCAGGGTCAAGGAATGGCGGGAGGGGCAGGAACCCTCGCTGCAGATCGACAAACGCGGCCGCTTCATCACCAATATGCCCTTCGCCGATTTCGTGGTCGCGGCCGTGGACACGGCCGACGAGCGCATCAAAAGCTCCTGCATGGTCATCCTCGAGAAGACCGACCCCGGCACCTGGGACGCGGGATCGCCCACCCTCAAAATGGTGCACCAGCTTTCCGCCACGTCCGACCCCGTACTCAACCTCGAAATCCCGGCCAACCGCATTGTCGGGGGCTACACCGTGGAAGACGGCGTCATCGTGCCCAACTTCACCCATTCCGAGGTCATTGCCGCGGTGTTCAGCCATACCCGCGTCACCGTGGGCCTGATGACCGCGGCAAAACTCTTGTCTGCCGTGGAACCCATCATCCGCTACCAGCGCCAGCGTTTTCGCGGGGGCGAAGCCGCCCAGCCCGGATCGCCGCGCTATGAGCTGGGGCTGCAGCAAAAAGACGACGCCCTGCAACGTCTCGTGGATGTCTGGGCCACCGGCGAAGCAGCCGCGTCACTAGGCTTCGAGGCCTCCCGCGTGTTCGACGTGCTCGACCCCCTGGAAAAGGAAAAAACCCGCATTTTCGAGGAACAAGGCGTGCCCAAGGGACGCAGGCAGTTCATGGCCCTGCGCAAAAAGCAGAAAGAGGCCGTGGAATTCATCGCCCTGGAGAATGCCCCTGAGAACGAACGCGACCAGGCCCGGTTCCAGGAATTGCAGAACGATGCCCTGGTCCAGTTCTGCCTGGCGGACGCCGTGGGCAACGTGCTCTGCCCCGCATGCAAACTCTGGAACACGGGCGTGGGCTCGAACATGATGCGCGAAGCCCTCTCACTTATGGGTGGATACGGCATCACCGAGGACTGTCCCGGATTTTTGGGCCACAAGTGGTTCGACACTCAGCTCGAAGCCATTTACGAAGGCCCTGAAGCAGTGCAACGCCGCCAGATCAGCGTCCTTGCTGGCAACGAGGTCTTTCTGGCCCGCGTCGGCCAATGGGCCGGGATCCTGGAAACGGCGGCCGCGCCCGGCGCCGCCTCCCTGGCCGCGGCCATGCGCCTCTGGCTCCACACCTTCGACTACCTGAACCAGACCAAAGACCCTGAGGGCAAAATCCTGTACCACGGCATACGCCATGGCGTGACCTTCCCCTTTGCGGACGCCCTGGCCTGGATTCTTGCGGCCTGGTCCCTGTACCAGGACGTGCGCGAACTCGAGGAAAAGGGCCCTCTGAATCCCGTCGTGGCCGAAGGCATGGAAGGCTTGCTGTCGTTCTACAACGACCTGTTCACGGTCCAGGCCGCGCGCACAGCGGGCGAAGTGGCCCGCATTTGCAGCGAACTGGTGTACGGATATCATGAGCAGCCCGAAGCTGGCGAAGCGTTCAGCCGCTTGAAAACGGATCTGGACCGCTCCCTGGCGGGGGCGCGTCTGGCCAAAGACCGCGCGGCCCAGGCCCTGACGCGGATCATGATTCCCGAGGCGCTTGACTACCCGCTGTAACACTGTGGTGCGACCGTACACCGCGTCATCACCTCACATAAGACAACAACGTCGCAAGGCCTTTTCCTTAAGGAAAAGGCCTTGCGCGCCCCGGCCTCAGGAGGCTCGGCAGTTATGAGTGACATTGAACGCCAAAGCATGGATGTGGATATCGCTTGTGTGGGCTTCGGCCCCGCCATGGGCGGATTCCTGACAACCCTCTCGCGCGCCCTCATGCGCGAGGACGGCACGCCCCTGGCTGAAAGCGAATGCATGCCCGGCATGCCCCCGCAGGTCATCTGCTACGAACGCGCGGACGACATCGGGTTCGGCGTTTCCGGCGTGGTCACCAAGGCGCGCGCCATACGCCAGAGCTTCCCCGAGTTCTCCCCCGAGCAGATCCCCATGTGCGCGCCCGTTTCCCAGGAAAAGATCGTCTTTCTTCTCGATCCGCACGGCGCCAGCCGCCGCCCCGCGGTGATGCGCATGAAAGAAGCCTCCCTGCGCGCGTTTTCGAAAACGCCCCTGGCCAAACTCCCCCTCGCCAACAAGGTGGCCGTGGAGCATGAGGCCGTCGAACTGCCCTACATTCCGCCCTTCCTGCAAAAGCACGAGGGCTTCGTTTGCAGCATTGGACAGTTCAGCCAGTGGGTCGGCGCCCAGGTCATGGGCAGCGGCCTTGTGCAGATCTGGCCCGGCACTCCCGTGGCCGCTCCGCTGATCAAGGACCGCGCGGTGCTGGGCGTGCGCCTCGCCGACCAGGGCGTGGACAAAAACGGCGCTCCGGACGCCTGCTTCATGCCCGGCATGGACATCAAGGCCAAGCTCACGGTTGTGGGCGACGGTCCAGTGGGCGCCGTGGGGCAAGCCATCGACCAGCATTTCGGCCTGCCCGAAGGCCACCACCAGCGGGAATGGGCTCTGGGCATGAAAATGGTCGTGGACCTGCCCGAGGGCTGCGAACTCACCCCCGGCACGGTGCTGCACACCTTCGGCTATCCCGAGCCCGAAATTTTCGGCTTTCTCTACGTCTATCCGGACAACGTCGCCTCCCTGGGCATTTTCGTTCCGTCATGGTTCGAAAGCCCGGTGCGCACCGCCTACACCTACCTGCAGCACTGGATGCGGCACCCCTACATCTGGCGCCATCTCGAAGGGGGGCGCATGCGCTCCTGGGGCGCGAAAAGCCTGCAGGAATCCGGCAGACGCGGCGAACCGTTCCTCGTGGGCAATGGCTACGTGCGCATCGGCGAAGGCAGCGGCACCACCAACGTCCTGAGCGGTTCGGGCGTGGACGAGGCCTGGGCCTCCGGCGTGCTGCTCGCCGAAGCGCTTATCGAACTCTACGGCTCCGGCCGCGAAATATCCGAGGACAACCTGCGCCAGGCCTATGAACAGCGCCGCCGCGAGCATTGGCTGGACAAGGAGTCCAAAGAGGCGGAACGCGCCCGCGACGGATTCACCAAAGGCATTGTCCAGGGATTTCTCGGCATGGCCCTGGCCGGTTTCAGCAAGGGGCGCTTCGCCTGGAGCGCGGACCACAAACGCCCCTGGGAACGTGTGCCCGCCCTGGAGGAGTATTACAGGGGCGTCATCCCGCTCCACGAACTCGAAATCATCCGCGAACAGTGCCGCGCCAAGGGCGAATCCCTGCACGACGCGCTCATGGAACGCGCCGGATGGCCCAAGATAGAATTCGACGGCCAGCTCCTTGTCTCGCACCAGGACGCCTTGCTCATGGGGGGCAAAGTGCAGGCCGCCCCCGGCTATGCCGACCACGTGCGCTTCAAGGATACCGGGCTCTGCGCCGCGTGCCGCGAGCAGGTCTGCATCGAGGCCTGTTCCGGCCAAGCGATTTCCACGAATCCCGAAGGGGGCGTGCCGCTCTTCGACCGCGAAAAATGCGTGCATTGCGGCGCTTGCCTGTGGAATTGCAGCAAGGCGGCGCCGGATGATACGGAACGCACCAACGTGCGCTTCATGGCCGGTTCCGGCGGTCTGCATTCTGCGGAAAACTAGAGCGCGGTATCGTTGTCATTGTTGAGGTTGGTTCTCCGCGCCAACCTCCGCCAGGAGGGAACGCCTCTCCTGGGCCAACGGATATTTAATTTGGCGAAATACGAGTACGTTATACCAATCGAACTGTTGTTGAAGAAAATCGGACGAAAATTCTCAACAGTAAGCGGCGAATGCCGCGGGAGCGGGTATTTTAGTATGTTCCGCTCCCTTTAATATCACCCTATCCGAGGAGCCGAGAAGATGAGTGCTTTTCATATCGTGGTCTGCGGCAGCATCGTGCCCGACCCGTTGCAGACCCTCGAGCCCATGCAGGGCCCCCAAGGCTGGGGCTTGAAAAATGAAATGATGCTGCCCGCGGTGCTCGATCCCTGGGCGGCGCACGCCCTTTACGAAGCCGCGAACCTGGCCAAAAATCACGCCGACAGCAAAGTCTGGCTGCTGTGCCTCGGCCCCAAGGCCAAATTGCAGCAGGTGATGATGTCCATCGGCCAGAAAGTGCCTTTCGAACTCGCCGTCATGGACGGCCCCGCCGGCGGCTTTACGGACGCCTTTGAAACCGCGGAGGCCCTGGCCAAGGGGCTGCGCTCCATCCAGGGGCTGGATATGGGCAAGCTGCTGCTTTTCGGCGGCTGGCAGTCGGCATCGCGGGGAGCGGGCGCCACCATGCAGATCCTCGGCGAAATGCTCGATATCCACGACCAGTTCCAGGGCGTGGACGAACTGCGCGTGGAAGAGGACGGTTCCCTGCGCATTCTGGAGCGTATCGAAGCCGGGGCGTATCAGGTTTCCACCGTCGCCTCCCCGCCCGCCGTGTTGGGCTGGGCCACGGGCAATCTCCCCGAGCCTCCCAACAACCCCCAGGTGGGCATGGGCAACATGCGCGGCATCATGCCGGCGCTGCAAAAAGCGCAGCCCGCGCCCGTGGGCGCGGAAGGCGTGACCCTCTCCAGCGTGGAGCTGCCCAAGCAGAAACGCGATACGCGAGTGGTCAAGGACGCTCCCGTGGATGAAATCGCCCGGGAAATCATCGCCTGGATCAAGAGCTGACAACGCATACCCAAAGGATATTACGATGGAAAATATACTTTTCCTGGCACATACCGAAGCGGACGGCACATTGCATAAAAGCGCCCTGGAGGCGCTGACCGCCGCGAGGGAACTGGCAAACGCCCTTGGCTGCCCCTGGAGCGTGGGGGTTTTCGGCGCTGACGCGGGCAAAGCGGCGGCCGCCCTGGGCGCATGCGGCGCCACGGCCTTTTACTCGGCCTCGGCCCCTGAGTGCGTGCAACCCCGCTATGGGAGCGATGTCGCCGCCATTCAGGCCCTGGCCCTCAAAGCCGGGGCCGGCGTCATCATCGCCGCCGCCGGATCGCGCATAAGCCGCGTCATCGCCGGCGCGGCCCAACGCCTGGGCGGCCGCGCCGACACCTTCGCCACTGTCATCGAGGCCAAGGACGGCGCACCTTGCATCCAACGCTGGTACTACCGGCAACGCATGATGGGCAGCCTGACCCGCAGCCAGCGCCCCTGGTGCATCAGCCTGGCGCCCGGATGCTATGCCCCCTATGCCGCGGAGGCCAAAGCCGCCGATGTTCAGGAAGTGCCCTTGACCCTGCCTGAGAACCTCAATCGCACGCAGGTGCGCGGCATCCAGACCCCGGACGTTGACGAGCAGACCATCCGCCCCGATGCGGGGCTGCTCTTTGTGGCCGGCGCGGGCTGGACCAAAAAGCAAAGCGACGGCGCCATGCACGCCGAAAGGGCGTCCGGCGTGATCCTCGGCTTTCTGAGCAAGGCTCAGGCCTCACTGGGCAGTTCAAAATCACTCGTGGATCAGGGCACCGAAGGACACGCCGTGCTGCCCTTTCTCACGCACCTGCACCAGGTGGGGCAGACCGGCGCCACGCCGCGCCACCCCAAAGGCTTGGCCACGTGCTGCCACGGCGAAGAGCCGCACGTTGTGGGCTGGCGCTTCATCACCGAACGCCGGGCCATCAACCTCGACGCGAGTTGCGGCTGGGCGCAGGGCAAGGCCGACGTGCTCTATGTGGCCGACGCCTTCGCGGTCATGGAAAAAGTCAACGAACTGCTTGGCGATTAACGCCACTCGCCGCGCAACCATCAGTTCTCCCGCGCAAGGCGCCGCCTTGCGCGGTTTTTTTTTCTCGTTCATAGTCGCTTTGAAGCGGAAAATGCTCCGGCGGCGTAAGAACCTTTTGCAAAAGGTTCTTACGAATCTCCAAAACGTTGTGACCGGCATAGCGTGTGAGTTTGTTGGCTACGTAAAATACGATATCCGCGGGTCCAGGGGGGCGTTCCCCCTGGCGGAGTTTGGGGCGGAGCCCCAAAACACCCCAATGCAACGCTTGAAATGCTCTATCGTACGCCCCACTCCGCAACGGCATGAGGAAATAGCGCATGGACCAGCAACCTACGCTGTATATTTTTTCCGGCCTTCCAGGATCGGGAAAGACCACGCTGGCAAAGAGGCTTTCCCGGCACGTCAAGGCCGCCTATCTGAGAATCGACACCATCGAACAAGGACTCCGGGATCTCTGCTCCTGCAGCGTCACGGGCGAAGGATACCGCTTGGCGTACAGAATAGCCCACGACAACCTCGTCAACGGAATCAGCACCATCGCCGACTCATGCAACCCCATCCGCCTCACCAGGGGAGAATGGAACCAGGTCGCCGCCGGCGCCAATGCCAGGCCGTGCAACATTGAAATCACCTGTTCCGACCCTAAACAGCATCAGGAGCGTATCGCGGCGAGAAATGCTGATATCGAGAACCTGCGCCTGCCTTCATGGGAAGAAGTGCGGCGAAGGCGATACGACACATGGAGCGGTAACGAGATCGTCACCATAGATACGGCGTTTCATTCCATAGAGGAAAGCTTCGAAATGCTGCTTGCCGCCCTTGGCCGGCATCCGCACTCCATTTGAAAATCAAGCGCCCTTTTGCGCCTCCTCCAGCGCTGTTTTGCGCACTCAAACGGGGCGCAACGACCGCCCCGCGCGGTAAATCCTATTCTTTTAGAGCATCTCACGCTTGAAAAGCGCTAGATGCTCTTATGCATTTCCCT
>CAZFCK010000045.1:0-24908 GCA_964517355.1 uncultured Desulfovibrionaceae bacterium | reverse complement strand
TCCCTGGAACAATTGGAAATTGTTCCAGGGGAGAGCCTTGTTTCAAGGCGAAAATGCGCTAGGAAGGGGGAGCGCGTGGGGGCACGAGAAGGAAACCCTTATGAAGGGTTTCCGCTACGCAACGGCAACATGGAAAAAGGCGTAGATTATCCGGCTAGCGCATCTTCGCCTTTGGATAAGGCTCACACGTCGTCTTCATTGATAATGTCGTTGACGAGTTGCCGGTAGTCGGCGACGACCTTGTCGCCCCCTGCGTATTCGTAGATGGTCATGCCGTAGCCGGGCGCTTCGGAAAGGCGGGGGCTGTAGCGGATGGGCGTGCAGAGGTAGCGGCCGTAGAGTTTTTCGAACCCTTCGAGGAGTTCCTGCGAGTTGCGGTTGTTGCGATTGAGGAATGTGGGCAGGATGTATTTGAGCTGCACGTTTTTATTGTATTTTCTTATTGCGGCGAAACTTTTGAGGAATTCCGAGAGCCCCTGAACGGACATGACTTCCATGGACACGGGCACGAGCACTTCCTTGACATAGAAGAGCACGTTGACGGTCAGCGGGTCCCATCCCGGCGAGGCGTCCACAACGATAAAGTCGTAATTGACTTCCAGGGGGGTGAGGGCTTCACAGATGGTTGATTCTCCGCCGAAATCCTTGCGGTCGATAAAGCGTTTGAGCTCGGCGAGGTTTTTGCCGCCGGCCAGCAGCCAAAGGCCGTCGCGGGCTTTGGTGATGGCCTGTTTCGGCTCCATGTCGCCGCGCACCAGTTCCGTGAGTCCGGCTTTGGGTTTTATGCCGAGCATGTAGGCGCATTGGCCTTGGGTGTCGGTATCCACGAGCAGTACGCGATAGTCGCGCAGGGCCAGTCCATGGGCCAGGTTGACGGAAGTGGTTGTCTTACCCACTCCGCCCTTGCTGATCATCACGCCGATGGAGCGGGCGCGTTTGAGCGGAAAACGGTGGTCGCAGGCTTTGCAGTGGACGATGGCGCGTTTCGCGGGAATCTTCGAATCATCTATGGTGCGCTTGAAATTGCATTTCGGGCAAACTATTTCCATGACGGCGGCTCCAAGTCTCAGCGTGCGGTATCGAACAGAATCCCGGCGTTCGGTCTGTTCTACTTCTTGAGTTTCTTGACGATCTGCTTCAGCAGAATGCTTTTCTCCCCTTTCACTTCAAACTCGTGGAGTACGATGATCAGGGCGTTGTTGATGATGCTCGACATGGATATCTTGTTTTGCAGCTCCGGATCGACCATCTTGCGCATGCGGTATTTGGCGGACTTGAGCATCAAGTGGATTTTTTTTGAAAAATAGATGGTCGTTTTTTTCTTGTTCAAGGACGTGAGATGGAACGACTGGTGATCAAGCGCGTCGTCCTTGTCCGGTTCAATGAGCTTGCGCAGATCCGTGGAGACCGCCGGGGCCGAGAAATCCGTGAGGCGGAATGCCCGGTGGACGACCCGTTGCAATTCCTTTGGATCGCGGTAAATGAGCTTGTCCAGGTCATCGGTTTGCAATGCCTGGTTTTCTTGCGAGGCGCCCAAAACCTCGGCAAGAATGTCGCCGGATTTGCGTTCCTGTTCCATATGCTGCTCCATGTTGGAGGGGGTGCCCCTCTGCTCTGGCTTGCGGTGCGTCAGGCGTTTCACAGGCTCTTGCCGCGCGGCTTTGGGCCGGTGGCGGGGCTATGCGCTCCCGAGAACGAATCTAGTACGACAGACCGCTGCATTGCCGTGTTTCTCCGTTCTTTGCTGACCTGCCCCGGAATGCGGGAGGCGGCAAAAGAACGATTTTTTAAACACCTTACAACAGAGCACGGGGAAACGCCAGTCCGCCTTGATAATCCTTGTGCGAAAAATGCCGCATGCGGCATGGCCGGTTTGCGGCTTCCCATAAAAGACATGCGATGGAAAAACGCTTAACTTCCACGGCTGCCCGATGTATGGAAAAAGGCGTTTGCGCAACCGCCTCCAAGGGTGATTCTTGTGCCGGAAGCTGTTGTGCGTTAGCCGGAAGAAACAAAACACATGCGAGGAAGGGCGTATGATCTTGGATGAACAGCAAAAAACATTTCTCAGCGCGGTGCGCATCTTCAGCAAGACGCAACGCTACCACGGCATGATGCCGCGTTGGGTCGTGGATTCCTGCAACCAGAGCGAGGTCCGCAAGGCGTTTGCCCAGGGCTGTGTGGCCTACAGCAGCATCGACGCCGACAGCGAATTGTCCCTTGAAGGCCTGATACTTACGGACAAAGGGTGCAAGGCCCTGGAGTCCTGACGCGAAGATTTTTTATTGAAGGGGCGGATTTTTTTCAAAGCTGATCCGCCACCGCCCGTTGGGCAATGATCACACGTTGCAGCCCGGTGCGCCGCCGGTGAGGATGGCGTTGCGGGGTTCCCGCGTGTGGATGGTTTTCTGTCGCCCTATGATAGGCGGGAGACGGGCCCGGACAAAATAGGCGGCCTCGCGCTGAACGGCCGCGCCGTTCCGGGGTATCAGCCCGGCGCCGCGATGCCGCCGCCATTATGGATTCTCCAGGACCCCGGCCGTTGTCAAAGCGTGGCGCTTACGGCAGGGCGAGTCCGGCTACCCGGAAAGAACGTGCCGGACGCGCTTATTCGCACATCTGCTGGAGCCGATCGACCACCTGATCGTTGCCCCAGAAGTTGAATTTTACTATCTGCCGCGTATAGTTCTCGATATTGTTGTCTATATGCCGCAATTTGCTGTCTATCTTCTTGACTTCCATGGAATATTCGCCGAATCCGAAATCTTTGAGAAAGTGGCCGTTCATGAACTGCTCATAGAGGAAATGGATGGGGAGGCACATTACGGGTTTGCCGTAGTAGAGCGCCTCGCTGATGCAGTTGTGCCCCCCGTTGGATATCACATAGCAGCAGGTGGAGAGATCCTGGAGAAAGCCATGCACCGACCGGGGCTTGAAAACGAGATTGCCGCGGTTCGTGATGTCGCCGTAGCCGTAAATATGGCAGGGGCGATGCAATTTTTCGAGATACGGCAGCAGGACCTTGTATGCGCCGGCGCTGGAATAGACCAGAACGTGATCTCCCGAGAGGGGGGCGAAGTCCCGCACGTCCTTGCGTAGGATGGGAGGGACCACTTCCGTGGAAAGTTGGTTTTTCGGGGGAAGCTCGTAAAATGAGCTGACCATGTATTTCGTGGCGTTGCTGTAAAGCCGCATGATGGGAATGCACGTGAGCATGCGGTTCAGCTGTTGCGACGGGGGCGGAACGTAGGCGCAATGGGTGAGCACGTGCTGGTGGTCGAGACTGAGGCAGGGCAGCCCCATACGCCGTGCCGCCAGGGGCACGAAAAATTCATAATCGGAAATGATCAGGTCCGGCTTGAACCGTTCAATAACCTTGATGAGCCCGTTCACGATGCCGGCGCGGCCGCAGAGCACGCGCAGGGCGTTGGCCCCGGTGCCCACGAAATCCACCCGCGTGTCTTTATACAACGTGGAGAGCATGGGCAGCTCGTAAACCTCATAGTCGTGATCGCGCAATTCGAGCACGGTGCCCCCGCCGGCGAACAGGAATTCGTGACCCTGCATGTGTTGCACCACGGAGAGGGAGCGGCTGAGATGCCCCCGCGCATCGCCCATGATGCCGTAAAGTATGCGTGCCATGGGGGGATCAGTCCCTGGGGGGGGCGTTTTTCTGGCGCTGCTGCAGGAGCAGCATGTCCGCCAGGGTGAGCCGCACCATGGCCTTTATCACGGGCACGATGCGCGGAATGGCGCTGATGTCGTGGCGTCCCCCGGGGGCGAGGACCACGGTGTTGCCCGCGGCGTCAAGGGTTTTTTGCGGCATTGCGATGGTGGGGATGGGTTTGACCGCCGCTTGCACCAGCAGGGGCTGGCCCGTGGATATGCCGCCAAGGATGCCCCCGGCGTTGGTGGCCTGCAGGGCGCCTTCGTCGGGATGGGGCAAGGGATCGTTGTGCTCGCTGCCGAGCATGGTCGCGGCTTTCATGCCGGAGCCGATCTCCACGGCCTTGACCGCTCCAATGCTCATGATGGCGTAGGCGAGTCTGGCGTCGAGCTTGTCGAAAACCGGTTCCCCCAGGCCAGGAGGAAGGCCCATGGCGTGGACCGCCACAATGCCGCCCAGGCTGTCGCCGGTTTTTTTCACCGTGGTCACGCGCTCTTCCCACGCCGCGACTATTTCCGGGTCGGGCGCGAAAAAGGGGCGCGTTTCCGCGTTGTCCAGGTCGAGCGCCTGCGCACGGATGCCCCCCAGTTCCAGGGTATAGGCCTGGACGCCGATGCCGTGCCGCCGCAGCAACACGTCGGCGATGGCGCCCCCCACGACGCGGCAGGCGGTTTCCCTGCCCGAAGAGCGTCCTCCGCCGCGGTGGTCGCGGTGGCCGAACTTGGCCTGATAGGAAAAGTCCGCATGCCCCGGACGGTAGATGTCGCGGAAATGTTCGTAGTCCTTGGAGCGGGAATCCTGGTTGGGGATGGTGAAGCCGATGGGCGTACCCGTGGTCAGGCCTTCGAACACGCCGGAAAGCAGGGTCACGCGGTCGCTTTCCTTGCGCGTGGTGGAAGCTATGCCCTGCCCGGGCTTGCGCTTGTCCAATTCCTGCTGAATGGTGTGTTCATCCAGGGGCAAGCCCGCGGGGCAGCCGTCCACCACGCCGCCAAGCGCGACGCCGTGGGATTCGCCGAAGGTCGTCAGCCGGAAAATGCGGCCAAAAGTATTGCCACTCACTCGTTCACTCCGTGTGGGGTGTTCAGGGCGCGCAAAGCCGTATCAAGCACCTGGTCAAGGGGTGCGGCCGCGTCCAGAATGTGATGGGCGCAGGCCGTATACAGCGGGTCGCGCTCTTTCAAAGTGTTTTCCAGTTCCAGCAGCGGGGGCAGGTCGCTCAAGGCCGGCCTCTGGTCGGGAAGCGGATCCTTTTGCAGCCTGTGGCAGAGGGTTGCGGCGTCTGCACGCAGGTAGAAAACAACGCCTCCGGCGGAGAGCATGGCGCGGTTTTCCTCGGAAAGCACAACGCCCCCGCCCGTGGCGACGACCCCGGGAGATGCGGCGTTGAGTTCGCGCAGAGTTTGGGTTTCCATGTCGCGGAAAGCCTGCCAGCCGTGCGCGCTCACAAAGGCGGCAATGGATCGGCCGAGCTTTTTTTCCACCGCTTTGTCCATGTCCGTGTACGGCAGGTCCAGGCGATCCGCAAGTAGTTTGCCAAGGGTGGTCTTGCCGCAGGCTCTGGCGCCGATGAGATATATGTGTCGCATGGGGGTATCTTCCAAAAAGCCGTGTTTCTCAATTCATTATAAAAAGAAAGTGCGAGAGAGGAAACCCTTTGAAAAGGGTTTCCCTTCTCGCGCTCTCCCCTTCCTAAACTTTCTAATTCTGCGAAGTCAAAATCTATCATTCTCTGGGGAGGAACGTCATATCCGTAGCCGGTGGGCGGAGCCATATACGATATTTTGAGTAGGGCCTGTAACATAACATTTATGCAATTACTAAAAAAGCATGAATAAGTCGTTTTTCCGGCGTCCAGGGGCCTCCCCTGGTTGTCGTGCGGGCGCGAAAGCCCGCGACCTTTTTCAAAGTACAATGCGTTAGGGGTCCTGGCGCGGCGTAATGCCGAGAAGGCGTTGTGCCGCGACCGCGGCAGCGCCCCAGAGGCCGAAATCCTGGTTGGTGTTCAGGGAGACCGGAATCCGGGCGAGCAGGGGGGCGTGGGTCTCGCTGTGGCGGAATTCCTCGGCGAAGTTTTTATGTCTGACAAGGTGCTGCGACCGTGCGGCCAGACCGCCGCTGATGCACACGCCGCCGGTGGCCAGCACTTCCAGGGCGTAGTTGCGGCAGGCGCGGCCGTAGAATTTTGAGAACCAGCGTAGCGTGGGGTGCTGGTGGCCGTCCGGAAGGTCGAACAGTGCGGTGATGGCTTCGGGAGACTCGTCCTTGCCGCTCAGGTGGCGGTGCAGGAGCCGCAACCCCAGGCCCGTGACGACGATATCGCCGATGAGCTGCGTTCTGCCCGTGACGTGGCGCAGATAGTGGGCGAAATCCTCTTCATCCTTGTTCACGAAAGGAAATTCGCTGTGCCCCCCTTCCGAGGGCACGGCGATGGCGCCGCCGCCGGGGATGGCGGCCAGGCAGCATTTGCCCAGCCCTGTGCCGGCGCCGATGACGGCGATGGCGCCCCCGGGCGCGGGTTCTCCGGCGAGGATTTTCACTGTGTCGCGCACCGCCGGAGTACCGCAGGCGTGTGCCTGGGCGACAAAGTCGTTGATCAGCAACGAACGTTGCAGGGGAAAACTTTTACACGTATCTTCCAGATCAATGGACCAACGTATGTTAACGGGAGCGCAACGCCTGCCGTCTTTGACGGGGCCGGCTATGGCCACGGCCACTGCGTCCGCATCGCGCAGGGGCAGGCCGAAATCGCTATGGGACAATTTGTCCAGTAGGTCATCAAAGGAGGAGACACTGTTCGTTTGAATCCAGCAAGGTTTCTCCGCCAGCCGCAGATCGCCTCGGGAGCTGATGTGAAAGTGTCCAAACCGGCTGTTGGTGCCGCCGATGTCGGCGCCTATGATGTGCATGGCGTCTCTCCTGTACAAGAGGCGGAGGGGATTGCGATTATGAAGCCGAACAGACATGAGTGCAGCCAAAAAACGTTTTACGCCAATATGCTCGGAAAATCCAGGAGCAGTGTTTTTTCATTCCGGGAGATGCCCGGGGCAGGGTGCGCTTTCGCAACGTATTCGTTTCCCTTGACTTCAATCAAGGAAGCGATAAAGCTGCATATTGCTTCCGCGGGCTGCGCTCTTGCCTCGGGAGGGGGAAGTGCGCATGCGAGTACTATTTTTAGGAGACATAGTAGGAAAGCCGGGGCGCGATGCCGTATGCCGCCATGCCGCGGCGTTGCGGCGCGAGCTTGGGCTTGATGTTTTGCTTGCCAACGCGGAGAATGCTTCGGGGGGGCTTGGCCTGGAACCGGAAGGCGCGGCGGCGTTGCTGGCCTCCGGCGTCGATGCTTTAACTTCAGGCAATCATATCTGGAAGTATAAGGAAATTCAGGATTACTTGCAGCAGGAACCCCGGCTGCTTCGTCCTGCCAATTATCCGGAAGGCGCCCCCGGCGCCGGTGTTGGCCTGTATTCCGTGGGTAATGGCCGCATGTTGGCCGTGCTCAACCTCATGGGCCGCACCTTCATGCAGGCCTTGGATTGTCCCTTCAGGCTGGCCGACGATTTGCTTGCACGCTTGCCAGAAGAGGCAACGGTGCGCATAGTGGATTTCCATGCCGAGGCGAGTTCCGAGAAAATAGCCTTGGCGCGTTACCTGGACGGCAGGGTCACCGCCGTGCTGGGAACGCATACCCACGTGCAGACCAACGACGCGCGTATTCTCAAGCAGAGCACCGCGGCAATGACCGACGTGGGCATGTGCGGCGTGTTGGATTCCATTTTGGGTATGAACGACGCGCCCATTTTGCGGAGGTTTCTGACGGGATTGCCCACGCGCTTTACCCTGGCCAAAGGCGAGGTGACGCTGTGCGGCGCTTTGCTGGAAACGGACGAACGGGGCAAGGCCCTTTCCATTGAACCTTTTGTACGTGAAATTTCTTAACCCTAAGACATTTATGGATAATAGACTGATGGACGTGAATGATAACTTGCAACTCATCGAGCGCGGCGCGGAAGAAATCATCTCTATGGAAGAGATTACCGAACGTCTGAAAAACGGGCGTCCGTTGCGCGTAAAGGCCGGGTTTGACCCCACGGCCCCTGATCTGCATCTGGGGCACACCGTGCTCATCCAAAAACTAAAACATTTCCAGATGCTGGGACATCAGGTCGTTTTTCTTATCGGCGATTTCACCGGCATGATCGGCGATCCTTCGGGCAAGACCGAAACGCGGCCGCCCCTCACCAGGGAGCAGGTTCTGGCCAACGCCGAAACCTACAAGCGCCAGATCTTCAAGATATTGGACGAAGAAAAGACCGAAGTGGCCTTCAATTCCCACTGGATGGACAAATTGACCTCCGCGGAGTTCGTGACCTTGTGCTCACGCTACACCGTGGCGCGCATGCTCGAGCGGGACGACTTCCATAAACGCTACAACGAGAACCGGCCCATCGCCATTCACGAATTCCTGTATCCCCTGGTGCAGGGGTACGATTCCGTGGCCTTGCGCGCGGATGTGGAGTTGGGCGGCACCGATCAGAAGTTCAACCTGCTTATGGGGCGCACGCTGCAGCATCAGTACGGCATGACGCCGCAGGTTGTTTTGACCATGCCCATCCTCGAAGGGCTGGACGGCGTACAGAAGATGAGCAAATCCCTGGGGAATTACGTGGGCATCGAAGAACCCCCCCAGGAAATGTTCGGCAAATTGATGTCCATCTCCGACGCCCTGATGTGGCGCTATTTCGAGTTGCTTTCGGATAAAAGCGTAAGCGATATCGAAATGTTGCGGGCTCGCGTCGCCGATGGCCGCGAGCATCCGAAAAAAGTGAAGGAACAATTGGCGTTCGAGATTACGGCACGTTATCATGGGCAGGGGGCAGCCCGTGAGGCGTTGGATGGCTTCAACAAGGTCTTTGCCGGCGGAGGCGTTCCTGACGACGCGCCCACGGCTCATGTCCGCGCCGGAGAGACGAGCCGCCCCCTTATTGTATTGGCCGATTCAGGTCTGTGCGCTTCGCGTGGAGAAGCCAAGCGCTTGGTGCGGCAGGGCGCATTGTCCATCAACGGCGAACGATGCGAAGATGCTGAAGCGCCGTTGCCTGCCGGCGAGCATGTGCTCAAATTGGGCAAAAAGCGGTTTCTGAAGCTCACTGTCAGCCCTTAACCCCGCTTTTTTGCGGGAGGCGGGTTCTGGTTAGCCAACGGTTAGAAGAGCCGGCCCAGAGTCTGGCGGTAAGGAGGCATCTATGGCCTTTGGGAGAAAAAACGATGCGCCGACGCATACCGGCGGCGGTATGGAGACGGGCATCAATGTCTACCTCGGTGCGGGCACGACCTTTGAAGGACGCTTGGAATTTACCGGCACGGCCCAGATATCCGGCACCTTCAAAGGCGAGATCGCGTCTCAAGGCACCCTTGTTGTTGGTAACGGGGGCCAAGTGGAAGGCGAATTCAAAGTTGGGCAGATTAATATAGCGGGTAAGGTTACAGGGAACATGGAATGCTCCCACAAGGCCATATTGCAACGCTCTGCCGTTTGTGAAGGAGAGTTGCGCACCCCGAAGCTTGAAATGGAAGACGGCGCTGTTTTTCAGGGGACCATTTCCATGGCCCGGCACGCCGCTGAGGAAAAGAAAAAATAGCAAGACGCGGGAAATCCCTGATGTTCTTGTTTGTTTTTCTTAAATATCTTGAATTTTTCTTAGATGAGAGTGCGGGCTCAAAGCGGAACGCGCTGGCCGGGGCCTGTTTCTCGTGAGGTTTTTTTTCGACGTTTCCGGGGGAGCGGACTGCGGCATGCCGCAGTCCGCTCCCCCGGAAACGCCTATGCATGGCGGCTGTTTATCCCCAGGCGATGCGGCGACGTCATGCTCCCCGCGTTGCTGCTCTTTGGAAGACATGGAAAGGCAGGCGGGGCGCACGGCGGAATCCGTGGCGCTGGTTATGAGAATAAAGGGGAAACGTTTGGAAGAGGTGTTGTCTTGTCAGCGAGATGATGCGTCAAGAGCGGCCGAGCAGGGCGTCGGTATCGTCATGCACCAAAATTTGCGCCACCTTGCGCAAATTGGGCCGGTAGGTGCCCTTTCTGACTTGTTCCTTCAGGCTGCGGATGCGCGCGGCGCGCACTTCTTCCGTCGTCTGGAGAGGGGTGTTCTCTTGATCAATGGCTTCCTGCAGCGAACGGAACTCCGTTTCACGGGAGCGTTGCATGCTGTTTTGGGCGGTTTCTCGCCTGCCCTGATTGTCTGAATCCTTCATGCCTTATCTCCGCTGCATGCCGTCCATTCTTTCGCGGTCCGTTGTCTGCCGAGCTGCACAAAATTGAAGCAATCTTGGTGTAACTTCTAATCGGTTCACCCGGGGCGAATGTTTAGAAATAATGCGAGGCGGATTTTCATGGGGCGGCTTTTGCCGCATGAATAAACGGTTGTGAGGGAAAATTTTTTTTGCCGTGCCGCCGTGGGAGGGAAACGCGCTCCGGAAGCGGGCCTGCCTCTCAAAAGACTTCGTTTTAGAGCATCTCACGCTTGAAAAGCGCTAGAGCATCTCACGCTTGAAAAGCGCTAGATGCTCTTATGCATTTCCCTGGAACAATTGGAAATTGTTTCAGGGGAGAGCCTTGTTTCAAGGCGAAAATGCGCTAGAAGTGAACGTATACCTGTCACCATCTTTGCAGTGAAAAGGTGAGGGCGCAATTTGTTGCGCCATGTCGATGGGTTGGCCATGATTTCAGTCTGTGGACGGATGGATAAACATATATTGCAAGAGTAGAGTTTGCTGATATGCTACGCAACTTCCCAAGGGTACTCCCCATTCTCGCGTTGATCATTTCCTGTGTGTTGTGGGGCAGCTCTTTTGTGGCCATGAAAATCGCGGTGTCGTGCTTTCCGCCTCCGGTGGTGATTTTCGGCCGCATGGTGCTTGCCAGCGGGCTGTTTCTCCTTCTTTTGCGGCGGTTGCGCTATGTGAATTACCGCAAGGGTGATTGGCGCTGGCTGGTATTGATGGCGATGTGCGAGCCGGGGCTCTATTTTCTGTTCGAGGGCTACGCCTTGAAGCTGACAACGGCCTCGCAGGCCGGCATGGTGGCGGCGCTGCTGCCCCTGATGGTGGCGGTGGGGGCGTTCATGCTTTTCGGCGAACGCCCCAAGGCCCGCACATGGTTCGGTTTTGTTCTGGCGGTTGTCGGGGTGGGCTGGCTCGGCATGGTGAGCGAGCCCGAGGCCACGGCGCCCAATCCGCTGCTGGGCAATTTTCTGGAGTTTCTGGCCATGATCGGGGCCATGGGCTATATGCTGACCCTCAAACGGCTGAGCGCCAATTATTCGCCCTGGTTTCTCACCGCCGTGCAGACCGTGTGCGGTACGATTTTTTATCTTCCCGCCCTGGCTTTTTATCCCGAAACGCTTACCACGCCGCCCCCATGGCAAGGGGTGCTGGCCGTGGTCTATCTGGGCGTGGTGGTGACCATTCTGGCCTACGGCTTTTACAATTACGGCCTGAGCAAGCTCCCGGCCAGCCAGGCCAGCGCCTATGTAAATCTTATACCTGTGTTTGCCGTGCTCTTCGGCTGGATGATTCTGGACGAATGTTTCACTTTGCAACAGATGGCGGCCGCGGCCTTGGTGTTCGCGGGCGTCTGCCTCACGCAGGAGCGCGAGGCGAAACGCCCCCGTGCTACAGTTGGAATAAACGCGAATATTTCTCTTCAAGAGCGGAAATGAGGAAGGCGGTGTCCACATCCCCGCCCGTGGCCCTGCGCACCAGTTCGCGGGGGGCGAACCGTCTGCCGTGCGCGTGGACGTTCTCGCGCAGCCACGAGAGCAGCGGCGCGAAATCTCCCCGGCTGAACGCGGCTTCCTGAGGCCCAAGGGCCTTTTCCGCGGCGTGGAAGAATTGCGCGGCATAGACGTTGCCCAAGGTGTATGTTGGAAAATAGCCGATGAGGCCCGCGGCCCAATGCACGTCTTGCAGCACGCCGTCAGCCGCTTTCGGGGGGGTGATGTCCAGCAGGTCGCGCATCTTTGCGTTCCAGGCTTCAGGCAGGTCTTTGGGGAGCAGGCGCCCCCGGAACAAATCCAGTTCGAGTTCAAAGCGCAGCAGAACGTGCAGATTGTAGGTCACTTCGTCCGCGTCCGTGCGAATGCAGCCGGGGGCCACGGTATTGACGGCCAGCACGAAATCGTCCTGCGCGACGTTCTGCAGAGAGGCGAAACGCCGGCGCGCCATGGGCAGGAAGTGGTTCCAGAACGCCGCGCTGCGTGCTACCGTGTTTTCCCATAGTCTGGATTGCGATTCATGCACGCCCAGGGACACGGCCTGCCCCATGGGCGTACCCCAATGCTGGGGTACGAGCCCCTGTTCGTACAGGGCGTGCCCTGTTTCATGGGCCACACCGAAAAAGGCCTCGCTGAAATGGTCCTGACGAAAACGGGTGGTGATGCGCGAGTCATAGGGACCCAGGGTGATGGAAAAGGGGTGGGCCGTCACGTCCAGGCGCCCCGCCTGCAGATCGTAGCCAAAGGCTTGGGCCACTTCGAGGGCGAAGGCGCGCTGTTCCTCCACCGGAAACGCGCCGCTCAGGATATCCGGATCGGGCTTGACCGGGGCTTCCCGGATGCGCCGCAGCAAATCCACGCAGGCCTGGCGGAGCGTGTGGAACATGGGCTCGAGATTGGCGGCGCGTTCATCCTGCTCGTATTCGTCGAGCAAGGCGTCGTAGGGCTCCGTCTCATAGCCCACGGCCTCGGCTTCCTGACGCTTGAGTTCGAGGATGCGCTCCAGATGGGGGAGGAAGCCGGTCCAGTCGTTGTTCGGACGCGCCTGCTCCCATGCCGTTTCGGACAGGGAGGCGGTGCGGGCCAGCTCCACTGCCAGGCTTTGCGGAATTTTGACTTTCCGGTCGTAGTCGCGCCGCCATTGCCGGACGTTCACTCCCTGTTCGGACAACGGGTCCGTGTTGACGGGGGTGGCTTCAAGGTATTCCAGGGCCGCGCCGCGCAGGGGTGAGATTTCCCGCTCATGCATCATGCCCGCCAGTTGCGCGAGCACCTCCGCGCGGTGTTCATGGGCCTTGGGCGGGATCATGGTGCGCTGGTCCCAGTGCAGCACGGCGGAGGCGGATTCCAGGTTCGCGGTTTCGCGGCTGTGATCGCGCAGCCAGTCATAGGCTTCCTGAGGCGAGTTGAATGTCTTCATACGCAGGGCCGCTATGGTGCCGTGGTCTGGACGAGCTTGCCGTTTTCCCATACGCCTTGGGTCACTGAGCCGTCGGCTGCGGTGAATTTTCCGTTGCCGTTGGGCTGCCCCTTGGCGAAGGAGCCGTTGTAGGAAGATCCGTCCGGGTAAGTCAGGGCGCCGCTGCCGTCCATGATGTCGTCTTTGAATTCACCGGCATAGACCGCGCCGTCGGGCCAGGTGTATGTGCCTGTGGCGCGCCAGCCCTTGACGTACGTGCCTTCGAAGCGGTGTCCGTCCGGAGTTGTGTAGACGGCTTTGCCTTCCTTGTTGTTACGCTTCCAGCCGCCGTCGTAGACTTCCCCCCCTTCGTATGTCAGCTTGCCCTGGCCTTCCACGAAATCGTCGGTGAAGTCGCCCTCATAGCGTTCGCCTGCGGGGCGCGTGTACACGCCTTTGCCGTGGCGGAAGTTGTTCACGAAGTCGCCTTCATATTTGGAGCCGTTGGGCCAGGTCATAACGCCCTTGCCGTGGGGTTTTCCGTGTTTGAAGTCGCCCTTGTACACGACTTCGTTTTCAAAGGTGAACGTCCCCTGCCCATCCTGGCAATCTCCCTGAGTGCAGCCTGCGTGGGACAAGGGCGCGGCGCACAAAAGAACGAAAGCGCAAAAGGCGAGGGAAAGAGACAGAACCCCGGCCGGGATCGAGCGGTGAATTAAGATGGTAGGCATGGTTTTCCTCACGGGAAGATGTCGTTTACATGTGCATGGGCAGGCCTGTTCTCCGGGGAACAGTGCTTGCGACGCTCCTCATATGCCGGTACTTTTCGCAATCATTGGGCAGAATGTAAACCCCGGAAAGCCTAACGCACAAGGACAACGATGATGGATTTCCCCGAAAACGCGGCGGCGCGCCGCAGCATGCGGGGCTGGGCCATGTACGACTGGGCCAACTCGGCCTATGTGACCACGGTGGCCGTGGCCGTGCTGCCGGCCTATTTCGCGGATGTGGTGGTGCCTCCTGAGGGCTTCACGATCCTTGGCATGCGGATGCAGGCCACGTCCCTGTGGGGGTACGCGGTGAGCATGTCCTCGCTTTTCGTTTTCATCCTGGCGCCGTTGCTCGGCGCCATAGCCGATTATTCCGCCGCGAAAAAACGCATGCTGGCCTTTTTTTGCTATCTGGGCAGCGCGGCCGCCACCCTCCTGCTGTTCGCCAAGGCGAACATGGTCTTGTATACGTTGGGGCTTTTCGTGCTGGCGCAGATAGGGTTCAGCGGGGGCAACGTGTTTTACGATGCGTTTCTGCCTCATGTCGCACCGAAAAAGATGCTGGACCGCGTTTCCGGCATCGGCTTCGCCTACGGGTATCTTGGCGGCGGGCTCCAGTTCGCGATTTCCCTGGGACTGGTGGCGGGGCATTCCTGGCTGGGCATTTCCCAGGGCCTGGCCGCGCGCCTGTCCATGGCCATGGCCGGTCTCTGGTGGGGGGGCTTTGCGCTGGTCACGTTTTTCACCTTGAAGGAGACGGACGCGCGCCGCGCGTTGCCCGAGGATGTGCGGCATCTGCCCGGCGTGCGGGCGTATTGCGCCGCAGGCCTGCGGCAGGTGCTCACCCATACGCGGCTGCTGCGCCGTGAAAAAAAATTACTTGTTTTTTTAGTGGCCTTTTTCATTTACAATGATGGAATTCAGACCGTGATCGCCATGGCCACCATCTACGGCAGGCAGGAACTGAAATTTTCCACGACGGTGCTGCTGCTGACGCTGCTGCTGATTCAGTTCGTGGCGATTTTCGGGGCCTTGGGACTCAGCCGCATGGCGGGGCGCTTCGGCGCGCGCCGCACCTTGATGCTGGCCTTGTGCGTCTGGACGGGCATCGCCGTGTACGGCTATTACATGCGGCATCCCTGGGAGTATTTTGTGCTCGGCGCGGGGGTGGGGCTTGTGCTCGGCGGGTCGCAAGCGCTTTCAAGGTCGTTGTACGGCAGTATGATTCCAAAGGAGTCGTCGGCGGAATATTTCGGGTATTATTCCGTGGTGAGCAAGTTTTCCAGTATCGCCGGCCCGTTCGTGTTCGCCGTGATCACCCAGGCCACGGGCAGCTCCCGTGACGCGCTGCTTGCGCTGGTGTTCTTTTTTATCGCGGGGCTGGCGCTGCTCCGGGGCCTCGGCAAACTGCCGGACCCCCAACAGTCGTAAGCCTTACCTTCTTCCACGGGCGGGCGGGACTCCCGCAGGCAAGACAACGCCTCCGTATGTGATTATTATGGGTATACTGAATAACGTGCGGGAAAGAGGGACCACAGGGAAGAGTCTCTTGCAAGAGGTTTTATTTCGGAACGATATCCACATTATCATGTGTACACGCCTATCAATTTCCGCGCCTAGGGCGGCGTGGCGGAGGAGGTCGTCATGAGCGGGCACCGAAGAATCTTCACGGCCGATGGAGTGCGCGGCGTAGCGCTTCCCTGTATTATCGCTGTGCTGCTGGCGTTTTTAGGGAGCGCCCCCGCATGGTCCCTCAATGCCCAGGGCCTCTACCAGCAGGCCAAGGACGCCGTTGTCGTGGTTCTGGCTTTGGACAAAGGGGGGCAAACAGGGAAGTTCGGTTCCGGTTTCGTGATGCTGCGCGGCGACCTGGTCGCCACGAACTACCATGTGATCGCGGGCGTGGAGGACTTGCGCGTGAAGTTCGCCGACGGCACCGTCGTCAAGGTGCTCAGCGTGCGCAGTGAAAGTCCGGAGCATGACTTGGCCATTCTCGAAATACCGCCCGTGACCCGCGGATTGCGTCTTGCCTCGGGAGAGGCGCAGGTGGGCGAGGAGGTCATGGCCATTGGGCACCCCAAAGGTCTTGAGCGCACTCTTTCCACCGGCATCGTGAGCGGCATACGGCAAAAAGGCGAGACAACGGTGTATCAGATTACGGCGCCCATCTCGCCGGGCAGCAGCGGCGGCCCCATACTCAATGCCGCGGGGGAGGTGCTGGGGCTGGCCTCGTTTTACGCCATGGACGGGCAGAATTTGAATTTCGCGGTGCCCTCAAGCTACATCAACGAACTCATGGGGCGGCGCACATCGAAAACACGGCACCTGGCGCCGAAATCAACGTTAACCATCGAGAAGGGCAGCGGTGAAATCAAGATTCTGCAATCAAAGTAAACTGGCCGCCACATGCGCGCTGTGCTGCGTGCTGGCGCTGTTGGCGACAACCACCGGCTTTGCCGGCCCCCCGGACTATACGCCCAAGTCGCCCCGGCTCATGGCGCTCGGCTATCCCGCGTCGCCGCAAAGCGTGCTCGACGCCTTTGTGGGCATTCCCTATCGCTCCGACGGCGCTGTGGACCTTGCCGGAAGATTCGTGCTTTTTGCGCGCCCGGAAGTTGTGTTCGAGACCCCGGGGCTGAATTGCAGCGGATTCGCCCTGGCCGCGTTTCGCATGCTCATGGGCGACCCCGTGAGTCTGGAGCGGGCCAAGGCCGACCGGCTGGGCGACAGCGCCAAGGGCGCCCCCCTGGGTGAGGATTGGGATTTCGGCTGGGATTTCGTCTGCAATCTCACGGCGCACCGCCCCGGCGCGGTCCTGATTTCGCCCCATGAAATGACGCCTCTGGCAGACGCATTGCAGGGGCTCGACGGACGCGAGCTGCGCGGGTTCGATCTCGGCGACGCCGCGGCTTGGCGGGGCGCGCTCGACCAGATGCGCCCCGGCGCCATTGTGCTGGCGGACTTCAGCAAACCCTGGAACAAAAACGGGTACACTTTGCTCCACCATCACGTGGCCCTGATCCTGCCGCTGGAAAGCGGAGAGCGCTGGTATTACCATGCCGTGGGCAAAAACGGCGTGGAACGTATTGGTTTGCATACCGCCGACGGATTGGCCGACCTCCTGGGCAGGTATCCGCAAAGCCCCCTTGGGGCGCGCAAGATTCTGCTGGTGGGCGTACCCTTGCCCCGTTAGAGTATGGTAACTTGGAAATATGAATGCCTCCGGCGGCTTAAGAACCTTTTGAAAAAGGTTCTTAAGCATCTCCAAAATCTTTTATTTTGTATAACTTACTATCATGTTAATTTTTTTATACATGATAATCGCGGGTCCAGGGGGGCGTTCCCCCCTGGCGGGGCTTGGGGCGGAGCCCCAACCTATCCCATCATAAAGTTATAATGCCCTAAGAGTCGCTGTCGCGCCAGATGTTGCGGGTCTGGTCCATGAACTCCTCCCCTTCGCCGGGATAGACCACGCGCTCCCCGTGCGCCTGCGTTTCGGGCTCCGGCCAGAAAGAGGGGCGCGGCCGGGGGCCTTCCAGGGCGGCCGCCGTGGGCGACGGATCGATCATGCGCGGCGAGCGGCGGATGTCCACTCCCCGCACCGGCGCGCTGAATTCAATGGCGATGTTGTTAGGATCAAAAGAGTACAGGGAGTGGATAAAGCCGTGGTCTACGATCTCGGAGGCCCAAAATCCCGCGGCCTCCAGCTTGGCCCGCAGTTCCCACAGATCCGCGTCGTCCGCCACGGCGAGGGACACGTGGTCGAAGGCCACAGGTCCGGCCACGGGCACGCCGTGGTCTTTTTCCGGCACGGGTTCGGCCTGTTCCCATTCAAAAAACGCGATCATGTCGGTTTCCGAAATGGAAAAGAAATAGTGGCGGTATCGCGCCCCGCCCAGCCCCGCCACCATGGGCAGGCCGAGCAGGTCGCGCCAGAAGCGGATGGTGGATTCCATGTTGCTGGTCACCATGGCGAGATGGTTGATGCCGGTGAACGTTGCCATGTGCGGTACTCTCCATGTGTGGGCATGCGCCGTTTTCCGGACGGGCGCATGCGTTTGGCGCTTGCGCGGAGGGAAAGATGCGTTCCCCACGCTGGCTTGCGCGGCGGCATTTGCTTTCCCCGGCCTCACCCGCTAGATTGCCGGCTATGAAAAACAACGCCATACCTGGGGGCGCGTTGTGCATCTCCCTTGATTTCGAACTCTTTTGGGGCGTGCGCGACCACAACACCCTTTCGGCCTACGCTCCACGCCTGCTGGGGGCGCGCAAAGCCGTTCCGCTTATGCTGCAGGCCTTTGCCCGCCACGAGGTGCACGCCACCTGGGCCACGGTGGGCATGCTCATGTGCGGTGGCAAGGATGAACTGTTGGCCTTCGCGCCTGCCAGACGCCCCGCCTATGCGGCGGCGCATCTCTCTCCTTATGCGGTAGTGCATGACTTGGGCAAGAATGAACAGGACGACCCGTATCATTTCGCCCCTTCCCTGGTGGAGCGCATCCGAGAAACGCCGGGTCAGGAGATAGCCTGCCATACCTTCAGCCATTACTACTGTCTGGAAAAGGGGCAGACACGCGGGGATTTCGCCGCGGACCTGGACGCCGCGCTGGCCGTGGCCCGGAGCAAAGGGCTTGCGCTGCGCAGTCTGGTGCTGCCCAGGAACCAGATACGGCGCGAATACCTGCCGCTGCTGACGGAGCGGGGAATCGCGTGCTACCGGGGCTTGCCGGATTTTTGGGCGGCGCAGGGCGGAGGAGCGCTGCGCCGCGCAGCGCGGTTGGCGGACGGTCATTTTCCCTGGGGGCCTAGCCGGGCCTGGCCCTTGCCCCTTGCCGGGGATTCGCGGCCCTTGGACATTCGGGCCAGCCACTTCCTGCGTCCCTGGACGCCCAGGCTCGCGCCGCTGCGTTCTTCGCACCTTGAGCGCATAACGCGGGACATGCGCAGGGCGGCGCGGTTGGGGCGCGTGCTGCACATCTGGTGGCATCCCCACAACTTCGGCAGGCATCCGGAGGAAAACATGGCCGGGCTGCGACGGCTGCTTGAGTGTTACGCCGCGTTGCGCGACAGCCACGGCATGCGCAGTCTGGGCATGGCCGAGCTGGCGACGCTGTGCGCGCCGTGAGCCGCTACCAGGCCAGGGCCGTGGCCGGGAAGACCTGGCAACTGTTGCCGCGCGGGTCCGCGGCGGATTCGAGTCCGCCGTCCGCGTACCTGATCGCGGCGCAGATGTAGCCCGCGCTCCACGGACCTTCCACCACGCAGCCGTGCCCCATGGCGGCCAGCGCCTGGACCACGTCCGGGGGAATGCGCGATTCCAGGCGCAAGCGTCCCGGGTACGCGGTGTGGGGGTGAAAGGTGCCGGGAAAGTGGTCGCTGGTTACTTTGGGGGCGGCCACCGCCTCGTGCGGCGCCATGCCGAAGACCAGCATGTTCAGGAGAAACTGGCTGGTCCATTGGTCTTGCTGATCGCCCCCCATGGTGCCGAAGGCCACACGGCAGGCGGGTCTGTGCGCGGTCTTGTCCTGGGACTCGAAGACGGGCAGGGAGGCCATGCCCGGCGAGAGCGTGGTCCGTGGGCGTTTGCCCGGCGCAACCACGTTGGGATGCCCCGGAGTCAGCGAAAAGGATTGCAGCCGTGTTCCCAGGGCAAAGCCCAGTTCTGGCACGATTTCATTACCGCTGCACCAACCGCCGCTGGGAGTGAGCGCCGCCAGATTGCCGTGGGCGTCGGCCACGGCCACATGCACGGTGCCCGGTCCCCAGGCGCGCGGCATGAAGATGCCGTCTTGGGGCAAAAGCGCCCTCATCTGGGCGGGGTCTCCCGGCCGATGCTCCATGGAGGCGCGTTCCGGGTCCAGCAGGGTGCGGCGCAGGGCCGCATAATCTCTTGAGAGGAGAGCGTCCTTGTCCACCTGCGTCCGTTCAGGGTCGCCGTAATATTGCTCCCTGTCAGCGTAGGCCAGCTTGGCCGCCTCCACCCAGTGATGCAGATAGGCGGCGCTGTTGTGCCCCATTCCGGCGAGATCGTATCCTTCAAGCAGGCGGAGCAGTTGCAGGAACACGGGGCCCTGGCACCACGGCCCGCATTTGGAGACACGGGCGCCGAGGAACTCCATCTCCCAAGGCTGTTCAAAGGGCGTGTCCACGCTCATGATGTCGTCGAGATGCAGCAGCCCCCGGCGTTGTTGGACGAACGCCGCCATGGCCTGAGCCGGGCCTCGTTTGTAAAAATGCTCACGCGCGCGGGCCGCGCTCCGCGCGGGGGCGGTGACACGTCCGGCCGCGGCCACGAGTTCCATGAAAAGATTCGCCATGGCGGGATTGCGCAGCAGCGCCCCCGGATGGGGCACGTCCCCCGTATCCGTGAGGAACAGGTCGCCGCTGTGTAGCCAGGTGTCGCGGAACAGCGAGTGGTTGTCGCGGATGCCGAAGCGCGGCATGGAGAGCAGCCCCTCGTGGGCGGGAAAGCCGTCAGCGGCCAGCATGAGCGCCGGAGCCGCGATTTCTGAGAAATGCAGGCTGCCGTAGCGTTCCAGCATGGCGCAGAGCGCGGCGAAAACGGTCGGCGGTCCTGCGGCCAGCACCCCGCTCGGGGGAATTTCCTCCAGACCGCGTTGCGCGAAGGCTTCGGGCGTGGCCGCTCGCGGCGCGGTGGTGTTGCCGTTCAGCGCCACCACCTCGCTCTGTCCGGCCAGGGAAAGCAGCATGGGGCATTCGCCCCCAAGACTGAACATGTGCTGGTTCACCAACGCTTCCACAAGGGTGGCGGCCGCCGCCGCGTCAAAGGCGTTGCCCCCCGCCTTGAGGATATCCATACCGGCCTGGGCGGAAAGATAGTGCTGAGTCGCGATTGCTCCGGTTCTGCCGAACATTCTTCCCTGCTGGGGGCGATCCGAAGCATGGTTGCCGAAAGCGCGCATAATGCCATTTTCCATTTCTAGTTTATGTAATGAGTTTTTCCGGGGGGAAAATCCTTTTTAGAACCAGTACAAGTCATGAGCGGTTCAACCTTGGACGGTCTCCGCATACAAGGCGGCGTAGGCGTCCACCACGCGGTCCAGGGAGTAGTGCTCCACGATGCGCGTGTGGGCCGCGCGCCCCATGGCCCGACGCGCGTCAGAATCCAGCCCGGCAAGGGCGGCGACGCCCTCGGCGAGCGCTTCCGGATCATTCGGGGGGGCGACATGTCCCGTGTCGGCGATGATGCGCGCCGTATCCCCCACATCCGTGCCCACGCAGGGCACGCCGCAGGCCATGGCCTCGGCAATGGTGTTGGAAAAACCTTCCCCGAAGAGCGAGCTGGAAACAGCGATATCCAGGGCCTGGTGCACGTTGGGGGCGTCGTCGCGGCGCCCCAGCAGGAGACAGCGGTGCAGCGCCTTGGCCGTGCGCAGAGCCTGCACAAGAGGCTCGTTGTCGTGGTTCACGTTTTCGCCGTAGAGCACGAAACGCGCGTGGGGCTGCCGTTCTAGGATCAGCCCCGCCGCCTGGGCGAAGACGGCGTGTCCCTTCATGGGATCGAAACGCGCGGCCAGCCCCACGGCGATGTCCTGCTCCGCAAGGCCCAGTTCCTTGCGCATGGCGGCGCGGATTTCAGGGGCGGGGCGCAGGGTTTGCGTATCGTAGCCATTGGGAATGACCTGAAAAGCTCGGGGATGATAGCCGAGCTTCAGATGAAAATCCCTGGCCGCGTGGGCGTTGGTCAGCACGCAGCGGGGCAGCCCGGACAGCCTGGCGCAGGCGCGCACGGTCAGCGCCGTGACGCGGCTGTATTTCGCGAGATCCATATCCGTGCAGCGGACGTTCCAGATGATGTTGCGCTGGCCCATGAGCCGTGCGGAAAGACCCAGCAGATCGGCGTGGTACATCCAGGTTTGCAGGACGTCCGGCTTCCAGCGCCGCTGTATCTTGAGAAATTTGCGCAGCACCAGAGGGTTGGGCCGCCCCGGCTTCATGTCCAGAAAATCCACTTCCACGCCCAGTTCCCGCAGCCAGGCATCAACTGGGGCGGAACGCACCAGCGAACCCACCCGGCAGGCGTGGCCGCGCTCCAGAAGGCCTTTGACCAACCGGTATAAAAAGACCTCGGCGCCCCCGATTTCCAGACACGTGATGAGATGATAGATACGGTTCATGCAGTTTTCTTTAAAGGCGTTTTTTTCAAGGCGACCCCTTTTTTGGGGCAGATGTCCTCAAGTTCGCACTCGTTGCAGCGCGGGGAACGCGCAAGACAGATGTCGCGGCCGAAATATACCAGCAAGTGATTGACCTCGCCCCACATTTCCCGGGGGAACAAGGGCATGAGGTCTTGCTCAATGCGCTTGGGGTCCTGTGAGTCCGTGAGATCCAGGCGATAGGAAAGGCGTTTGACGTGGGTGTCCACGGCCAGCCCCTCGTTGATGCCGAAGGCGTTCGAAAGCACGATGTTCGCGGTCTTGCGTGCCACCCCCGGCAATTTGACCAGTTCGGCCATGGTGCGCGGCATCTCCCCATTGTGCACTTCCTCGATGCGTTTCGCCGCGGCGATAAGGTTTTTCGCCTTGTTGCGGAAAAACCCGGTTGATCGGACAACGCCCTCCACCTGATCCAGGGGCGCTTGGGCCATGGCCCCGGTGCCGGGCCAACGCCCGAACAACTCCGGCGTAACCTGGTTCACGCGGGCGTCCGTGCATTGCGCGGCGAGCATGGTGGCCGCCAGCAATTCCCATGGGTCTTGCCAGTTCAGGGCGGAACCTGTTTCAGGGTAACGCCGGCTTAGCCGTTGCAGAATTGCGGCGGCACGTCGGGCATGTGGCATAAGCTTCCTCCGGAATGCGTTGTCTGCTGACGCCCAGCTTAAAGCAACGTTTGCACGCAGGCAACCGCTCCCTTGTGTTGCAGGGCGCCGCGTCCCGCCCCGGCGTTCCAGGTGGACAGAAAGACTGTGATGGTCTATCGCAGAGAGCAATGTCACATGGTACGGGAGGAGCATCATGAAGACATTTCTTGTGTACATGACCGCGGCCAATGCGCAGGAGGCGGAAAAGATCGGCGCAGTGTTGGTAAAGAAGCGTTTGGCGGCATGTGTGAATATTCTTGGACAATGCAACTCCTTGTTCTGGTGGCAAGGAGAGGTGCGAAAGGAACAAGAGGTGTCATTTGTGGCCAAGACCGCAGAGGACAAATTGCAGGCTTTGACTGAAGAAGTGAAGGCCTTGCACAGCTACGAGGTCCCTTGTGTGGTCGCCTTGCCTTTAGAACAGGGCAATCCCGATTTTCTAAAATGGATTGTGTCCGAAACGCGTCCGTAACGGCTTTATTGGAGGAAAACCTACATGCGCATTTATGTTTCCGGCTCGTTGGCGTTCGACCGCATTATGAATTTCCCAGGCTTCTTTTCCGATCACATCTTGCCGGATAAAATCCACATGTTGAACGTTTGCTTCGTTGTGGACGGCATGGACGAGAAATTCGGCGGCACCGCGGGCAATATCGCGTATTCCCTGGCCTTGCTGGGAGAGCGTCCCATTATTCTTAGTTCCGTGGGCAAGGACTTCGCCCCTTACAGCAAGCGGCTGCGCACGCTGGATCTCACGCTGGAGGGCATCCGCGTGGTGGATAAGGAATTCACGGCCGGCGCCTACATCACCACGGACAAGGCCGACAATCAGATCACGGGGTTCAATCCCGGAGCGATGCGGGTTTCCTGCGATCCCGTCATCGACCGCAGCAACATCGGCGGCAGCCTGGGCATTATTTCCCCCGGCAATGTGGACGACATGACTTCCTTGCCCAAAACGTACAAACAGCTCAACATTCCGTATATTTTCGATCCGGGGCAGCAGATTACGGCCCTGACGGGGCAGCAGATGGCCGAGGCCATTGACGGCTGCTACATGCTGGTGACAAACGACTACGAGCTGGAAATGATCCTCAAGGCCACGGGGTTCACCCGGGAGCAGGTTCTGGAGCGTGTGGAAGTGCTGATAACGACCCTGGGAGAAAAGGGCGCCACGCTGCATACCGCAGGCAAGCGTGTGGATATCCCGTCCGCAAAAGTGGAAAATCCCGTGGACCCCACGGGAGCGGGCGATTCCTTCCGCTCCGGGCTCATCAAGGGGCTTGTTCTGCAGCGCCCCTTGGAACAGGCCTGCAAGCTGGGCGCGGTTTGCGCGGCCTATTGCGTGGAAAAGCACGGCACCCAGGAGCACACGTTTGATATGGCGCTGGTGGCGGAACGCTACCGCCGGTCCTTCAACGAGGATTGGGAAGCGTAAGCGCCGCCGGGCCGCACGCGGATTCCCCTTGTTGGGAAAAGACGGGGGAATGTGCTACAAAGCCAAGGTCTGGCGTTCGGGGAGGGCCGCCATGGTCCTCCCCCTCGCTTGAAACATGCTTTCGCAACAGTCACGACATGACCAGGAGAAAAGGATTACGCAACGTCATCATGCAATGCGCGGACAAGCCGAAGCGCATTCCCGGCGTTATGCATACGAAGAAAGAGCACAGCGCTCGAACAAACGCGGGAGGAAGGCTTATGGCGCATCTTTTTGTAAACCGCCCCCGGTTGCATGGCTTGTTCGCCGACAGCCAGGACTTGCGCGCGCAATTTCGTTGGGAATCGGTTAACGCGATATTGTACGTCATCGGCGGGGCCGTTTTTATCCTGGGAAGCGTTCTATTTTTTCCGGCCCTGGAGCGGTATGCGGATCTTGGGGCCTGGACGTTTTTCGGCGGCTCGCTGTTGTATCTCGTGGTCACGATGCACGACATGGCGGAAGTGCTGCGCAAATGGCGCGACAGCGCCTGCGGGGTGCGTAGCGTCATGCTGGAACTCACTGCGGCTGGGAGTTACCTGACGGGCACGATACTGTTTACCGTGGGCAGCGTGTTTTTTCTATCCACGGTGGGCTGGTATGCGGCGGGCGCCTGGTGTTTCGTGCTCGGCAGCCTGCTTTTCGTCCTGGGCGCGGGGGTGAACGTCTTGCAGATTGGGACCATCCAATCACGCATCACGTTGCAGCTCATGAATTTGACCGCCGTGACATTCGTGGTGGGGTCGGTGCTGTTCACCGTGGCTTCGGTGCCTTACCTGTGGCATGTGGAGAACCAGAGCGACCACAGAACCCTATATTCGTTCCTCGCCCTGCAATATCTGATAGGCAGCGTGCTGTTTTTCCTGGGCGGCGTGTTCAACTATCGGCGCGCCTACCTCGTGATGCTCCAGGAAACGTTGCGCCGGCGTCGTGTCGAGCTGGAGCCTTGTTTCAAGGCGAAAATGCGCTAGAGCATTTTAACTTTCATTTTGTATA
>CAZFCK010000044.1:0-25260 GCA_964517355.1 uncultured Desulfovibrionaceae bacterium | reverse complement strand
TTTCGGAGTAAAGGAAATAACCACAAAATAATAGAAGATGAAAAGTATCGGAGATTCTTAAGAACTTTATACTATTGTAAAATGACTTTGCCCTCGTTGTATACGACGTTCGGATATGATTTTTCGATGCTGCGCGATGTATAACAACGGGCCTGTGCCTGCGCCTTCCAAAGTGGGAACTGACCATAGCAAAGGAGCACCGTGGAGAATCCCCCTTACCAAGGAGGGGGGCCGGAGAGAAGGCGATCCGAGACATGGTTAAACGCTTTTTTTGAACCAGGCCATAAAACCAAGGATGCCGATATACATGATGCCTATGGCGGCGTTGTATACATCGAGGATGCTGGTGAGCAATCCAGTATTGATGAGGTTGTACGCGGAGAGGGAAACAAAAAAGGAGACCGCTATGAGCAATCCGCGACGGGTACTGTTGACCACGATCATGTACAGCGGCAGCAGCAGGTAGAAAAGGATGAAAACCACGGAGAACTGCGTTTGGGTGTTGCGGGTATAGTACGCCGCGGCGCAGCCTGCAGCTGCGGAAATAATGATGCCCAGCGGCGAGTTGAGCGAGCCGAGCAGACCACCTTGCGGCCCTGTGCGTTCCGGCGCTGTATAGGCCTGTTGTTGCGCTTGCGCGTCTTCCCCGGCGTAATGCATGACCACAGGCTTCTTCTGCTCACTGGAGGAAGGGGGCGGAGCTGCTTCGCCATAGCTTTTTTCTTCCAAAGGAACGGAAGGCTGGGCCTGCGAGCGCGGCATGATGGTTTCGCGCCCATCGGTTTGCAGTACGCGCTCCAGAGCCTTGCGGAATTCTTTGGCCGTGGCGTAGCGTTGCGCGGGGCGATAGGCCAAGGCTCCGAGAATGGTTTTGGTCAAACCTGGGGGCAGGGTCGGGTCCATGGTGATGATTTCGCCCGAGAGCCGCATATTGACCATGGCGGTGCGATTGCCTTCGCACTCATTCTCAAAGGGGAGTTTGCCATGCAGCAGTTCATAGCCCACCAGCGCCAGCGAGTAGATATCCACCTGATGGGCATAGCCCGTGCCCAGGGGGTCGCGCAAGACTTCGGGGGCGATGTAGAGCGGAGTGCCCACGCGGGTTTCGGCGAACGTGGCTTCCGAAAGTTTGCGCGCAACGCCGAAGTCGCCGATTTTGGCCACGCCGTCCTTGGTAATGAAGATATTGCCGGGCTTTATGTCGCGGTGCAGGATATGCTTGCCGTGGACGTGCTCGAGCCCTTTAAGGCAATCAATGAGTATTTCCACGCTGCGCTTCCAGGGCAACGGGCCTTTTTGCATCAGATTGACCAGGGTGCGCGGCAGGTATTCCATCATGACCGCCACCAGGGCGATAAGCGTATCCTGGTCGCGTTCGTGAAACACCTCGTGATTGTACCAGCCCACGACGTTTTGGTGATTTCCGAGACTGTAAAGATGGACGATCTCGCGGGCGTCTTGTCCGATGGATTCCTGTAGGGAATCCATGCTCCGATCCTCCCGCCCCAATTTTCGGGTCAGGGGGATGACTTTGAGCGCTGCGTAGAAAGTTTGACCAAGATCTTCACGCTGCATTTTGAATACGCAGCCAGAGACGCCGGCTCCAATGAAACCAAGGATTTTCCAGCCGCTAAAGAGGGGTTCGCGTTTCTTGAGCAGCTGGTATACCGTCGTTTTACAGAACAGGGTTTGCTTGGCCATTGCGCATTGTATCCATGGAGCGCGTTGTCATTAGGGGCGGTGCGATCGTTTCGTCTTCAGTCCGCAACGGCCTTGCTTTCAGGTCATGAAAGAAGGCCGCTTCGAGCGTTGATTTTAAAAAGTCCTACCAGCAGGATAGCCTATTTTCGCCTTGAAGCGAAATCTTTTCGTAAAATAGATTCATTGTTTTACGAAAAGGAAAAAACGTCTACGCCGTATCACCGGAGGGGCGCTCCAGCGTGGCCAGCCAGTCGAGGGCCTCCTTGACATCCAACGTGCCTTCGTAGATGGCTCGGCCGGTGATGGCGCCTTGGAGTCCTTTAGAAGCCAACGGCGCCAAATTTTTGATGTCCTTCAACGTGGTCACGCCGCCGGCCGCGATGACAGGCAACCGCGTATTGGCCAGGAGCTGTTCCAGGGCCTCCATATTCACACCGCTTTGCATGCCGTCGCGGCAAATGTCGGTATAGATGATGAAAGCGGCTCCCTGTTCTTCCAGACGCGGTAAAACGTCCAGGGCTGTAAGGCCGGCATCGTCCACCCAGCCTTTGGTCTTCAGGCGGCCGTCGTGCGCGTCCAGGGACACGCCGATTTGCCCCGGCAATTGTCGGCAAAGCTCCTTGAAAAGGTCCGGCTCTTCCAGGGCCACCGTTCCGATGATCAGCCGGGTGACGCCGGCCTCCACATAGGCCTTGGCGATGTCCAGGGTGCGTATGCCGCCCCCGAGTTGCACGCGAACGCCTTTTTGCGCGCAGGTTTTGCAGATGGTGTTGATGAGCACGGCATTGACGGGGGCGCCGCTGAAGGCGCCGTCCAAGTCTATGACATGCAGCCAGGAAGCGCCCAAGTCAATCCAATGTTGCGCCATAGACGCGGGATCTTTGGAAAAAACCGTTACTGCATCGGCCTGCCCCTGCCTGAGTCGAACGCATTCGCCGTTCTTGATATCTATTGCTGGAAAAAGAAGCATTATTTCAAGCCCAGTATACGTAATCCGTCGTTGACGCCCCATTCCGCAAGTTCGCTGGCCGTCAGCCATTTGCCGCCGCGATCCACGAATTTATCCAGAGTGAGCATGTTATCGGCCAGGGAGACCTGCGTTTCATCGAAGCGATAACGGGCGGCCACGCCTTGCTCCTTGATATCGAGCACATACATGTCGATCATCACGCTGGCAGGCTGGGTGACGCCGGCGGGTCCACCTTCGCGTTCACGCCAGAAAAGAAGCTGAGGCACAAGCAGGTAGTCCGCTTCCATGCATTGCCCCACCTGAATGTAGTAATCCAGGGCGCCATGCCGTGAAGTCGGCGTCTGCATGTCCGTCATCGACATGCAGCGGCGTGTTTGCGCGGGGCTCGCGTAGGTGCGTTTGCTTTCCGTGGAAAGGGTGTTGAGCAGAGCCGCATCCAAGGTGGCGAGGGTTTTGGCCTTCACTTCCTCACTGCCGTGGGGCACATAGCCGGCAAGTGCCGCATTGTCGGTCTTGGGCTGCGTGAATCCGACGATTGCCAGAGCCATGTTCGCACTGATGGGGTCGGCGACGGGTCGACGCTGGCAACCTAACAGCGCGAGAATGCAAAGCAGGGTGAGGACGACTATGCAGGCATGCGTGCGCGTGTTCATGAGTCTATGCTCCCTTTTGTGCTGAATACGCCTTGTGTGTCGCTGAATTGCGCCGCTTGTTTGAGCGCTAGGCCCAGACCTTTGCAGGCGGACTCTAACAGGTGATGTCCATTCCTTCCATAAACGAATCGTACATGCAGGTTCATGCGGGCACTGTTGGCCAGGGATTTAAAAAATTCGCGCCAGAGATCCTTTTCCTCACCGGCGATGACCGGAGGCAGCACAGTGTCTTCATACACCAGGTAGGGGCGGCCCGAAAGGTCGAGGACGATATCCGCCAACGCTTCATCCATGGGCACCCGCGCCCAGCCTACGCGCGATACGGCCCTGCCTTTCGCCAGACAGAGACGCAGGGTCTCTCCTACGCACAGGGCGGTATCTTCCAAAGTGTGATGGGCGTCCACTTCCAAATCGCCTTGGCACCGGATTTCAAGGTCCATTCCGGCCCAGAACCCGAAAAGCGTGAGCATATGATCGGCGAATCCATAGCCCGTGGAAACGGACACGTTGCCTGTGCCGTCTAGATCCATGCGAATTTCTATGCGCGTTTCTTTTGTCTCTCGCGAGTATTCCGCGTTACGCTGCCCCATGATCGTGTTATGCCCTTTTTTACATTCCAGGTCCAGGGTACGCCATGGCCTGGGATTATTTGATCGATTTTCCTATGCCGCGAGGCCCCGCTCAATAATGCGCCTATCGTAGCGCCGAGGCGAGGTTTACTCAGGATGCCGCCACGGATTGATCTTTATCCTGCTCCTTCGTGTCATCCTCGTCTTCCGAGGCGGCTTGTTTGGATTTTTTACCAAACACATGCGCCACCCAGATACTTATCTCATAAAGAATGATCAAGGGACCGGCCATAAGAACCTGGGAAACCACGTCCGGCGGCGTAAGGATGGCGGATACGATAAAAGCACATAAAAAAGCATACTTACGAACCTTACGCAACATTGCCGCAGTGACGATCCCCAACCGCGCGAGAAAGAAGATGAACAAAGGCAATTCGAAAATCAAGCCGAAAGCGAACAGCAGTTTTAAGGAGAAACTGAGATATTCCCGCAAGCTCGGCATGGGGCGGATGGTTTCCGTGGCGAAATCCATGAAGAATTCAAAGGCGAAGGGAAACACCACCGAATAGCCGAACCAGGCGCCCGCGGCGAAAAAAATACCGGAAAAAAGCGCGATGGGAATAAGGTATTTCCGTTCCTCATCGTAAAGGCCGGGAGCGACGAAACACCATATCTGATAAAAAATATACGGGCTTGTCACCAACACTCCGGCAACCATCGCCACCTTTATGTACGTGAAGAAGGCTTCAGGCAAGGCGGTGAAGATCAGTTTTGAATCGGGCGGAAACACAGCCACCAAAGGCTGCATCAGGATTTCGAAGAGCTGCTTGGAGAATCCATAACAGGCCAGGAATCCCACGCCCACGGCAATGGCGCAACGCACCAGCCGTGAACGCAGTTCAGAGAGATGGTCCATGAAGGACATCTCTTTTTCGTCGGTTTTGTCTTCCCCCTCGTCCTCGTCATCAGGGGCGTCTTTTTCGCCATATGCCGCGGGGTCGTCCGCAGGTGGGGGAGGAGAACCGCCCCCGTCCGTGGATGGCGGTGGAGCGCCTTCCGCTGAAGGCGCGGATTGCGAAGCGGAATCCGCAGGGGAAGACGAGGCTTCCTGGGGCGTGTCAGAAGCCGGTTCCCGGCTTTCGGAAGACAACGACCCGCTCCCGGCATTATCTTGAACGGGAGATTGCGCCGCATCCTCGGCGGGCGCATCCGCATCCTCGGAAGTCGTTTCCTCTTCCTCCGCGTTCTCTCGTTCGCTATCGCCGGAAGCGCGCTCCTCGTGCGCGGCATCCGATACGGCCTGGGACTCGCCGTCGTGAGCTGTGTCCGGAGGCCGCCGCCAGGAAGCGTTGTCGGCATTACCGGCGTCAACCTCTTGCGGCGCAGAGTCCGGGCTGGCAGCGCTCACCTCTTCAGGCGTCAACTCCTGGTCTTTGTCCTTGGCGCTCATGCCTTGTCTCCATGCGTGGAAACCTTGTCGTCCGGTTGCTCTTTGGCCTTGCCGGGCTGTGCGGGAATTACGGAAGCATCCTGTTCATGCGATGCCAAGGAAGGCGTGACATCAACAGCCTCTTGAGGAGCGGAGGCATCATCCACGGCAGCGGCAGCATTTTTTTCCTCTTTGGGAAGGGTATTGGCCGCCACGGCCGAAGCATAGGCTTTTTCCGCCTTTATTGCCTGGTCGTCCGGTTGTGCCGGAGGTGCTTCCTTTTCCGCCTTGAGCTTTGCCTGTTCTTCCTTTTTCGCGCGCTGCTCGCGTTCTTCCCGCTCCATTTCAACATTGATGGTCCGATGCAGGTCGGTGCTCACGCGTTTGAATTCGCCCATGGCCTTGCCGAGGGTTCGGGCGATTTTGGGAAGCTGCTTGGGGCCCACCACGATAAGCGCCACCACGAGGATGACGAGGAGTTCAGTAGTACCGATGCCGAACATATGGATCTCTATAAGTGGCGTCGTTGGCGCCAGTGCAGGTTATTCCCACTCAATGGTGCTCGGGGGCTTGGAGGAAATGTCCAGGACCACTCGATTTACGCCTTTTACTTCATTGATGATGCGGTTGGACATGTGCGCCAGTAGTTCGGAAGGCAGGCGCGTCCAGTCAGCCGTCATGGCGTCCACGCTATCGACGATGCGCAAGGCGATGACGTTTTCATACGTGCGGTCGTCTCCCATGACCCCAACGGTCTTCAACGGCAGCAGCACGGCAAAGCCCTGCCAGACTTTGCGGTACCAATCCGATGCCCGCAACTCCTGTTGCACGATTTTATCGGCCAGACGTAAAATGTCCAGACGTTCTTTCGTTATCTCGCCGATGACGCGAATGGCCAGCCCAGGTCCCGGAAAAGGGTGGCGCCAGATGATGAAATCCGGGAGTCCCAGTTCCATGGCGACCTTGCGGACTTCATCCTTGAAGAGTTCGCGCAGGGGCTCGATGAGCTTGAGGTGCATCTTCTCGGGGAGGCCGCCCACGTTGTGGTGGCTTTTGATGACCGCCGAAGGACCGCCCTTGAAGGAAACACTCTCGATGACGTCAGGATAAAGGGTGCCCTGGGCCAGGTACTTCACGTCGGGAATGGCTTTGGCTTCCTTTTCAAATATGTCGATGAAGGTGTGCCCGATGATCTTGCGTTTTTGTTCGGGGTCTTCCACGCCCTGCAGTTTGTTCAGAAAGAGGTCCTGCGCCTGAACGTGGTGCAGGTTGAGGTCGAAATGCTCCTCAAGGTAGCCGATGACTTCACGGCCTTCATTGAGACGCAGCAAGCCGTTGTCCACAAAGATGCAATGCAGCCGTTTGCCTATGGCCTTGCTGAGCATGAGGGCGACCACGGTGGAGTCTATGCCCCCGGAAAGGGCGCAGACAACCTGGTCGTCGCCTACCTGCTCCCGGATGGCCTGGAGGCTGGTTTCCACGAAGGAGGCCATGGTCCAGGAGGCTTCGAGCCCGGCGACCTTGAAGAGGAAGTTGTGCAGCATGCGGTCGCCCTGATCCGTGTGCGCCACTTCGGGATGAAACTGCAAGGCGTAAATTTTGCGTTTCGGGTCGGCCATGGCGGCGACGGCCACATTGGGGGTGGCAGCGATAACGCTGAAGCCCTTGGGAGGTTCCAGCACCTTGTCGCCGTGGGACATCCACACGGTGCGCCCTTCGCGCTGTTCCAGTCCGTCCCAGAGAGGGGAATCCGCGACGAGATCGAGTGGAGCGCGTCCATATTCGCGGTCCTGCGCGGCGATGATCTTGCCGTCCAGCGCCTTTGCCAGGAGCTGCATGCCGTAGCAAATGCCCAAGATGGGCAGGTTGAGATGTAAGATGCCCGGATCAAGGCCGGGAGCGTCCGGGTCCGAAACGGAAGAGGGGCCGCCCGAGAGGACGATCGCCTTGGGGCTGAGAGCGCTCAACTCCTGCAAGGAGATGGTGTACGGGTGTATCTCTGAATAGACGCCGGCTTCGCGGATGCGCCGCGCAATGAGTTGCGTGACCTGCGAGCCGTAATCCAGGATGACGACCTTTTCTAGTGATTCCATGGCGTGCCTGTTTTGCTAATAAGTTTCCACCCGGTAATTGGGCGCTTCCTTGGTGATGATCACATCATGCACATGACTTTCCCGCAGTCCGGCGGGGGATATTTCCATAAACTGCGAATTTTCGCGCAGCTCTTTGATGGTGGCGCAGCCGGTATAGCCCATGCCGGAGCGCAGGCCGCCAACGAGCTGATAGATGCTGTCCAGCACGGGGCCTTTGTAGGGCACACGTCCCACAATGCCTTCGGGGACGAGCTTGCCCTCGTCGTCTTTGTCTTGTTGAAAGTAGCGGTCCTTGCTGCCTTCGCGCATGGCGTCGATGGAGCCCATGCCGCGGTAGATTTTGTAGCGGCGCCCCTGATAGAGTATGGTTTCACCGGGGCTCTCGTCCGTGCCGGCGAAGAGCGAGCCGATCATGACGCAGTGCGCGCCCGCGGCGATGGCTTTGACCACGTCGCCGGAGAATTTCACGCCTCCGTCCGCTATGATGTGGCGGTCCAGTTCCCTGGCAGCCCGGGAGGCCTCCATGATGGCCGTGACTTGCGGAACGCCCACGCCGGCCACGATGCGCGTCGTGCAGATGGAGCCGGGGCCGATGCCGATTTTCACCGTGTCCGCACCTGCTTGGAACACCGCCTTGGTGCCCTCATAGGTGCCCACGTTTCCGGCGATGATGCTGGTCTTGGGGAAACTGCCCTTGATTCTCTGGATGGTGCGCAAGATGTTTTTGGAGTGGCCGTGGGCCGAATCAACAACCAGGAAATCGACACCTGCCTGAACAAGGGCGCTGGCCCTTTCCTCCGATTCCTCTCCCACGCTTACGGCCGCCCCCACACGTAGGCGTCCGGCGTCGTCTTTGCATGCGGAGGGGTACTTACGGACTTTTTCAATATCCTTGATGGTCAATAGGCCGCGCAATTTGTTTTCGTCGTCCACGACCAGCAGTTTCTCGATACGGTTTTCGTGGAGGTGCTTCTTGGCTTGTTCCAGCGTGGTGCCCACGGGAACGGTGACCAGGCGTTTGCTGGTCATGACTTCCGAAACAAGGGTGCTCATGTCGGTTACGAAGCGCACGTCGCGGTTGGTCAGGATGCCGACGAGCTGTCCGTCCTTGACGACCGGCAGACCGGAGATGCGGTACTCGGACATGACCTCCAGGGCCTGCCCCACAGTGTAGTCGGGGGGGATGGTCACCGGATCCACGATCATCCCGGATTCGGACTTTTTGACTTTTTCCACTTCCAGACGCTGACGCTCTATGGAGAGGTTCTTATGGATAACGCCCACGCCTCCGCTACGGGCCAGGGAAATGGCCATCTGGGATTCGGTGACCGTGTCCATGGCGGCGGAAAGCAGAGGGATGTTGAGTTTTATATCGGCAGTCAGCCATGTGCTCACGTCCACCGCGTTGGGGAGCACTTCCGAGTAGGCTGGAAGCAGCAGGACATCATCGAATGTGAGTCCTTTGCCTGTGACCTTTTGCATATACATTCTCCCTTGGTAAAGATGAGGGGTTGTTTATTGGTTCGGGGAGGCGCCAGGAGGAAAGCCTGCAGCAAGGCGGTTATTCCTTCCGTGTTCCCCTTTTCAGTAAATTGGTCGCTCTGTAAAATAATTCGGTAAAAACATTCAATAGAAACTTCTTCCTTTTTGAGGTCTCGTGAACCTGGATGAAAATTACAAACCGTCGATCATTTCCCTGAAACAATGGACCATTGTCAGAGGGGAGAATCTTGTTTCAAGACGAAAATACGCTACGGCCGACAGACCCCCAAGGGCTGTTGCGCCTCTTATTAAAAAAAATACGCCCTCCGGGGGCAAAGCTGCCCTGACACCGGCGCAATGCCCGACACGGAGAAAAAGCGCCGACGAGAGGGTTATCCCTTTTTATTTCTTTGTCCAGCTGCCGGAAGCCGCGCCCCATGAAGTATCCAAACGCTGCAATGGGATTTGCCTCCGGCGGTTTAAGAACCTTCTTGAAAAGGTTCTTAATAATTTCCAACAGTTGTTAGTGTACTGACAAGCCAATCATACTCCTCACAGATCCGGGGGGCGTTCCTCCCTGGTTGGATTTGGGACGGAGCTCATAAACATACCTTTATTCCATGCCCAGATACGCGGCCTGGACCTGGGGATTTTCCATAAGCTCTTTGGAGCTGCCTTCGAGAATAACGCTTCCGGTGGCCAGCACGTACCCGCGGTGGGCTATCTGTAGCGCCATTTGGGCGTTTTGTTCAACCAGCATGACGGTTGTGCCTTGCTGGTTGATTTTTTGAATGACCTCAAAGATGTTTTCCACCACGATGGGCGCGAGTCCCAGGGACGGCTCGTCCAGGAGGAGGATTTTCGGCCTGGCCATTATGGCGCGCCCGATGGCGAGCATTTGTTGCTCCCCGCCGGAAAGCGTGCCTCCCGCTTGTTTGCGCCGCTCCTTGAGAATGGGGAACAACGTGTATATCCATTCTTCATCTTTTTTCAATTCAGCGGATTTCTTACGGATATAAGCCCCCATCCAGAGATTTTCCTGAACCGTGAGTCGCGGGAAAATCATGCGTCCTTCAGGCACCTGGGTCAGCCCAAGTTTGACGATCTTGTCCGTGGCCGTTTTGGAGATGTCCTGGCCCTGAAAAAAAACGCGGCCTGACTTGGCGCGCAACACTCCGGAAATAGTCATCAACGTGGTTGTTTTACCGGCGCCGTTGGCGCCGATCAAGCAGACTATCTCCTTTTCCTCGACACGCAGGCTCACGCCTTTCAAGGCGTGAATCGAGCCATAATACGTATGGATGTCTTTAACTTCAAGCATGGGCCGCACCTCTGCCGAGATAGGCTTCGATAACGGCTGGATTGTCGCGTATTTCCGCCGGATAGCCTTCGGCGATCTTCATGCCGTGATCCAGGACAACGAGTGTTTTGCAGATTTTCATCATGAGTTTCATGTCGTGCTCAATGAGGATGATGGTCACGCCGAGTTCGAGGATACGGTGAATGAGCACGTCGAGTTCACGGGTTTCCGAGGGGTTCATGCCCGCGGCGGGCTCGTCGAGCAGCAGCATGGAGGGTTCCGTGGCCAGGGCCCGTGCGATTTCCAGCCTGCGTTGATCGCCGTAAGCCAACCCCGAAGCCTGGTCCAGCGCTTTGTTTCGCAGGCCCACGAAGGTGAGCCAGTGCATGGAGTCTTCAACTATCTGGCGTTCTTCAGCCTTATGGGCTTTGGTCCTGAACATGGCGCCGATCAGATTGCTTCGCGTACGGGGGTGGCGGCCGATGCGCACGTTGTCCAGCACGCTGAGATCCGAGAAAAGACGGATATTTTGGAATGTGCGGGCAATGCCCAAAGACACGATATGCTCAGGCTTGCGGCCCGAGATGCGCGTGGATTTGTCCCCTGCGTGCAGAAGCAGGGAGCCCGCGGTGGGTTTGTACACGCCCGTGAGGCAATTGAAGACGGTGGTTTTGCCCGCACCGTTGGGACCGATGAGTCCCAGGATTTCACCCCGCCGCACGTGGATGGTCACGTCGCTGAGAGCGAGAAGGCCCCCAAAGCGCATGGTGAGGTTATCGATCGAGAGAATGGTATTCGTGTTCGTTGTATCCATCGAACCTTATGCCTTTGATGATTCGAGTTTTTTTCGTAATTCCGCAATGAGGGGGTTCTTCATGCCCACATCGCCGATCTTGGGGATGAATCCGCTTGGCTTGAAGCGCATGATCAGGATCATGATCAACCCGTACACCAGAAACCGCGTTTCCGTGGGCAGGCCGAATTCCGGCAGCACGGTGCGCAGTATTTCTCCGAGGGCGATGAGGATCGCAGCCCCGATAAGCGCTCCGTTGATGTTCCCGAGACCGCCGAGCACGACCATGCAGAGCACGAGAAACGATTCCCAGAATTTGAACATGTCCGGAGAGAGGAACATGGTCCAGCGGGCGAAAAACGAACCGCCTATGGCGCCGATGGCGGCGGAGATGGCAAAGGCGATGACCTTGTAGTTCAGGATGTTCACGCCGCAGTTGGCCGCGGCCAGGGGATCTTCGCGAATGGCGAACCAGGCGCGCCCCAGCCGCGAGTCTTCGATGCGGCGCATGATGAAGTAGATAAAAGCCACCATGGCCATGGCCAGATAGAAGTAGGGAGTTTCGCCGTCGAACTCATAGTACCAGTCCCAATCGGGGTTCAGCGCGGTGGAGAGCCAGGAAAAATCGAAAATCACCGGATCGATGCCCGGCAGGCCCAATGGCCCCCGGGTGAGCCAGATTTCATTTGTCAGGAAGAGCACCACCAGTTCGGAAAAGCCGAAGGTCACGATGGCGAAGTAGTCGCCGGTGAGCCGCAAGGTGGGCGCGCCGAGCAGAACGCCCCATAACGCGCCGTTGAGGGCGGCCAGGGGCACGATGAGGAAAAAGTTCATGCCGTAGTGGATGGTCAGCAGGCCGGAGGTATAGGCGCCGATGCCGTAGAAACCCACAAAGCCGAGATCCAGCAGGCCGCAAAAGCCGGGCACGATATTCAATCCCATGGCCAGAACCATGTAGACCATGATCAGGATGAGAACATGGAGAATGTATTCATTGGACAAGGGGGTGAAGGGAAAAATCAGCGCCAGTGCGATGAGTGCGGTGGTGATCGTTTTGGTTTTGCTCATGACGCCCCCTTATGCCTTGTCCACCATAGCTTTGCCCAGAATGCCGGAGGGGCGGAAGATGATCACTGCGATCATCACGGCGTAGGCGACGCCGTCGCGGTACAACGAGGAAACGTAGCCCGCTCCGAGCGCCTCGGCCACGCCGAGGACAATGCCGCCCATCATGGCGCCCGGGACGGAGCCGATGCCCCCGAGCACGGCGGCGGCGAACGCCTTGACGCCCGCCACGTACCCCATGGTGGGGTAGAGCGTGTTGTAATACACCGCGACCAGAATGCCGGCCACGGCGCCCATGCTGGAGCCGAGGGCAAAGGTGAAGCTGATGACGCGGTTCACGTTGATGCCCATGAGATGCGAGCAGGTGCGGTTTTGCGAGAGCGCCCGCATGGCTGTGCCCACTTTAGTCTTTTGAATGATCAGATTCAGACCGATCATCATGGAAAAGGTGATGGCGAAGATGAAAACGTGCAGCCAGGTAAGCGTGACGTTGCCGAACTTGAAGGCTGTTTCCGCGAGGTATGCGGGCACTGCCTGCTGCGCAAACGGCATGGGGCGGCTGCCCCAGATGATCATCGCCAGGTTCTGCAGAAAAATCGACATGCCGATGGCCGTGATGAGCGCGGCGAGCCTGTGCGCGTTGCGTAGCGGCCTGTAGGCGATGATATCGATAAGGATGCCCAGGAGCGCGCAGCTGAGCATGGACATGATGATCGCGGAATAGAACGGCATGCCCAGGGCGTTGATGAACGTGACGCAGAAAAAGGCCCCAAGCATGTATATTTCGCCATGGGCGAAGTTGATGAGCTCGATGACGCCGTAAACCATGGTGTAGCCCACGGCGATGAGCGCGTAGATGACGCCGAGAGTCAATCCGTTGATAAGTTGTTGTTCGAGCAAAACTGTTCTCCAGATATGCGTGCGTGCGAGGGGCTACCTGCGCGCTTAAAAAACATCCAAGGGAAAGGGGGGCGAAAAGCCCCCGCATCCCCTAATGAAAAGGCTGGAACCTAGTCCAGCCTGTTTGTTTTTTTGTCGTCTTTGGCGCCCTGTTCTTCTCGTGCCTGCCGGCCCTTAGTTCAGTTGCTTTTGGGCGGGCACGAACTTGTCGCCCTCCACCATCTTGACGTATGCGGATTTCTGGCAATCTCCGTTTTCGTCGAAGTAAATGGCTCCGGTCACGCCCTGGAAAGCCTTATCCGGGGAATTGATGGAAGCGAGGTACTCGCGAATCTTTTCACGGTCGGGACCTACTTCGGCAATGGCTTTGAGCAGCACGCCGGCGGCGTCATAGGCGTTCGCGCTCATGTAGTCCACGTCGCGGCCATAGGTTTCCTTGAATTTTTGGGCGAAGGCTTTGCCTTCGTCGCTGGCCACTTCTTCCAGGAAGGGGGTTGTCAGGTAGGTGTTTTGCGCCGCTTCCTTGGCCAGGTTGAGGTAGTCGACATTGTCCAGTCCATCGGCGCCGAATTTGGCCACGTTCATGCCGAGTTTTTTGGCCTGGGTGGCGATGAGCGCGCCTTCATTATAATAACCGCTGATGAACAATCCCTCGGGATTGTTTTCCTTGAGCGCGGTCAACTGCGGGGTGAAGTCGGTTGTGCCTTTGACATAGGCTTCCTCGCCCACGACTTTGAGGCCGATTTCATTGGCCTTGTTCACAAAAGCGTCTTTGAGTCCGATGCCGTAGTCGTTGTTCTCATAGAAAACGGCTACCGAATTCAGGCCCAGGACTTCCTTTGCATAACGGGCCAGAAACGAACCCTGAAAATCGTCGCGGTACACGTCGCGGAAAGACCAGACGTTTCCCTTGCGATCCTTGTTCTTTTCGCTGATGGAGACGTTGGTGGCCGTGGGGGAGATGGCGGCGATGCCCTTGCGTACGTAGATGGGCAGTGCCGCCAAGTGGGCGGAAGAGCACAAGTGACCGACAATACCCACTATTTCGTCATCCATTACGATTTTTGAAGATACTGTGGCCGCTTCTTTGGGATCGCACTGCTCATCGAGGTATTCCACGATGACCTGCGCTCCGTTCACGCCCCCTGCGGCGTTTATTTCAGCGACCTTCATCTCCACTCCTGCTTTAACGTTGTCGCCGTAAGCGGCGGCAGGGCCAGTGTAAGGGGAGGGTACCGCGATTTTGACGGTATCGGCGGCCGAAGCCAGACCGCTGCCCAGCAGCAAGGCCATCCCAAGGACAAATGCGGCAATGAATCCCATGCGATACATGCTTATTCCTCCGGATACTCAAAGTTGACGAAAAGCGACCGGGCGCAACGTGTGCCAAGTCGACGACAACATGTTCTCCAGAAGCAACATCCCCCTGTCGCGATGCTGTAATTCTCTGGATGAACAAACAGTTTCTGTTAGCGGTGCAGGTAGTACCCGCCTTGCCGCGAACGAAAAAGCTACAATAGAATTCAGAGAAAGCTTATGCCACCAAGCCGACTGCATTGTCAAATATGTCAAGAAAAGAGAATGATATTGTCAAAGGACAACCCGCTTTGGTGAGTCAACTTATTGTTCTGTTTTATTATGCTCCGGCGCCGACAATTCCTTTTCCGCTTCCTCGACCAAGGCCTGGGGCGCGTCCGCAATGCCCAATACGGCTTGAAAGCGTGCGACGGCCTGTTCTGGCTTGTTCAGGTAGTGTTTATACAAGATGCCGAGGTTTAACTGCGCATGGGCGTGATCCGGATGTTGGTTCACGATTTCCTCGAAATAGCCCGCCGCATCCTCAGCCTTGTTCTGCTGAAACGCGGCAATGCCGAGTTTGTATAAAACATCGGGGTTGGAAGGCGCCGCCACCATGGCCCGCGTTAAAAAGAGTTCGGCCTTGTCCCAGGCCTGCATGGTGATAAAACGGTCGGCCAACTGCATGAGCAGGTCGAAATCATCCGGCTTGTCGCGCATTTGTTCCATCAACTTGCCGATGTCGTTCATCATTTGGCTGTCCGCGCCCATGCCCGGAGGCATGGCGTTGGCGCCCGAGTCGCCGTGCGAAGCGGTTTGGGGCCGCCGTTGTACCTGCAGGCTTTGGTGCTGCGTGCGATAGATGAACGATACGAGAAAGATGGCCGCCAGCGTGCAGCCCACGATGGCTATGACGACTTTGCGCCGCGCCGTGGCGGGGCGCGCGGCGGTGGATTCCGGCGAGCCTCCTGTTTTTGAGGCGGAGGCGTTAGCTGTTGCTTTTTTCTTCGTCATCGCGCATCAACTCCAATTGTTCGCAGCGTTGCGCCAACCGGCGCTGCCTGAAGGCCAACAAAGCCAGATAGCCACCTATGCCCAGCCATACGACGACGTTGGCGGCGAAGAGATAATCAATGTGTTGCACAAGAACCTCCGCATTGTCCGGTGCGGGAAGACGCACCGGCTGTGCTGAATCAGGAAAGCGTGTCCCGCGTCATGGCGTCGAGAGCCGCGGCGTGCCGCAACTGGCGATAGCGCAGACCGCAGAGCGTGAGCCATAAAAATGTCCAGGAAGCCACGCAGACAATGACCGTTGTCTTCATGGCCGGTTCGAGCCCGCCCCCTTGGGAAAACACCGCGGGGTGGATACTGCGCCAGAGGCGTGCCGAATAGAAGACCAGGGGCACGTCCAGAAAGGCCACGATGCCCACCACGGCGCAGACCGTGGCCTGGCGGCGTTTGTCGATATCCATGGCGCGTACGAGCAGGTATCCGGCGTAGATGAACCACATCACAAGGGTGGTCGTCAGCCTCGGGTCCCAGGTCCACCATGTGTTCCAGGACTTGCGCGCCCAGATGGACCCAGTGATCAGGGCGAGGGTGCTGAACAGAACGCCGACTTCGGCGGCGGCGCCCGCCAGGTGATCCCAGCGTTGGCGGCGTGTCTTCAGATAGGCTATGCTTGCCGCGAAGACCACGAAAAAGCTGATCATGGTCCACCATGCGAGGGGCAGATGGGTGTAGAATATTTTTTGCACCGGGCCGAGGGTTTGCTCAATGGGCGCATAATACCAAATAAGCCACTGGCAGCAGGCAATGGCCAGGCCGGCCAGCAACGCCGTCGGGGGCAGCCAATCTTTGCGCATGGATTCTCCTGGAACTGGTCGAAACATCAACGGGGAACGCTGTGCCGCGTTCAATCCCCACCGCTATAGATAAATGGAAACAAAATCAAACCGGCCGCGGCGAAAAGCGCGTCAAAACCGGCGGCCAGCCCTAACCAGGGCGTGAGCGCTTCCGAATGCTCCGGAGAGAGCGCAGCCGTGCAAAGACGCACTCCGGCCAGCAACACGGGCACCACCAGAGGAAAAAGAATGACCGAAAGCAGGGATTCCCTGGCGGCTTGTCCCTGGGCCAGCGCGCCGAGCAGGGAGCCCATGGCCACCAGCCCCAGGTCCACGAGCAACAATGCTCCAAGACCCACAAGGGGCGGGCCTTGGATGTCGTGCCCCAAAAAGACCACAGTGGCCGGAACGAACACGGCTTGAGCGGCCAGGAGCAGAACCCAGCCCGCCAGCCCCTTGCCAAGCCATACCGCATGGACGGAAACGGGCGCAAGCTGCAGGGCCATCCGCGCCCCATTGACTTCCTCCAGGCTGTAGAGCGTGTTGCTGAGCAGAACCTGGCAAAAAAGCGAAGCGAGCCAGAAAATGGCCGCCGCGGCCTGGGGTTCAAGTTCCTGCCCCGGCACGCGGGCAAGACTGAACAGAAAAAGAAGAATCAGGCCCAGCAGCAGCGCCTGGACCAGGCCGCCCCCTCGCGAAACCACCAGCCGTAAATCTTTTCCGGCCATGCATAGCGCGGCTTTCAACATTGGGTCGTCTCCGGGGGGTAGTCTGCGGCCGGGCCGCTGTAGGTGCAACGCCCCTGGCTGATGGCCAGAACCTTTTCCGCCATGGGGAGGTCTTGCTCCATATAGTGCGAGACCCAGAGTATGGCGGCGCCTCGTTGTTTGGCCTCGCGAACCTCTCTGGCCAGAATTTCGCGTGATCGCACGTCGAGGCCGGTGCCGGGTTCGTCGAGGAGCAGCAGCATGGGTTCCAGCAGGAAGACGCGCGCCAGGCTCAGGCGTTGGGCCATGCCCCGTGAAAAGCGCCCGGCGCGTTCATGGGCCGCGTGCGCCAGCCCCATGCGGTCCAGCGCCGCCAGGAGCGTTTTCCTGTCGGGTCGCAGACCGCTGTAGCGGCTCCAGAAGGAGAGATTTTCCATGGCGCTGAGCTGCGGGTATAAAAAGGTCGCGTGCCCCAGATAGCCGATTTTCCCCGGCGCCACGTCGCAGGATATGCTCCCGGCCGAAGGCCGTTCCAGACCCGCGACCAGCCGCAGGAGCGTGGATTTGCCCGCGCCGTTCGGTCCGGCCACCAAAGCCGCCATCCCCCCTTGCAGCTCCAGATGCACGCCTTTGAACACGAGCTTTTGCCCGTAAAGTTTAGCTACCTTGTCCAGCCGTAGCAGCATGCCCCGCTAGGCCTCCTTGCTTTTCCCGTTGCGCAGCCGCCTGAGGGCCACAAATGGAAACAGGCTCATGAGCGTGCCGCCGATCCAGATCCAGTTGACCAGCGGATGGATGCTGACTTCCACGGCCACACGTTTGTCGGGGCTCGATCCCAGGAGCGTGGCGTACAGCTCGTTGCCCAGCCCGGCATGGTCTTCCAGCACGGATGCTTCCGCGAACAACTGTGAATTGTTGCGGTATTTTCGCTTCTGGGGACGCATGACGCCCAACGTCTCACCGTCTTTGGAGACTTCGAGTTCGATCTCCACATAGGCCATGTTCATCCCGCTGACCTCTTTCATGTCTTTGTAGGTCACGGTGTACCCGGCGAGGTTCGCGGTGTCTCCTGGAACCATCTCGGCTTCCACGCTTTGCTGATACGGACCTGAAACGGCCACGCCCAGGACCATGAGCGCCAGCCCGAAGTGGACGCCGTAGGCTCCCCACATCGAGCGGAGTTTGCGGTTTGCCGGGTCGCCGGCGAAGAAGACGATAATGCCGGCGACGCAACCGATTGCCGAGGTCGCGCCAAGAAGCGCCATGGGCAGCGTGACGCCCTTGAGAAAAAGCGCAATTCCAGCCGCCACGAACAGCCCGGCCAGAGCGAGGGCCTGGCCTTTTTTCCGCACTCCGCCTTTCCATTCCAGCCAGGGGCAGATGAAAAGCATAAGCGCCAGGATTGCGAAAAAGGGCAGGCAGACGCGGTTGTAGAAACCGGCGTCGAGTCCCACGGGATTTGCGCTCCAGAGCTTGGAGAAGACCGGCCACATTGTGCCCATTATTATCACGGCCGCCAGGGTCAGAAACACCCAGACGCTCATGACCAGGAACCCTTCGCGGCTCATGAGACCACTTAGGGGGCGGCTTGGTTCGTGTCCTTCAAATCCCGTGAAATGAACGAGCAGGCTCAGCACCAACCCGAGAATGATGAACAGCAGGAGGGGCGATCCCACTCCGGTGCTGGAAAAGGCGTGCAGCGAATCAACGACCCCGCTGCGCACCAGATAGGTGCCGAAAAAGCAGGACCAGAGAGTCAGGCCCATGAGAAACACGTTGGCCTTTTTCATGATGCCGCGCCTGCGCTGCAACACGGCCGTGTGCAGGAAAGCCGTGGCTGTGAGCCAGGGAATGAGCGAGGCGTTTTCCACCGGGTCCCAGGCCCAATAACCGCCCCATCCCAGTTCCATGTAGGACCACCAGGCGCCGAGAATGATGCCGGCGGTGAGGAACAGCCAGGAGACCAAGGTGAAATTGCGCGTATAGTCCATCCAGGAGGCCTCGGCCTTTCCGGATTCGGAAATGCTCTGGGCCAGGGCCAGGCAGCCGGGGATTGTGAAGCCGGCATATCCTAAAAAGAGCAGGGGCGGGTGGAAGATCATGCCCGGATGCTGCAACAGGGGGTTCAAGCCGTTGCCGTCGGCGGGCGGGGGGATGACTTCCTTGAAGGGGTTGCTCCAATTGGTCAGCAGCAGCATGAAAAAGCTTGTGATCATGAAGTAGAACAGCCAATAATACTGCTTTGTGGGCGTACCGAGCCGCTGGTAGGCCGGAGTGAACTGAAAAGCCAGCCCGAACAGCGTGGTGGTCCAGGCCCAAAAGAGCAGTGAGCCGGGCTGCCCCGCCCAGAAAGCCGTGAGCGTGTAGAACATGGGCAGGAGGCGATCCGTATATTCCGCCACGTAGAGGTAGGAAAAATCACGGCTGGCCAGCGCGATGAAGAGCACGAGGGAACCGAGGGTCAAGAGCAGGGCTTGGGCCATGTTGCCGCGTTCCATCCAGGCCGTGTGACTGTCTTTTCCTTGCCAGCGTTGCGCGCAGGCGAGCCCTCCCATGACGAGCGACAAAAGCATGGAGAGCAGTAATGTGGCGTAAGCGAATAAGTGCATGGGGTATCTTCCTCCAGAAGGCTTGAGTCGAACTACATAATCATTCTGTTTGTGGAAGGGAAGCGTTGATTTGACGTTTATGCTTCAGGTAGGAAAAGGGGCGCTTTAGGTGTGAGTATTTTATACTCATTTGGTATGAAAAAAATGGCGAATGCTTCTGGTTCAAAAGCGGTAACGCGCCTCTTGCCCCCCAGTGCCGGGCAACGTACTGTGAACCGTAAATTGTGAAAAGGGAGCTGGATTCATGCGTATTTTATGCCTTTACGGTAGTCCGCGTCCATCCGGGAACAGCGCCGCGCTGGCCGATGCGTTTTGCGACGCCGCGGAGACACTGGGTGGAGAAGTGTCCAGGGTTTATCTCAACAGCTTGCAATATAAGGGATGCCAGGGATGTTTCGCCTGCAAGACTCGAAAGGATCACTGCGTGGTGCAGGACGATTTGCAGCCCGTGCTGGAACAGGCGCGCGAAGCCGATTGTCTCGCCTTGGCCACCCCCGTGTATTACGGCGATGTGACGGCGCAGCTCAAGGGATTCATCGACCGGACCTTCTCCTTTTTGACGCCCGATTACGCCGCGACCCAGCATAAGTCGCGCCTCAGTTCAGGAAGGCACCTTGTGTTTCTGCTCGTCCAGGGGCACCCCCTGACAGAGCGTTTTGACGATATCTTTCCGCGCTATCAAAGGTTTTTTTCCTGGCTGGGGTTTACCAACGCCAGGCTGGTACGCGCTTGCGGCGTGTATCATCTTGGCGAGATGAAAAAACACCCGGAGCTTCTCGATGCCGCCGTGCAGGCCGCGCACGGGATTTTTTCAGGGGAGTGAGCCGCCATGCGTAAGTATACCTACTGGGGAGTGTTGCTTCTTTTCATCGTCGCGGCCACATATGCAGGGCAGATTCTGTGGCGCTACGGAGACATCATACAGCGTGAAATCGAAATCAAGCGGCAGCATGTTGCGGAATGGGGCGCCATGCAGGAGGAGCACATCGATCCGGCCCTGCTTGCCTTTTTGCGTGATAATGCATGCACCGACAAACGGCGGTGCGTCGATTATGTCCGGGAAATGGTTTTTTTGCACTCCGAAGATGCGTTCGATGAGAAGCGGAATAAGGATGGGTTGCTGCACTACAAGGACTTGCGACGGATGACGTCGATGTGGTCGGAGTGCGTGGCAAACGATGCGGGGCAATGCGTTAAGCCGCAGCTCAAGTGCGATCATCGCGCCAAGGCCATGATCGCCATTCTCCAGGCTTTCGACATGGATGCACGGCTCGTGCATTTTATCAACCCCGGGTTGGAGGGAAAAGCGGAAGACCACAGCCTGCTTGAAGTGCGCAATGACGCCAGCGGACTTTGGGAACTTCAGGATCCCTATTTCAATTGCTATTTCGTCACTGAGGCGCCCCCGCGCCAACGTGCCGGGGCGCTGGAAATGCTCTACCAGGGCGTGGACGCGTTCCTCCCCTGCAACAGCGAAGGGTGCGGCTGGGAGTACGTGCGTCCGCACCTCCGGGACAAGTACGCCAATTTGCTTAGAGGCGTGGTCTTCGACCGTCGGGAAACAGCGGGGCCTTCGCTGGCCGTTTTTTCACTGCAGCGTCTCGGACAGGGTGTCACCTCTGAAATGTTTCAACAAACCCAGACCTATGCCTACATGAGGCGAAATTTCGCCGGACTGCAAATTGTTTTGGACTAGCGCCGGTTGCTTCATTATTTTAACGAAGGGATTCTTCATAATCGCGTTGGAGCAGAGTAACCTTGAAAGGTTTGGATGTTCTTATGCAGTTATCTGCAAAAATGGGACATTTTTCAGATGCATTGCGAAAACGGAGGGCGGATGTGATCAGCAATTCAGGAAAAGGGGCGCTGCTGGCAATGGCTCTGCTGCTGATGGCCTGTTTGCCCGCATGGGCCGAGCCGCAAAGCCAAAATGACGCGCAGGACCCTTTGGTCATCGCGATTCTTGAATTTGAAGCCGTCAACGACGAAGCCAAAATAGGCAACAAGGGGCGCATGGTCTCTGAAATGTTGACCACGGCCGCGGTGAAGCAGGGACTTCAGGTGGTGGAACGCCACATGATCCGGAAAATCATGGATGAAATGGAGTTCGGCGATTCAGGTTTTTCGGGTACCGACGCGCAAAAGATCGGCGTGGTGCTTGGTGCGAAGGCTGTTCTTTCCGGTTCCGTTAGCGAGTTTCTCGGGCAGTTGCGTATCGACGCCAGACTCGTCAACGTGACCGACGGCACCATCCTCCTGGCCGACGGCGCCCAGGCCCAGCTCACCCTGGATAGTATCGCCGCCGCCGTGCAATCCCTGATGCGTAAGATGGTGGCCGTGCTCAAACCAGGGGCGCAGACCGCGCAAGAACCCGAACCGGCGCCGCAAAGCACCGTACAGCCCCCGCAGACTGTGGCTCCGCAGCCAGCCCCGGAACCTGCTGTTTCGGCTGCTCCCACGCTGGGAAAATTGTGGACCGAACAGGAAACCGGCATGCATTTCGCTTTTATTCCCGGTGGATGCTTCTCCATGGGCAGTCCGGCCAATGAACCGGGCCGCGACAAGGACGAACCCCTGCGTCAGGAATGCGTGAATGATTTCTGGATAGGCCTCCACGAGGTCACTAAAGGGAGTTTTCAGAAGTTCGTGGACGCCACGGGATACGTCACCGATGCTGAACGCGACGGCTTCAGCTGGGGGTACAACGGGAAAACCGTGAAACTTCCCGGTCAAACCTGGAAGAACACGCTTTTCATGCAGGATACCGGCGATCCGGTGGTCAATGTGAGTTGGAACGACGCCCAGGCCTTTTGCGCCTGGCTTTCAAAGCGCACCGGCCTGTTTTTCCGGCTGCCCACGGAAGCGGAGTGGGAATACGCCTGCCGCGGCGGGACCCAGGGACGCTATTTCTGGGGGGATTCCAGTTCCCAGGCCTGCACCTACGCCAATGTCCACGATCAGACCTCTCGCAGGGTCAATGGTTTTTCCTGGCAGAATTTCAATTGCGACGACGGCGTGGCGCAAACCGCCTCCGTGGGCATAAAACGTCCCAACCCCTTCGGCCTCTATGATATGCTCGGCAACGTGTGGGAATGGTGCCGGGATACGGACTCCCAAACCGGCAGACATATTGCCAGGGGCGGTAGCTGGGACGACCATATGAAATACGTGCGCTGCGCCAACAGGGACAAGCTGCGGCCGAATTATCGGATTTACAGTCTCGGTTTTCGCGTGGTCTGGCAACCGTGAGAGGAGCTCGTATGAAATACATGTTCTGTTTGCTTGCCTTGCTGCTGTGCGCCTCCCCGGCCATGGCCGTGGAGTTTACCCTGGGGCTTCCGGATGACGGCAACGCGGAACCCCGATGGCTTCGCGCAAGCGAGCAACTGCTTCTGGTGGTCTCCCGGGAATGGGGCGACGTGGACGCCACGCTGCAGCGGTACGAACGCGCCCCCGGCGCCGAGTGGCAAGCCGTCGGGGAGCCCGTGGCCGTTGTTCTCGGCAAGAACGGCCAGGGGTGGGGGCGGGGGCTGCATCCCGACGTTTCCAAGCCGCTTGATCCGGTGAAATGCGAAGGGGACGGCCGTTCGCCCAGCGGTGCGTTTCTGCTGCCGGAAGCCTTTGCCTACTCCCCGGAGGAATTGTCCGGCGCGGCGCTGCAAGTTTTAAACGCGGATGATACGCTTTTTTGCGTGGATGACCCCCAATCTTCTTTTTACAACGAGGTGGTGCATCTGCCCCGGGGGCAGGAAGCCCCGTGGAAGAGTGCGGAAACCATGCGGCGCAATGACGATCTGTACCGGTTCGGGGTGGTGGTGGCGCATAACATGCATCCGTCGCAGGAAGGGGGCGGTTCGTGCATCTTTTTGCACATCGCCAGGGGGCCGGGCGCGCCCACCGCGGGGTGTACGGCAATGGCCGCGCAGGATCTGCGGAAGGTGATCATGTGGCTGCGCCCCAAGGCCAGACCGGTGTTCGTGCAGTTGCCTCAAGCGGCATACGAAAGACTGCGAACCCCGTGGGCTTTGCCGTGAAGAATGAGGCGAAATTGTTTTTCAAGGGAGAAGAATTCGGATGAAAAATCTCCGGCGTGTCAAGAATCTTCCAAGTTTCCTGACCCGCCGGAGGCACTACCATTTCAATGGCAAATGGCTCACATCCTTTCAGTGCGTTTGCTATTGCCCTTCCTCTTTTTCTTCCTTTTTCAGTTCTTCCCGCCCCTCTTCCAATCCTTTGAGCTTGTCCAATTGTTCCTGGTTGCCGGCAAGTTGTTTGGCTTTTTCCAGGTGGAAGCGGAGTTGTTTCTTGTCGCGGCCATAGAGAGCGCTGTAGGCCAGATGCATATGCGCGTCGAAATACTGTCTGTTTTCGCCTAAGACCCGCCCCAGGTAATAGTGGACTTCGGCGTCTTCCGGGAGTTTTTTAAGAATGCGTTCATAATATTCCACAGCCTGGCCTGGTTCTCCCATCTCGGACAGCAACCGGGCATAGTAGAATAGCGCCATGAGATCGTCGCGATTTTCGAACACGGCCCGCTGCAAATAACTCCCGGCGAGATCGAAGTTGCCGTGCTTGAAAAGAAAGATGCCCATTTCGCGTATGAGCAAAGGATCGTCCGGGCGCAATTGTTCCGCCTTGGCAAAGGCTTCTTTCGCATTGGAGATCATGTGCAGCCGTTCATAGGAAATTCCTTGTCCCAGAGCGCGCAGGAAGGGATCGTCCTCTTGTGATTCCTGGAAATATTGTAAGGCGATTTTCGGGTCCGTGTACCGCGCGCGGATGAGCATGCGCACCCGCAGAAAGCGGCTGTTGTCCACTTCGCGCTGCTGCACCTCTTTGGGGAGGCGGAGTATGCGTTGCTCCAGATAGCCCACCCGCTCCTTGAGCCCCGGATGTGAACTCAGATAGGTGGGAAGGGAGCCCCCGGTTCCTGTAAGCCATTGGTTGCGGAGTATCTGGTTGAACGCATCGGAGAGCCCCCGCGGGGGGTAGCCGGCACTGACGAGAAAATTCATCCCCACCTGGTCGGCTTCGCGTTCATTGTCCCGGCTGTATTTGAGTTGTGCGGCCTGGCTGGCGGCCATGGTGCCGATGATGATATCTCCGGCGTGTTCGCCCCCAAGAAACACTCCCGCAAGCATGCCGGCGATATTGAGCAAAGAGAGGGTTTGCATGCTCTCAATGCGCCGGGCGATGTGGCGCTGGGAAACGTGCGCCAATTCGTGCGCAATGACGCCCGCCATTTCGGCCTCGTTGTCAAAATTGAGAATTAGCCCGGTAAATACAAATACATATCCAGCAGGTGCGGCAAAGGCGTTGATGGCGGGATTAAGGATGACGCTCGTTTCAATGGGGAAGACCTGGGGGGGCATTCCCTTGACGATACGGTCCACGACATCGCGTACATATTCAACAATTTCAGGATCTTCAATGAGAGGCAGTTGCGACTTCACAAGCTTCGAAAATTTTCGCCCCAGTTCGATTTCATCGGTGACGTCGAACTTGCCGAAGTCAAGCACTGAAGCATGCGATGGCGTGTCGAGAATCGTCAGGCCCGATAAGCAGAGTATCAGGCACAGACTGGGAGCCCAGCAGCATCGCAGGAGTGCGGTAAGCAAAGCGGTGGTATATTTCATAGGTTGGATGACCCCCCGGATATGCGTGCATCATTATCTAAACGGACGCTTCCCGATGTTCGGGACAGCACGATACCTGGATTATGCGGCGATGTCGTAAAATCCGCAAGCGTTGTCGGAACGGGAAATCCGTTTTCGAGAATAGCCGTCATATGCGGCTAGAGCATTTTCGCCTTGAAACAAGGCTCTCCCCTGAAACAATTTCCAATTGTT
>CAZFCK010000043.1:0-25308 GCA_964517355.1 uncultured Desulfovibrionaceae bacterium | reverse complement strand
GATGCTCTTATGCATTTCCCTGGAACAATTGAAAATTGTTTCAGGGGAGAGCCTTATTTCAAGGCGAAAATGCGCTAAATCAAATTATGAATCTTGCTCCGAAAGCTGAGACATCTACGATCTCCAGCGGCGTCTGCCGATGAGCACCAGGCTTCCCGTGGTGAGAAGCAGCACGAAGAAAATCACGTAATGGGTCGTCGTGCCGGCCGGCGTTCCCGGGGCCTTGCCCATGGTCACATAGGCCACGGCGCAGCTCACTCTGGCGGAATTGTACTTGATGCGCATGTAACCGGCTTCTCCCCATTTATCTCCCCAGGAATTGCGGAGAATCCAGTAGCCTTCCTTCTCAGGGTCGCCGTTGTCGTTCCAGCCCACAAGGGCGATCGCGTGGTTGGTCGTGGTATAGAAACAGGGCTCGCCTTCATCTGCGGGACAACCGTTCAGGGTGTCCTCGTACACGCCCCCGGTGTAGGCCTGAAAAGCGGAAGTCACCATGACCGCGGCGTCCACGGCGCCGTTTTGCATAATGGCGGCCTTGATCTGGTCCAGGGCCTGGCACTCGCAGCGGCCCCAGGAGTCGAACGCCACGCGAGGATCTTCCCAATGGGTGCACGATCCGGGATCCGTTATCGTATAAGGAAAATCTGCCTCAAAGGTGACGCCTTCCCTGGTCAGGGCCTGCAATTCCGCATAATCGTAATCCGCGCCGCCAAGGCCGTTGAAGTGCTCAAAATAGGGGCCGTACGTTCCCAGGCACCACATAATGAACGACTCGGAAAATTCCACGACGCTGGCGTCCATCAACCCGAAAGCCTTGTTGTAGGCGCCCTCCGCCGCCGCGCAGGCGCCGAATGCGTAACAGGAGCCGGATATGGCCTGATCACGGATCGGGCCTATATAGGAGTGTCCGTCAATATCGCGTGAATCATACGCCCCGGGGAGCGCCTCCGGTATCTCCAGCTCACGGAATTGCAGCGCGTACTCAGCCGCGGGGCGAGGAGCCGACGCGCGCCGGGATAACATCTCTGCCTTTACGGCAGGTGGCAGATCGAAAATCCTGGTGTGCCCCACAGTGAAATTGTAGCCGTTCTGCTCGATTTTTTGACGAATCTCCTCCAAGGTGTCGTCATCTTCGAAAGGAACCGCCGCCTGAACCGTCAGAGCGGCGCACAGCAACAAGGCCAGAAAGCAAACCAGGCCGATACTTTTCCGAAACATGCAATCCTCCATTATCGATCCAGGAAAAAAGTATTATCCGTTGTGGTTACACGCTGTACAACCTATCGGCCCATAAGGCCAGCCCCGCTTGACCATACTGAAAATTCTAACTGCGACAACGCAATAAGGCATTGTCGAGCGTGGCAACCTTGAAGAAATTGAGATGCTCGCATGTATTTATCTGAAACAACAGGACATTGTTTCAGGCGCAGGTTTTGTTTCAAGGCGAAAACGCGCCGGCTTACGGGACTTTTCTCCGGCGTCTTTCGATGTACACCAGTCCTCCCGCAGTCAGCAGCAGGAAAAAAATCACGTAATGCGGTGTCGTGCCCGCAGGCGTGCCGGGGGCTTTTCCCATGGTGATATAGGCCGTTGCGCAACTCACGTGAGCGGAATTGTACTTGATGCGCATATAACCGCCTTCTCCCCAATCATCTCCCCAGGAATTGCGCAGTATCCAATAGCCCTCTTTTTCAGGATCGCCGTTGTCATTCCAGCCCACGAGGGCGACCAGGTGATCCATCGGCGCATACCAACACGGAACGCCATCCTCCGTGGGGCAGCCGGCCAATGTATCCTCATACACCCCTTCGTTGTACGCCTCAAAAGCCGGCGTGCATAAAACCCCCGCAGCCACAGTGCCGTATTTCAGGATGGCGGCCTTGATCCGATCAACAGCCAGACATCCGCAACGGCTCCAGGAATCGAACACCACGCGGGGATCATCCCAATAGGTGCACGATCCTGGATCGTTGGTTTGATATGGGAAGTTCTCCTCAAAAGTCACGCCTTCCTTGGTCAAGGCCTGAAAAAACAATAATTCGCCGTCCGCTTCGTCATCACATCCGCCAAAGTGCCCCTTGTAGGGGCCATACGTTCCCAAACACCACACGACAAAGGCTTCGGAGAAATCCACCACTTTATCGTCCACCAAGCCATATGCGGTGTTGTACGCGCCCTCAGCCGCGGCAAGCGCGCCGAAAGCGTAACACGAGCCGCAGGCTCCCTGGTCGCGGACCGGTCCGATGGAGGAGTGGCCGTCCACGTTGCGCGAATCGTAAGCGCTGGGCAAAAACGCCGGAATCTCCATGTCGCGGAACCGCCCCGCATCATCCCGCACAAGCGAAAGGGGTGAAACGCGCCGGAAAAAGTAACGCTTTTTCTCACTCGCCTGCAAATCAAAGATCCTTGTATGCGTAACGGTGAAATTATAGCCGTTTTGCTCGATTTTTTGCCGTAGTTCCTCCAAGGTGTCGTCTTTTTCAAAAGGAATCGCAGCCCGCACAGTCAGTGCGCCGCATAGCAGCAACAGCACGAAACAGAGCATACTGACGCTTTTCCGGGCCATGACGTTCCCCTTTTGTCATCCTATACAAATTATTTTAATCAAAGACAGCATCGCATGGAATGCGTCTTCAGACAAGACCCCATCGGCCCGTTCACGCCTGAAAAACATCCACCGCGAAAGCGACACGGGGACCGTTCAAGGGAAAACATATCCATACAAATGTGGGAAGGAAAAAAGCGCAGAGACGAGGGGCGGATTCAGGCGGTCTGATCCGACGCGACGCCGGCCATCATCAAGCCGATATTCTCGACCTTTTCGGTATCGGTGACCGGAAACACGTCCATGAACCGCCCTTCGAAGATCACCGCGATCTGGTCGGCCAATTGCAAGGCCTCGTTGAGGTCGCTGGTGACGAGCAGTATGCCGGAGCGTACGCGGGTGCGCAGCAGATGGTTCCAGACCGCCTCCGTGGCCGCGATATCCAGCCCCTGAGTGGGCTGCTCGGCCACCACGAGGGCGGGCTGCCGAAAAAGCTCCCGTGAAATGACCACTTTTTGCAGGTTGCCCCCGGAAAGCTGCCAGGCCAGGCTCTGCACCCTGCCCGGGGAGATGTCGTGCTTTTCCATGAGGGTGGTCATCGTCTGTTCCGCGCGTTTGCGATTGAGCCACGGTCCTTTGGAAAACCCTTTGCGCGTGGTCAGCAGCAGGTTGTCCACCAGGTCCATCTGTTCGGCCACGGCCAAGCCCAGGCGGTCTTCAGGCACGTAGGAAAGGGATTTTTTCCACGAAAGATGCGCGAAAAACTGGCGCCAGGGCTTGCCCAGGATATGGATGGCGTCCTGCGGGGGCTTTTTCATGCCGCAGACCATTTCCACCAGGGTTTTTTGCCCGTTGCCCGCCACGCCCACCACGGCCATTATCTCGCCGGTGTGCACGGTGAGGCTGATCCCGCGCAGATCGTCGCTCGTGAGATTGTTTATTTCCAACACCGGCCTGCCCAGGGGCACCGGCTTTTTTTCCACTTGCAGCAGTATTTCGCGCCCCACCATGCGGCTGGCGAGATCGGCTTTGGAGACGACCTGCTCGCGCAGCATTTCGGCGGCGATGCGCCCCCGCCTGAGTATGGCGATGTCGTCGGCAATGGAAAGGACCTCTTCCAGCTTGTGGCTGATAAAGACAATGGCCTTGCCTTGAGCGGCCATGGCGCGCATGGACTGGAACAGACGCTCCGCTTCGGGTTCCGAGAGCACGCTCGTGGGTTCGTCGAAGATCAGGACGCGGCTCTGGCGCAGCAGGAGTTTGATAATCTCCACGCGCTGCCGCTCTCCCATGGAAAGACGGGAAATATTGGCCGCCGGATCGACATCCAGGCCGAATTCCTCGCCAAGGGCCTTTACCGCGTCCCGCATTTTTCGCGGAGAGATGACAAAGGAATCGGTCTGCCCCAAAAACACGTTTTCGGCGACGGTCATGCTGTTCACCAGCATGAAGTGCTGGTAGACCATGCCGATGCCCGCGCGTATGGCGTCCTTGGAGGAATGGAAGGCCTGGCGTCCGCCGTCGATCTCTATATACCCGTCGTCCGGAGTCAAACGTCCGGCGAGAATGGACATGAGGGTGGACTTGCCCGCGCCGTTCTCTCCGAGCAGCGCTTTTATGCGTCCGGGGCGGATGTCCAGGGAAATATGGTCATTGGCGACATTGGTCCCGAAGCGTTTCGTGACGTTGACCAGGCGCACCAGAGGAGGCTCGCGGCGTTCAAAAGGAATTTCGCCCCCGTGTGAAGGTATGGCAGTGCCGTTATGGTCCATGGCGGGTCTCAATCTTCGGGTTCGATGTTCAGGCCCAGGGCCTCGGGGGCGCTGGTTTCAGCGCCGCGCACGGAAGAAACGGCCAGGGCCGCGATGGTCAGGCCATAGGGCAGCATGAGCAGCAGAGACGAAGGCAGATGCGTGCCCGCAGCCTGGAGACGCAGTTGAAAGGCCATGACGCCGCCGAAGAGATACGCGCCGAGCACGGCGCGTCCCGGACGCCAGAACGCGAAAATGACCAGGGCCACGGCTATCCACCCGCGCCCCCCCGACAAACCGTTGGACCACAAATGGGTGTAGGCCAGGGAAAGGTAGGCGCCGCCGAGGCCGATGAGAAAACTGCCCAGCCCCAAGGCGAGCCAGCGCATGCGCACCGGATCCAGGCCCGCGGAATACGCGGCCTGGGGCATTTCCCCGGACGCGCGCACGGCCATGCCCGTGCTTGTGCGCCGCAGAAAGAACCACAGCAGCAGCGGCGCGATGTAGGAAAGATAGACCAGGATGTTCTGCTTGAAAAAAACGGGGCCGAGCACGGGAATGGAGGAAAGCAGGGGCAGATCCCAGGCGTCGAAGCCCGCAGCCGCCAGGCCGATGTAGGGCGTGCCGAGATAGCTGGTCAGCCCCAGCCCGGCAATGGTCAGGGCCAGGCCGGAAACCACCTGGTTGCCCAGGAACGTGATCGTCACGAGTCCGTGCACCGCGCCCATGGCCACGCCGGTGGCGCCTCCGGCCAGAAGCGCGAGCCACGGCGACCCCGTGGAATAGGCGACAAGAAATGCGCCCAACGCGGAAACGCTCATCATGCCTTCCACGCCGAGATTCAGAATGCCGCCCTTTTCCGTAAGCATTTCGCCGAGGGTGGCGAAAAGCACGGGCGTGCCCGACTGCACCGTGGCCGCGAGCAGCGCGATGACGAATTCCAGGTCCATCAGGCCGCGTCCTCCGAAGGTTGCGCTTTGTGCGAGCCCACGCGCTCGAAGCGGTAGGTGTAGAAAAACTGTCCCGCCAGCACGGAAAGCAGGATCACGCCTTCCATAACCGAACCGAAAGACGCGGGCACCTGCAATTCAAGCTGCAGATTCTCCACGCCGACGCGAAACGCGGCCAGAAAAAAGGAAGTGACGCCTATGGCCACGGGATTGAGCCTGGAGAGCCAGGCCACCACGATGGCGGTGTAGCCGTAGCCGGCCATGATGGTGGGCTGGAGCCGGTTGACCACGGCCGAGGTTTCAATGCATCCGGCCCAGGCCGCGAAAACCCCGCTTGTGGCCAGCACAAGGCAGACCAGAAACGGATAGGGCATCTTGGCGTAAGCGGCCACGCGCACACCCGAACCGCTGGCCTTGATCTCGAACCCCGTGCGCGAGAAACGCAGCCAGGCCCACAGCACCGCAGCCGCGGCAAGGGCGAACACAAGCCCCCAGTGCTGCCGCATGCCCGGTATGGCGCCGATGATGGCCGCGTCGCCAAAAGTTTTGGTCATGGGAAAGCCGAAGCTGCCCGGGTCTTTCCACACGCCGTAGACCATGTATTCCAAGAACAGGATGGCGATGTAGTTCATCATCAACGTGGAAATGATCTCGTTGACGTTGAGCCACACGCGCAGCACCGCGGGAATCAGGGCCCACAAGGCGCCGGCCGCACCCGCTCCCGCGAACATGGCGGGCAGCATGAGATACGCCGGGAGGCCGGGCAGATGCAGCGCCACGGCCGTGGCGCCGATGGCGCCCAGGGCGAATTGCCCTTCCGCGCCGATGTTCCAGATCTGCATGCGGAAGGCCACGGCCACGCCCAAAGAGCACAGGAAAATGGGCACGGCCTTGAGCAGCGCGTCGGACAAGGCCCAGCCCGCGCCGAAAGATCCCTGCCACAAGACGTGCAGTCCCGAAGCGGGGCTATGCCCCTCCACCGCCAACAGCGCCGCGCACACCAGCAGGGAAAAAGCCAGGGCGGCAGGCACCACCGCCAGACCGCCCCAACGCATGACGTGTTCGCGCTTGCGTTGCCGCAATCCGAACATGTTCCGTTTTCCTTATTCCGTGGTTCCGACCACGTTGTCCACAAACCAGGTCATTCCCAACAGTTCCTGATCCTCGGGCACCACGCCGTCCTGCACAACGATTTTACCCGTCTGGTCCTTGATGGGGCCCTGAAACACCGTATCGTTGCCGGCCTTCATGGCTTCGGCTTCCGCGTTCACGACATCCTGCACATCCTGCGGCACCATGGGACCGTAAGGGGCGAGGGCCACGACGCCTTCGGGCAGGCCGGGCCACAAGGACTGCGATTTCCAGGTGCCCTTGCGGATCTGATCCACGAATTCCTCGTACAACGGCGTCCAGTTCCAGACCGCCGCGGTAAGGTGGGATTTCGGCGCGAACTTGGCCATATCCGTATTGTAGCCGATGGAATACACGCCCGCTTCCTGCGCCGCTTCCTGCGCTCCAGGGGAATCCTGGTGCTGCGTGATGACATCCGCGCCCATGTCCACGAGGGATTTGGCCGCGTCTTTCTCCAGGGGCGGATCATACCAGGTCTTTGTCCAGACGACATGCACCTTGGCCTCGGGATTCACCTTTTTCACGCCCAGGGCAAAGGCGTTGATGCCCCGTATCACTTCGGGAATCGGAAAGGCCGCGACATAGCCGATGATGTTGCTCTTGGTCATTTTTCCGGCCACCATGCCGGTCAAATAACGGGCCTGATAAATCCGGCCGAAATAATTGCCCATGTTTTCAGCGGTCTTGAATCCGGAGCAATGCTCGAAAACAATGTCGGGATATTGCTGGGCCACCTTGAGCATGGGGTCCATGTAGCCGTAGCTCGTGCCGATGATCAGATCATACCCCTTGCGCGCCATGTTCAGCATAACGCGCTCGGAATCGGGCCCTTCCTGCACGCTCTCAACAAAGGACGTGGTCACGCCGGGCATGGCCTCCAGGGCCTGCCGTCCAAGCTCGTGCGCGTAGGAATAGCCGGCTTCCCCTCCCACCGGGGAGATGTAAATGAACCCGACTTTCAATTCCTTTTCGGCGGCCTGTGCGGAAAGTGCGCCCATTACGACCAGACACAAGGCTAATACGAAGAGAAGAAAACATTTTTTCATGATGCTACTCCGATCAATTGTTAGAAAGAGGAAATCACCGGGCTGTTCCGCCCCCCCTTTTATGCGCTATGTCCAGTGCCTGGCATACAATCTGTTGGCCGCAACACGGAACCGCATGCCGTGAATTCACTCTCCCGCGGGCGGGCCTGATGTCCGCCGGCCGCCGCCAACGATAAATTCTACCTGATTAGGCACACGGTGTCGATATGCCTTTCATGGCGTTCAGGAGCGTGAACGGCCGGATGGAGCGGCCGCGCCCCTCGCCCGCCCTGCCCTGGGGATCGTCCCCAAATCAATCGAAGACTCCAGCGAGCCGAAAAAATTCAAATAGCCTCAGGGGACGTTCATTGCAATGATGAAAAATCATCTTTATGTTCAGTAAGATATTTGAGACTTTGCACAAAAGCGCCTTCATCGTGGGGCTCGAGGGTAACGCCGGGGCGAACGCCATGCATGCGCAGCAGGCCGAAAAAGGAAGGGAAATCTATGACGCCATGCCCCAGGCCCTTATGCTGATCCGAGGAACCGTCGTTGTCGTGCAGGTGCAGGTGTCTGATCCAGGGGGCGAGTGCCGCGAGCCATTGCGGCAAGTTACGCCGTTCCGCCCCCATGGCGAAACTGTGCCAGTGGCCGATATCGAAACAGACGCCCACGGTTGCGTCCGGCAACTGTTCCATGAGCGCTGCCAGAGGCTCGGGCGAAGTTTCCACGGTATTCTCCAGATACAGGGGCGGATGTCCGGGCCAGGAGGCGCACAGCTCGCTCCAGGCCTGCGCGGAACGTTCGATCCAGCCCTTGACGTTGCCGCCCCAGGCCTCGGCACTGTAGTGCGGATGCCCCACCATGTGGTCGGGCGCATAGATCCGGGCCAATTGGAACGCGGCCCGCAATCTGTCTTGCGAAGCCTGCCGCACGAAATCGTCCGGGCTGCCCGGAGAGAGGTCGAAAAACGGCAAATGCGCGGCAAGTCTCGCCCCGGCCTGGCGCAGGCGAGCGGCAAGCGCTTCATGCCAGGAAAGTGGAAGATTTTGCATGCATGCCGCGTCCATGCCCAACTCCAGGCCGAGTTCCGGCCACGCCGCTTCATCATCCGGCTGTTCCTCGGCGAAATCCAGCCCCCCATTGCGCACGTAATGCGTAAACATCTCCAGATACCGGGCATCCGCTGCAATGTAGCCCAGAGGAAGATTGACGTAATACACTGTCATATCATTTCCTTTTTAGAGCATCTCACGCTTGAAAAGCGCTAGATGCTCTTATGCATTTCCCTGGAACAATTGGAAATTGTTTCAGGGGAGAGCCTTGTTTCAAGGCGAAAATGCGCTAATAGCGTGGTTCCCTGGCATTCGAAGACCCGGGGCGGGAACCGTTCCCGAAGGCTTTCCCCTCGAAAATACGCTTCACCCCCCCCGCATCACGCGGTCAGGAAGGCAAAAGGCTGGAGACGGGAAACGCCCTGGTGAATACTTCCTGCCCTTCCTTGGCCACGAGCACAAGCCGCAGGGCGTAGAAATCGGAAAGCCCTCGTTGCTCCGGCAAGGGAAACGTGAGCGTCATGGTGCGGAACCGCTGAATATTGAAGCTGGCGTCCTGCAAGGGGAGCGTCACATCGTACAGGCGTCCCTCGTTGGAAACCAAGGCGACTTCCGTGTACCCGGTCAATGTCGTCTCGCCCTTCTGCTCGTTGGCGAGCACGAACTCCAGCTGCACCCCGCCATCCTGGAGGGGCGCGAGCGAAACATCCTTGACCGCGACATCTTCGGAAGGAGATTGCCGGAACAACTCCCTGAGGTCCACAAGCGGAGCGGAGGCGTCTACCTGCTCCTCGGTCACGCGCTGCAAAAGCCTGTGCACCTTGTCCGGATCATGCAGCGCCAAGACCTGTTCCAGATTCTGTAAACTGGCGAGCTTGACGTCTCGTTCCTGGACCATGCGCTCCAGCACCAGGGCTTGCCGTTGCAATTCGCTGTTTTTCAGCCAATATTCATAGCCGAGATAGGCGCCCAAAGAAGCCAGGGCGGCGAGGAAAAGAAAAAGAAGGATGATTAGCTTAAACCAGACGGGATGGATGTGGAAACTGCGTACCTGCCGGTCCTCCCTGAGTAGCAGGACGCTGTATTTACCCTCCATGCTACAGGGCGCTCCAGTTCTCGCTCACGATCTTCCAGGAATCGCCCTCGGGCTTCAGGAACAACGTTTTCAAGCCCTTATCCTTGAAGCCTTTGGCGCGGTATTTCTGGATGAAGCTGACCTTGACGCCGTCGGCATGCATTGAGATATCCAGGTCGTCGATACCGACCATCAGCGGTTGCTTGTCGCGCCAGAGTTCGACCTTGTGCTCCTTGATGGAGGCCTTTCCCCTGCGGCTGCCCTGGTCCGCGTCCTTGTCGTAGAAATCCATGTAGGAGTCCAGGTCGCCGGTTTCCCAGGCATTGCGCCAGGATTCGATAAAGGCCACGGTCTTGTCGCCGACCATGTGCACGTATTGCGCTTCGAGCCCCAGATCGAGCGGCTCCCATTCCTCCCCCACAATGCGCAGATCGCCGTTTTCGTCGGGCATCCAGTAGAGCCGTTTCATACCCTCGCTGACAAGCGAGGAAGACCTGTACAACTGGCCGAAATACGTTACCCAGTAATCGGGGCCGGGCAGCACGCGCACATCGGAGACCATGACCGTAATCCAAGGCAAACGCTGAAACAGATTCTCCTTATGGTCGCGGAACGCATTGAAGGGGCGTCCCTGGCCTTTGGCGAACCGGTCGTGATCATAGTAGTCAAAAAAAGATTCGCTCTTGTTCTGCCAGGTGTCGGCCCAGGAACGGACCTTGCCCACCAGTTCGTCCGGCACATCGGAGCCCATCCGCCCGCCGGTCCATTGCACGTTCCCGGCTATGACCACGGGCGTGCCGCGCTCCACGAGCGGGTCCAGGGCGTGGAGGTCGTTGTTGGCCAGGGCCATGCAGCCTTTTGTCTCGCGCGTTGTGAGCTGATGCCCGCGTCCGTGTATCCAGATGCCCGAGCCGGTCTTGCCTTTGATCTTGTCCACGGGGTTGGGAAAATCCAGGGTAAAGGCCAGATCGCCGTAAAGCTGGAAGTCCAGCCCTCCGTCAAGACGGCTCTGCACGAAATACACGCCTTCGGGCGTCTTCAAATCGCCTTCGTACTGCTTGTCGCCAGGCCTCTCCCCCGTGGAGCAGAAATAGGAGTCGCGCACGGTCAGAGGACTGCGCTGTTCCAGCAGGTACAATTGCTGTTTGATTTTATCCACTGCGAGAAAACGGGACGGCCCCGACGGATGGCTGGCCAGTTCCACGTTCCACTTGTCTTCTGTGGATGTGGGCGCCGCCGCGGGCTGGGACGTTTCCGCGAGCGCAACGCAAAACCCGCCGCACAGCAATGCCGGCAGTACGCACGAGAACAAAGCGAAGCCTCCAAGCGCCGCCGCTTTGCCCGCCACCATGGAGAAGAGACCATCGAGCACGTTATTCATAGCGTCCACAAACGATGTGCTGTCACCGCAAGGTTCTTTTTTTCGGGTCTAACACAAGGTATTTCGCCTTGCAATCCACAACAACAAGGCCCCACACCTGTATTGCAGCATCCCTATTACAAAATGATGCCTTCACTTGTCTATACTTTTTCTAGAGTTCCTTTCCCCGCTTTCCCGAAGCCGGACGCCGTGGTTCAGGTGACGCCGGGCATGTTGCGGACGAGGGGAAGCGCCTCTTTACCGAGCCCCCGGCGCTTGGTCAGGCGGGTTCCTTGTCCGAAGCCGTGCTTGGGGCTTTTCCCGCGGCCCGCAGCAGCTCGTTGCGGGTGAAGATTGATTCCAGCTCGAACCCGGCCGCGGCCAGGGTCTCGCGGCCGCCCTCCTCGCGATCCAGCACGCACAGTACGCACGAGACCTCCAGCCCCGCATCGCGGATACGCTCCACCACCTTGACCAGGGTGCCGCCGGTGGTCACCACGTCCTCCAACAGGGCCACTTTACCGCCGGGGGCGAAATTGGCCAGGCCTTCGCAAAACTGTTTGGTGCCGTGGCCCTTGGCTTCCTTGCGCACGATAATGGCGGGCAAAGGCTTGTCCGTCTCCGCGGACAACACGGAAACGGAAGAGACCAGGGGGTCGGCGCCCAGGGTCATGCCGGCCACGCCGTCCACGTCGCGCCCTTGCAGCAGATGCAGGAACAGCTGTCCCATGAGCCGCCCCCCTTGGGGATGCAGCGCGGTCTGGCGGCAGTCGAAATAATAGTCGCTTTTCTTGCCCGAAGTCAGGGTGAAGTCCCCTTCCTTGTAGCTCAATTCATAAAGCAGGCTGGCAAGTTTCTGTTTTTTCGCGGTGATTTCCGCGGCGCCTTCGGCCCCGCTCAGCCCGTGCCCGAACACGCGCTTGAAAATCATGTCCTCGAAGCGCAGGTAGTATCCGGGGTCCAGCAGGGCGTCGAGCTGGCTGGAGGAAAGATGTTTGGTTATGGCCGCATCGCCGCGCACCAGTTCGGGGAAAGACGTTTTCTCGTCCCAGCTCTGCATGGCGCGTTTCTGCACCAGCTCGTAGGCCTCCTGACGCCCGAGCCCCGCTTCCACAAGGGCCAGCAACACCCGCTGCGAGAGATACAGGCCGTAGGAGCGCTCCATGTTTTCGCGCATGTTGTCGGAGCGCACGCGCAAGTTTTCCAGCACTCCGGCCAGGCGGTTCAGAATGTAATCCATGAGCGTGGTGGAATCCGGGAAAATCACGCGCTCCACGGAGGAATGGCTTATATCGCGCTCATGCCACAGGGCCATGTTCTCCATGGCCGCCAGGCTGTTGCTGCGCACCAGGCGCGAGAGCCCGGTGAGATTCTCCGCCGAAATGGGGTTCTTCTTGTGCGGCATGGCCGAGGAGCCTTTCTGCCCCTTGCTGAACCCCTCCTCCACTTCCAGCACTTCCGTGCGCTGCAAATGGCGCAATTCCACGCAGAGGCGTTCGACGCCCCCGGCGGCCAGGGCCAGGGCCGTGAGAAAAGCGGCGTGCCTGTCGCGTTGGATGATCTGGGTGGAGATCGGATCCACACGCAATCCCAGGTGGTTGCAGGCCAGGCGCTCAAGTTCGGGGTCCAGGTGCGCATAGGTGCCCACGGCCCCGGAAATCTTGCCCACGCGCACCCCTTCCAGAGCGGCCAGGAAACGTTGCTGGTGGCGCTGCATCTCCGCATGGAACCCGGCCATTTTCAGTCCGAAGCTCGTGGGTTCGGCATGAATGCCGTGCGTGCGCCCCATGACGAATGTCTGCCGGTGACGTTCCGCCAGGTCGGCGAGCACGGCCAGCACACGTTCGAAACCTTTGGCCACGATGTTTCCGGCGCGGGTCAGCAGCAGGCCGTTGGCCGTGTCCACGATATCCGACGAAGTGCAGCCGAGATGTATGTAGCGCGCGGAGGGGCCGACCTTTTCCTCCACAGCCGTGAGAAAGGCTATGACGTCGTGCCTGGTCTTTTCTTCAATAACGAAAATCCGCTCAAGGTCGAAATCCGCCTTGGCGCGGATATCTTCCATGGCCGCGCCGGGGATCACCCCCAATGCGTGCCAGCCTTCGCAAACGGCCAGTTCCACCTCGAGCCAGGCGCGGAACTTGTTTTCCTGCGACCACAGTTCCCGCATAACGGGGCGCGTGTAACGATCGATCATGGCGTTTCTCCGAAAATAGGGGCGCCTGGGCGGCGCCTGAACAAAGAAAAGGCAACCTCGCGGTTGCCTCGATAAATAAAATTCGACGTCCCGGCGCTTACGCCGCCGAGGTGCTGCTGGACTCTTTGGTTGCGGAGCCGGCGGACGGCTTGGGGCTTTCCTTGGCCGCAGCGCCCGTGTCGGTCTTCTGGGCGGCCACGCCGTTCTTGGAAGCCGTGCCGTTCTTGCCGTTGCTACCGTTGCCGCCGTTGCCGCCGTTGCCGCCGGCGCTCGAGCTTGACGAGCTGGAGCCGTTGCGCGCGTAGTCGGTAACGTACCAACCTGAGCCTTTGAGAATAAACGAGGTGTTCGACATGATACGTTGCGACTGTCCGTTGCATAAGGGGCACGTTGCAGCGTGTTCGGAAAAATCCTTTTGCAGCTCTTCAAACACGTTTCCGCATTCGTCGCAGCGATATTCATAGATAGGCATGATCGCTTCTCCCTCCGACGCGATGTTTTAGTATCAACATAGCGTCATCTAAGCATGGAGCGACTGTTGTCAAGCTTTCCCGACCGCAGCCGCAGACCCGGCGCATCATCCGCCGGGCGGCAAGGATGAATTCCGCCGCAACACCGATGTTGCGGCGGCTTTTTACATTGAGAGCGGAAAACCGGCGGCTTTCCCGTGTTGCCGCGCTCCCCGCACGCCTCTTCCGCGCGTTGCGCGAACAAGGCACCATGTGCGACCGGAAGGGGCAAAACGCCATGTTGCGCGTTCACGGCGCGAAAAAGCGGGGCTGCATATCGCAACCGCGTGAAATGGTTTTCCGGGGAGAATCTCCGCAATCAAGCCTTCTCCCCGCGACCATTCCAAACTATGCATAATTACAAGCGATGAGCGGCCACTCTTTGCATACAGAGCGCCGCCATAGTAAAAAAAGCGGATCGGCTGCTGTCGAAAGACTTCCTCAAGCAATATTGATCAAAGATCATTATTGCATTGTCCGAAGCCGGAACACCGCCCTCATCGACAAGCCCCGATAACGCTTATGCGCCTGAAGCGTTGATAAGTCTCCAGGAAATGACCCGCAGCGGGAACAGTGCGCATTCAAGCGCTTCCGTTCATGCCGCCGGGCAACTCCCGTTAGGACTTGGCCTGTTTGGCTTCGCGGATGCGAGCCTTCAGGCGCTTGGCACGGCGGTGCCGTTTGCGGTCCAGCTCTTTCTTGCGCTCAATTTTCTTATGGCTTCCCATGAGCATTCTCCTTTCGTAGAAATCGAAACAAGCCTTTTACAAATACTTTATCAAACTTGTCCAGCTTTTTTTCACATCCGGGGCGAACGGTCGTACCACCCGCTGACTCCTTTTGTCAGACGCACAGCGGCCACGCGCACGCCGAGCGACTCCAGTTCGCGCAGCACATCGCCGCCAAGCTCTTCCCAGCGCGCACGTTCGCCTTGCTCCAATTGCAGCACGAACGCCCCCTGTTCCGGTACGCGCAACCGAAATTCACGGAAACCCGCCGAGGACACCAGGGCTTCTCCGGCCTGAAGCAGAGGCAGCAGCGTGGCGTCGCAGGGCACCCCGTAGCCGAACCGCGTAAGCAGGCAAGGACGCGCGGGGCGCTCCACTCCCTCCACGCCGAGCCAACGTCCCAGACTCACGACCCCGGCCTTGTCCACACCGGCCTCGGCCAGGGGGCTACGCACGCCGAGTTCGCGCAGGGCCCGCAATCCGGGGCGGTATTCCCCCAAATCCGAAGCGTTGGTGCCATCCAGCACCGCGGGGCGGTCTTTGGCGCGGCCATGTTCGATCACGCGCGAAAAAAGCAGCCGCTTGCAGTGATAACACCTGTCGCGCGCGTTCATCCGCACCTGGGGCACGGTCAGCGGGTCGCAGTGCAGCTCCGTCAATTCCCAGCCCCGCACCGCGCAAAACCGCCGCGCCGCCGCCGTATCCTCCTGGGGCACATGCGGACCGCGCAAATGAACCGCCGCGAAAAAACTAAAGTTTTCCGCGGCGATATGCGCCAAAATACGGCTGTCCAGCCCTCCGGAAAGGGCGATCACCCCTGGCCCGGCGGCACGCAATACAGCGAGCACCCGGCGGAGCGGCTCTTCCGGATCTAGCTGGCCGGTATCTTTTCCTGAGCCTCGGTGAGCAGAAATTCGCCGTTGGTAATCCATTTCTTCAGCGTGTTCGCCACTTCCAAAGATCTGCTGTAACTGGTCAAAGGCACCGCGGCCACCTTCTTGCCCATCACGTCTATCTCTCCGGCCTTGAGCTCGGCCATGGTCACATGCCCCAGAACGCGGGGCAGTCCCTGAGGATAATCATGACCGTAATCCTTGACCGGCACAAGGATGTCCTCGTCGCTGACGCCGGTGTACCAAGCCATTTCCTCGTTGAGAATGGGAATGGGAATGCCCACGCCCACGGCCATGGAGCAGCCGTAGCCCACAATGCTGACGGCGCGCAGAAAACGAGGGGTCATGCCCTTGAGGTCGCCGCGCACCATCAGGGTGCCGGCTCCGGATTCAGGCAAGCCGCGAGGCGTGCGCTTGGGATTCGGCACGTGTTGCGTGCCGGGGCCGAGCACCCACCCGGTGCCGCCGCCCAAAAAGATCTTGGTGCCCAGGCCGATGGTTTTGAAGTAGGGATCGTTGAACAGGGGCGAAAGCAGGCCCGCCGTGGCGTAATTCGCGTTGCGCGCGTTGGGTTTCAACGGCCCCATGTAGGTATAGATGATGCGGCTGGTGAGGTTCACCGCGCAATTGTAGTTCTGGTAACAGTTGCGCGGATTGAGCAACTGCGCATAGGGCAGGTCCGCCAGAGTGACGTCTTTCTCCAGCACCCGGCGGGGGTAGCAGTCGGTACCGTAGGCCTTGGCGCGCAGATGCACGGCCTTGCCGCGCACCAGATCCTCGATGACCTGAGCGCCGCCGTATTTGAACTGCCCCGGATAGACTTTGTTTAAAGGATCGTCTTCCGCGGTTTCGGTACACCCCAGATAGGCGTCCACGGCGGCGAGCCCCGCATGGGCGGGCACGCCGTTGAGCCACAACTGGCTCACTTTCATGACCGGGGGCTGCTGGCCAATGTTGAAGAGCATTCCCGAGGAGCACATGGGCGAAAAGGTGCCGGTCGTGACAACGTCCACCTCTTTGGCGGCGCGTTCCTTGCCCATTTCCTTGACGGCCTTGGTCATCTCCTCGGCATTGAGCACCACGGCCTTGCCTTTTTTGATGCGTGAATTGATCTCCGCAATAGTCTTCTGCACACTATGTCCGCTGCTCACAAAAGCCTCCCGCCGGATATTTACCGCGCGCACACGCGATGACGCGCACGCTTGCGCCGTTACGTTGCGACATTGCAAAACGTTCTCCTACGCCATTTACGCACGCAACACAACGCCGCATCCCCAGCCGGGAACGCCGCCAAAACGCCCGATCCGGGCGTATCGTGATTCAGAATGTCCGATAGGCCGCGGGGTTGCGACCGGCAACCCGGCGGCAGCCGAAAGACGCCCGTATGTCAGCGGGGGCGGAAGGTGATGCGCCCGCGTTTGAGATCGTAGGGACTCAGTTCGATGCTCACGGTATCGCCGGGCATCACGCGGATGCGGTATTTGCGCATTTTGCCGGAAATATGCGCCAAAACTTCATGGTCGTTTTCCAAAACCACACGAAACATGGCGTTGGGCAATGCCTCTTCAACAGTACCAGTGACGACGATTCCTTCTTCTTTAGCCAAATTGACCTCCGATGTATCTGCACCCCGCCGGCATCGAGAACGACAAGCAAGCAACGGGGGAAGCGTTGATGGACGGCTTGCGCCTTCCTTAGAAATGAGGGGCTCGGACCCGCACAGCGATGCCGAACAAAAAAAAAGGGCCAGGACAGTTCCCACCCCATGAGCGTTTGTCTTGACTGTGCTGCAGAGATGCGCGCAGGCCACGTTCCCTGCCTGCACGTTATCCTTAGTTAGTCACGCCCCGCCATTCTGTCAAGCCGCCGCCCTCCGCCGCTTCTCAAGGCCGGATCGTGTTCCGGAGAATGGAAAAGACCGGCGCCCCCAGCAGGGGACGGGCTGGAACACGCCGGTCTTTAAGGAGGGAATGCGCGATGCCGCTCTTCACCAGGGGAAACCGGGAGGCGCGGAGCACGGCGATGGCGGCAGCCGGTCGGGGACACAACCGGCCAAGGTCCGCCATCACCGTCCTTCGGCGCCACGGTTGCCCGCAGGCGCGGCAATGCCGTCTCGCGAGCGCAGGTCATGATGTGCGGCCACGGGGGGATGGACGCACCGCGCGCGCGACGACGGCGGATAAGGGGCGGCCGCGGCACGGGCATGGAGAAGGAGCACGACTCCGGGCCCGACGCCTTGGCGCAACCTGTTGTCAATCGGGAAAACAGCGGAAAACGGCACGGCCGAGCCCCCTGTCCGCGCTTGGGAAACCATGGCCGGATTTCGCAACGCAGGCAGACGCAACCGCCGCGCCCCACGAGACGCGCCGCGACACGCGATGCAGAGCACATGAGCATCGAAACACGCAGCACTGTTCATGACCGTTTCTCCCGATCGTTTCCACCCAAGGCCCCTTTCACTTCGGGAGCCGGTGAAATATTTTGCTCGGATGGACATCCGCCTTCCGGCTGCGGACCTTGTTGCGCGTAACGTTCGGTTATCCTGTCGTATTCATGGGCATCCCGGTCCACAATCCGCCGCAGCGCATCCCGCTCCGCGTACAACGCCCGCACGGAGCGGCTCATGCCGTACACGGCCGCGACTTCGCACGCGCGTTCCAGGCGCTCCAGCCTGCGGCCGTCCCGCTCCAGGCGCAAGCGCCGGACCCGCAACCTTTGCCCCGGCGCCGGACGCCAATAGACGAGAGCTGTCGCCAGTCCGCCGATGCGCCCCGAGCGCAGCGTGATGTTGATACGTCGCAGCATGTCCAGAACCCTTTTCACAACGCGGCCGCATGCGCCGCCCGCACTTGCGGAAGCGGATATGAAACACATGGCGCGACACAAGCCGACTGTTTGCGCGGACAGCGCGGGGCCGCAACCCCTTTGCCGCGTTTGCGGCATGATGAATCCGATACGGAGGTACTGTGCACCGTCATTGCAGCCATGGGTCATTTCCTTGTTGAAACCAAACTTGCGCCACACTTCGACGCAACACTGCGTTCCTGTTGCGTGCAATAGTACCCCGGTTGCGCGCCAGCACAATGCAAACTACTGTAAACTGAATTGCGGAGAATTTTTCTTTTCTTTTTCCCAGGCCACAGGTGCGCTATTCCGCCGGGCCGGCAAAAATAAAAGACCAAGAAAAAGAATATGATAGGATGATCAATGGGAGCAACTTTCCGTAGCGGTCAACCTCGCGTCACGAGGGCTCCTTTTTGGAAAGCAGAGTCTTGGTGATGTATTTCGCCTTTTCCTCCATAGCGGGAGCGTCATCCGCCCACCATTGCAACTCGCCGAATGAAATGCCCAATTCACCGCTCAAAAACGGCAGCACTCCCCGTTCCACAAAATCTTTGGCCCGTTGGCGCATGTGCTTGAAGGAAAAATGCACATCCTGGACAAACCAGACGTTTCCTTGCAAATTTCTGGTTTTCAAAGGCACGGAATATTCAAAATCCTGCCCCAGCATGGGGTGAGTCATGGCCTGGCTCAACCGTTTGAACAGCTTCTCCAAAAACACGCACAATTCTTGGTTTTCCTCCACATCAATCATGAAGCTGCAGCGCAGGCCTCCCAAATCTTCGCCCTGGCCGCGGCTGAAAATCGTAAGCACGCCATTGTGCGGCTGGTCTTGCGCCCCGGCTTGCACATCTATGGAGGCGAAGGCCATGATGTCTTCGCCCTTGCGGGTGGCGTTCAGCGCTTTTTCCAGGTTCAGTATCCGGTATCGCATGTTTGTGCCCCTGTGCTGGCCTGTTTCTTTTTACGATTATTTTGCTTGTGAACGGGGATCTTGGCAAGACGAAACAGGCGGCTTATAGTCATTTCTTGACGTGGCTGGACATTTGCACCACAGAACAGAAGTCATGACGCACCTGCCAACCCCATTCGCCGTTCTGCTGCGGGACGACCCCCTTGCAGCGTGGTTCATTGCGGAAATCGCCGACAGGCCTTTTACCGCCAATGAATCTCCCGCGCTGGACTATGCGTGCGCCGTGTTGCGCGCGGCCCTGAACCGCCCGTACGAACAGTGCCTGCAGCTCCTGCTGGACGCGCTCCAGCGCTCGGACAACAGGGAGACCCTCGCCCGGGCGCGAAAGGATCGCGCAGGCGGCGCGTTGCGGAGCTACCAGATCGGAATTCCGACCCCGGGAGGCTCTTCCCTGCGGCTGCAGGCCGTGCCGCGCCCCGTACGCGCGCTTCCGGGGGAGCACCCGCGTTTCCTCGCCAGCCTCGAAGATGTGACCGCCCTCCACGAGACCATGGATTCGTTCAAGGAAATCCACAAAAAATATCAGCTCCTTTTCGAGCTGTTCCCTGTCGGGATCACCATAACGGATCACTACGGCAAAATCGTCGAGGTCAATCCCAGCAGTGAAAAAATCCTGGGCTTAGGCGTGCCCGAGCACACCGGGAGACTGGTGGACAGCGAGGCCTGGCATATTCTGCGCTCAGACGGCTCGTCCATGCCTCCAAGCGAATTCGCGGCCACCGTCGCCCTGAAGCAGGGACTCACGGTCAGGGATCAGGAAATGGGCTATATCCTGCCCAACGGCGAAGTGCGCTGGCTGAGCGTCACGGCCACGCCCCTGCCCTTGCCCGGATACGGCGTTGTGGTGGTCTATCTCGACATCACGGAACGGCGGGAAAAGGACGCGGCTCTGCGCGTCAAGGATCGCCGCTACCGCCATGCCGTGGAGGCTGGCAAGGTCTGTCTCTGGGAATGGGACATCGAAAGCGGCGCCATGCTCCTGCACCCGCTTCTCCAGACTCTGCTCGGCCATTCGCCGGACGAACTCTGCACCATGGCCCATGATTGGCTGGACCTCGTGCACCCTGAAGACAGGGCCGGAATCGAGGCCGCCCTGCAACAGCACCTGCGGGGCGAAACTCCTGTATTCGAATGCGAACACCGCAAGCTGCACAAGGACGGCAGCACGCTCTGGATGCTCAGCCGCGGCGTGGCCACGCGAAAAAGCGACGGATCCGTCGTGCTCAGCGGCTCGGACATGGACATCACGCAACGCAAAATCGCGGAACAAGCCGTGGAAAATGAACGCCGGCGGCTCTTTTCACTGCTCGACCGGCTCCCCGCCCTGGTCTGCCTGTTCTCGCGCGACGCCTGCCGCCGTTTTACGAACCGCTGTTTCCGCGATGCCTTCGGCTCCCACGAGGCCCTTGCGGAATATGAAGCCATGCATGCGGGGCAGGACAACATTCCGGGTCCCCTGGAAGAAATTTTCGAAACGCGCAGCCTCTCCATTTGGGAGTGGCGCAGCCATGTCACCGGCAGAGTGTATCAAATGTACGGCTACCCTTTCCAGGACGAAAACGGCGATCCGCTGGCCCTGGAACTCGGCATCGACATCACGAGCAGCAAAAAGGCCCAGGAAGCCTTGCTGACCAGCGAACAACTGCACCGCAACATCGCCGACAACCTGGCCCTCGGGTTGGCCTTGCTGGACCAGGACATGCGCGTGCGCACGGCCAACCCCATGTTCCGGGAGTGGTTCTCCCATGCGGACTTCGCCGCCGCGCCCCTTTTTCATGAAATACTGCCCGACACGTGCGGCGTCAGCCCCTGCCCGCACGACATGCCGCTCTACGCGCGCGAAGACGGCGCCGTTCGCGAATCCCTCCTGCATGTGGCTTTGCCCCATGGGGAGCGCACCTTGCAAATGACGTACTGCCCCGTCTTCAAACAGGACGGCGGCGTGGACTCGATCATCGTCATGGCCGACGACGTGACCGACAAACTCGAAGCTCAGGCGCAACTGCAACGCGCGCAAAAACTTGAAGCCCTGGGCACTCTGGCCACCGGCATAGCCCACGAAATCAACCAACCGCTCAACGCGCTGCAATTATACGCCAGCGGCCTTGAAATGCTCGTGGAAAAGGACCGTCAGCCCGACAGGGAAACCCTGCTCACGCGGTTGGGCTGGATCATGCGCGAATGCGGCAGAATCCACGAAATCATAACCCACATGCGCGCTCTCGTGCGGCAGGAAAGCGGACCTTCCATGCCCTCTTCCGCGGACCTCAACCATTGCGTGCAGGAGGCCATTTCACTGCTCCAGGCGCAACTCAAGGCCCACGGCATAACGCTGCTCTTGAACTTGCCCCCCCGATTGCCCCTGGCGCGGGCCAACCCGGTGCAGCTGGAGCAGGTGGTCATCAATCTGGTCGTCAACGCCATGCAGGCCCTGGACGCCATGGCCGCGGCGCGAAAAACGATTCACGTGAGCACGGAAACCAAGGACAAATGGCTGCTGCTCCGCGTTGCCGACAACGGTCCAGGCCTTCAGGGGCTGGAGGAACGCATCTTCGATCCTTTTTTCACCAGCAAGGAGGCGGGTAAAGGCATGGGCCTGGGCCTGTCGCTGGTGCATACCTTCGTGGATTCCTGGGGGGGCGAGATACGCGGCAAGACCCAGGAACAAGGCGGGGCCTGCTTCACCGTTCGCCTCCTGGTCTCCCCCTGACCGCGCGCGTTCCGTACGCTTTTTTCTCGTACGATCCCGGATTGAAAAATCCCTCCATATTTTCATTACATTATCAGCCAGATCGCAAAAAACTGTGTTTTCTTGGCGTATTACAAGAAAAAAGGACCTCGTGTGGCGGCGTACTGCCCGCCGCAACTTGTAGAACTTCTGTAGACACAATGTTCACAAAATGTTCATAACTCGCTAACATACTGAACATACAATAAATAATCAACAAATGAAACAGGTCGTCGCAACTATTTTCAGTACGCAACCCCTTGTACATAAGGGAAAAACTCAGCCATGAAAGAAAGATCCCCATCCACATTAAAGCGACTCGCATGAAACCCCGGATATTTTTTTGTACATGAGTCACAAGAAGTTAACGTGAGTGGACTACAGTTTTTTATTGCGACGGGTTCACACAGCGTGCTTTATGAAGTAGTTTCTGGATCGTCGTCGCGTTGTGCTTTTAAAGAAAATCTCGTTTTTTTCTAACAAACATCAATAGCCAGACGCAGGACCCGCAGACGGGTTGCGGACTTTTTCCCTGCGTAATCGCGTACTTTTATGATACATTCCGCTGCACAAACAATTCCGGCGGGGGCCGAATCAGCTCTTTTTTCGACCACGCCACGGCCGAGGCGCGTCCGCCCCTTCAGGTCGGCGCATTTTCCACAACCGGATTCCGCCCTGCAGGCCGCCTGGAATTCGGTACGCGGCATGGAGCCGTTGAGTTTTTGCGACTGGCCCGGCCACACGGCCATGGTGCTTTTCTGCGGGGGCTGCAACCTGCGCTGCCCCACATGCCATAACGGCCAGATCGCGTGGAAACCCGACACGTTGCCTTCTCAATCACGCCCCAGAATCCTGACCATGCTAGCCGAACGCAAACGCTGGCTGGACGGCATCGTGATCACCGGGGGCGAGCCCACCTGTGTGAAAAATCTGAACTTGCTGCTCGAAGACCTTTCGCGCATCGGCCTGCCCCTCAAGGTGGACAGCAACGGCATGAAGCCCGGCGTAGTGGAGGCGTTGCTCGCGTCCGGCCTGGTGGATCAATTTTTCATCGACGTGAAAGGGCCGTATCACCTCTACCCGCAGCTCACGGGACAGGGGGTGAGCGAAGACCAGGCCCGCGCCAATCTGGAACATATTTTCGCCATGGCGCGCACCCATCCTCAGGCGTTCGTGTTCCGCCTGACCCATGTTCCCCTCTTGACGAACGAGGATGTGGCTCTTGCGCGCAGCTATCCGCCGGAGGGCTTTAAGCTGAGAATTCAGAAATATCAGGAACCCAGGAGGACGTATGCCTAGGCTGATTCGTAAAAGGGACGGTTGCGAGGAAACATGGTCGCTGGACCGCATTGCCCAGGCGATTCTCAAGGCGCTGCAAGTATGCGGCATCAAAGATCCGATTCTTTCGAAAAGACTTGCTCATAAAGTGGAGCAAAAACTTGCGGATGTCGATGTTCCCCACCAGGAACAGGTGCAGGACATGGTGGAACAGGTGCTCATGGAGTCGCGGCTGTACCACGTGGCGAAAAAGTACATCCTCTACAGGGAAAAAAGACGCCAGATCCGCGAGCAAAAGGCCGCCTATCTCGACGTCGCCCACACCATCGACAACTACCTGGACAAGGCGGACTGGCGCGTCAATGAAAACGCCAACATGTCCCACTCGTTTCAGGGACTCATGCTGCACCTTTCCGGCACCATTCAGGCCCGCTACGCCCTGGAAAAATATCCCGAGGAAGTGAGGGAGGCGCACAATCACGGCTATTTCCATATTCACGACCTCTCCTTCGGCCTGGCCGGCTACTGCGCCGGCTGGAGCCTGCGCGACCTGCTGCTCGAAGGCTTCAACCTGGAAGGCCGCTCCTGCGCCGGCCCCGCCAAGCATTTCGATTCCATAATGGGGCAAATGGTCAACTTCCTGGGCACGCTGCAAAACGAATGGGCCGGAGCCCAGGCGTTCAACAACGTCGATACGTATCTGGCCCCCTTTGTGCGCAACGACGGCCTGAATTACACCCAGGTGCGCCAGGCCGTGCAAAAATTCGTTTTCAATCTCAACACAACGTCGCGCTGGGGCGGGCAAAGCCCCTTCACCAACCTGACTTTCGACCTTGTGCCTCCAAAGCATATCGCCAAGGAAGGCGCCATTATCGGCGGCCGTATCACCGACGCCACCTACGGCGAATTCACCGCGGAAATGGAGATGATCAACCGGGCCTTCCTTGAAGTCATGCTCGAAGGCGACTACCACAGCCGCATCTTCTCCTTTCCCATCCCCACATACAACATCACCAAAGATTTCCCGTGGGATAGCGAGATCGGCGAGCTGCTGTTGAAGCTCACGGCCAAATACGGCGCACCGTATTTCCAGAACTTCATCAATTCGGACCTCGATCCGGAAGACGTACGCTCCATGTGCTGCAGACTGCAAATGGATCTGCGCGAACTGCGGAACAAGGTGGGCGGGCTTTTCGGCGCCGGAGACCTTACCGGCTCCATCGGCGTGGTCACGCTGAACCTGCCCAAGCTGGCCTATCTGTCCCAAGGCGAGGAGGATTTTCTCGACAACGTGGAAGAATACGCCTGCATGGCGCGCGACGCCCTGGAGTTCAAGCGCAAGCTCATCAACGACAACCTTGAGCGCGGCATGTTTCCCTGGAGCCAGCGCTACCTGAAAAACGGCTTCCGCGGCCATTTTTCCACCATCGGACTCGTCGGGGGGCACGAGGCCTGCCTCAATCTCCTGGGCAAGGGCATCGAAACCGACGCCGGCGTGCGCCTCATGCAGCGCGTACTGCATCATCTGCGCGAGATCACTTCCGCTTTCCAGGAGGAAACCGGCAACCTCTACAACCTTGAGGCCACACCAGCGGAAGGCACCAGCTACCGTCTGGCCAAGATCGACAAGGGCCTGTATTCGGAGATAGTGGCCTCGGGCAACGGCACGCCCTATTACACGAACTCCACGGCCCTGCCCGTGAACTTCACCAACGACGTGCTCTTCGCCCTGGAGCACCAGGACAAGCTGCAACCGCTCTACACCGGCGGTTCCGTGTTCCATACCTATCTGGGCGAATCCGTGGCCGACACGGAAGCCCTGAAGAACTTCATCGTCAAGGCCTTCACCATGACGAAGCTGCCCTATCTTTCCATCACGCCCACGTTCTCGGTGTGCAAGGAACACGGATACATTCCCGGAGAGCAGTACGAATGTCCCGTCTGCGGACAGCCAGCCGAGGTCTTCACCCGCATCGTCGGTTATTATCGACCAGTATCATTGTGGAATAAAGGTAAAAAAGCAGAATACTCGGATCGCATCGTGTACAACCCCATATAGCGCATTTTCATCCTGAAACAAGATTCCCCCCCTGAAAACATTTTCAATAATTTCAGGGTAATGAACAAGAGCATCCAGAGCTTTTCAAGCTGAAGATATTCTAGCGCATTTTCGCTTTGAAACAAGGCTCTCCCCTGAAACAATTTCCAATTGTTCCAGGGAAATGCTTTAGAGCATCTAGCGCTTTTCAAGCGTGAGATGCTCTAAAGC